>NZ_JBEYVO010000006.1:74264-303324 GCF_040644055.1 Streptomyces sp. NPDC047043
ACGCTCCGCGTGGACTTCCCTCCTCCGCCGTGCAGCCGCACGCTCCCCCACTCTCGGCTTCGCTCGAGCGGGCCCCCGTGACCCCGCTCGGGGCGGCCGACATGTGCTGTTGCCCGCGGCCGACCCGAGCCGCCGGACAGATCCTGGGGCTGGGCCCGCCCGGCTGTCGGCCCGGTCAGTCCTTCACCGGTGTTCGGCCCACCGTGTCCTCCACGTCCTCCGCCGGAGTCGGGATCGCGGCCGCTGCCGTGCCGTCGTCGTCCGTGTTGACGCGGTCGATGATCGCGAGGCGGTCCGGGGTGTCCTCGGGCTTGAGGTAGCCGATGAGGACGTAGAGGACCAGGGAGACGGCCAGCGGGACGGAGACCTGGTACTCCAGGGGGACACCGCCTTCGACGTTCCAGTTGATCGGGTAGTTGACCAGCCAGAAGGCCAGCAGACCCATCGACCAGCTGGTCAGCGCCGCCGTCGGGCCGGAGCGGCGGAACGGGCGCAGCAGGCCCAGCATCATCGGGATCGCGATCGGGCCCATCAGACCCGCGACCCACTTGATGACCACCGTGATGATGTCCTTGAACGTCGGCGAGTTGACCTGCGTCGCCACCGACATCGACAGACCGAGGAAGATCACGGTGGTGACGCGGGCGGCGATCAGACCGGACCGCTGACCCCACTCCCGTGCCCGCTGCGAGAACACCGGCGCCACGTCCCGGGTGAAGACGGCCGCGATCGCGTTGGCGTCGGAGGAGCACATGGCCATCGTGTGCGAGAAGAAGCCGACGATGACCAGGCCCAACAGACCGTGCGGGATGAGCTGTTCGGTCATCAGGCCGTAGGAGTCGGAGCCGTCCGGCTTCTGGGCGTGCACCAGCAGCGGCGACATCCACATCGGGAAGAACAGGACCACGGGCCAGACCAGCCACAGCACCGCGGAGAGACGGGCCGAGCGCTCGGCCTCCCGCGGGCTGCCCGTCGCCATGTAGCGCTGGGCCTGGTTGAGCATGCCGCCGTTGTACTCGAAGAGCTTGATGAAGAGGAACGCCAGCAGGAACACCGTGCCGTACGGACCGACCAGCGGCTTGCCGTGACCTTGCAGGGCCGGCTCGTCCCAGGCGCCGAAGAAGCCGATGCCCTTGTCGTTCAACTTCAGTACGACCGCCACGAACATCGTGATGCCCGCCAGCAACTGGATGACGAACTGGCCGAGTTCGGTCAGCGCGTCCGCCCACAGGCCGCCGATCGTGCAGTACACCGCGGTGATCGCACCGGTGATGAGGATGCCCTGGTTGAGGGAGAGGCCGGTGAACACCGACAGCAGCGTTGCGATGGCCGCCCACTTCGCGCCCACGTCCACGATCTTCAGCAGCATGCCGGACCAGACGAGGGCCTGCTGGGTCTTCAGGTCGTAACGGTTCTTCAAGTACTCGAGGGGCGAGGCCACATGGAGCCGCGAACGCAGCCGGTTGATCCGCGGCGCGAACAGCTTCGAGCCGATGGCGATGCCCAGCGCGATCGGGAAGGACCACGTCACGAAGGACGTCACGCCGTAGGTGTAGGCGATGCCCGCGTAACCCGTGAACATCACCGCGCTGTAGCCCGACATGTGGTGCGAGATGCCGGACAGCCACCAGGGCATCTTGCCGCCGGCCGTGAAGAAGTCGCTGACGTCGTCCACCCGCTTGTGGGACCAGACGCCGATCGCCACCATCACGCCGAAGTAGCCGATGAGCACGGCCCAGTCGAGACCGTTCATGTACGCCTCCCAAAGGGTCAGCCCGGCGCTCATCGTGTGCGTTGCTACGTGAACACGACAAGTGAGCGTAAGGTCAAAGGGAGGTAAAAGTATTCGGATTGATGGTCCTGGTTCACCTATGTGAACTCATCGCATCAGCTCCCCGGCGTTGACCAGCAAGGACTGTCCGGTGATCGCCCGTGCCCGATCCGACGCCAAGAACACCGCCGCGTCCGCCACATCCCCGTCCGTGGCGAGATCGGGCAGCGCCATGCGGGAGGTCAGCCGCTTCAGCACATCGGCTTCCGGCACCTTCTCCGTCTGCGCCGTGAACTGGACGTACGCCTGCACCGGCGGCCCCCACATCCAGCCCGGCAGCACGGTGTTGACCCGGATCCGGTGCGGGCCGAGCTCCCGCGCCAGCGAGTACATCGCACTCGTCAGCGCCCCCTTCGAGGCTGCGTACGCCGCCTGCCGCACCTGGGACGGGGCGGCGACCGCCGACTGCGTACCGATGAACACCACCGAACCGCCGCACACTTTCAGCGCCGGCAGACACGCCCGCGTCATCCGCAGCGAACCCAGCAGATTGACGTCGACGACCGACTGCCAGGTCGTGAAGTCCGCGTCCTCCACGCCGCCGAAGTAGCTGTCCCAGGCGGCGACTTGGACGACCGCGTCGATCCGGCCGAAGCGCTCCCGTGCCAGCGCCGCGAGCGCCTCGCACTGCGCCTCGTCGGTGATGTCGGTCGGGCGGTACGCGGTGTGCGCCCCATCCGGATCGATCTCGGCGGCGCTCTTGGCGAGGTTCGCCTCGGTGCGCGCCCCGAGCACCGCGTTGCCTCCGTCGCGCACGACCGCCGCCGCGACCTGATGACCGAGCCCGGCGCCGACTCCCGAGACGACGACGGTCTTGCCCGTGAGCAGTGACATCCGAGCCTCCGGGGGTATGGCCAATTATCTGACGGGGCGTCAGAGTATGGGCGACCGACGGAGGACGGAAGGGGAGCGACGTGAGTGAGGAAACCCGCAGCGACGTGTACGCCGAGCTGGCCGCCGTCGGGCCGTACGGAGTCCGCCCCGGCCATGCGCTGATCACCATGGTCGAGCCGCACCCGGGCCACGAGTACGCCTACAACCGCTGGTACGAGGACGACCACTTCTACGCCGGTGCGATGGCCATGCCCTGGATGTACTCCGGGCGCCGCTGGGTGGCCACCCGCGATCTCCAACTCCTGCGCTACCCCGAGAAGTCGGCGATCGCCCAGCCGGTCACCGCCGGCTGCTACATCTCGACGTACTGGATCACGGACGGCCGCTACGACGACCACATGAAGTGGACCGTCGCGATCAACAAGCGGCTCAACCGCGACGCACGGGTCTACCAGGACCGTACGCACGTCTTCACGGCGTTCCAGGACCACGAGGCGACGGTGTACCGCGACGGGGCCGCCGGGCCCCGCGACTTCCATGCCCTCGACCATCCGTACGCCGGTCTCGTCGTCGAGGTGATCGACGCCGAATCGGCCGAGCAGCGGGCCGAGTTGCTGGAGTGGCTGCGATCGCGCCATCTGCCGAAGCGGGTGGCGGGCTCGCCGGCCGCGATGGTGACCGTCTTCCGGCCGACCCCGCTGCCCGGCGATCGCATGACGTACGTGAAGCAGGTCGAGGGCGTGGACACGAGGCTGACGCTGCTGTGGTTCCTGGAGGCGGATCCGCGGGAGTGCTGGGAGGCGTACTACACGGACCTGGACGCGCCGGTGCGGGAGGCAGGGCTGGGGAGGGTGGAGCTGGTGGCGCCGTTCGTGCCCACCGTGCCGGGGACGGACAGGTACGTCGACCGGTTGCGGTAGGCACAAGCCGAGCCCTCTCGGCAAGGACGGCGATGCTGGTCGAGAGGGCTCTTCCTGTGCTGCTTGTGAAGTTGTACCTCTTGTGAGGTTGTGCTGCTACGCCTTGACCGAGGCGACAAAGGCGTTCCACGCGTCGGCCGGGAAAGCCAGTACGGGGCCCTCGGTGACCTTGGAGTCCCGGACGGCCATCGCCGCGCGAACCGGTGACTTGATCTCGACGCACGCGCCGTTGCCCGTGGAGTACGAGGACTTGGTCCACGTGTCCGTGGCGCCCTGACGAATTGCCATTTTTGCTCCGGAGTGCCAGTTGTTGAGTTGCTGTCACCGCACGACGCGTTCGACTCCGAACCCACAGCGCGGTTTGCGCCAACCTTTGGTGTGTGGTGGCGTGATCGACGCTACTCGCCAACCTCGGCGTACGAAGTGACCATTCACTCGACCGGGTGGCATATTCCAGGTGAGTCTTCCAGTCCACCCCCGGGAAGGTGTACTGTACGGCGCTTCAGCGGGCGTACTCCTTCGCGATGTCCGCGATGAACTGCCGTGACTGGTCCGGGTTGAGGGCCTGCGCCCTCAGGTGCTCGTACATCACGCTGTACTTCTGCACGTCGTTGGCCTTCTCCAGGTACAGGTCGCTGGTGACGCCCTCGATGTAGACGACGCTGGAATCGGCCGCGTCGGGAAACTCCAGGATCGCGTACTGGCCGTTGAGGCCCGGGTGCGCGCCCATCTCGAAGGGGATCACCTGCACGGTGACGTGCGGCAGTTGGGACTGCTCGACGAGGTGCTCGAGCTGGTCGCGCATGAGAGAGCGATTTCCCACCACGCGCTTCAGGGCCGCCTCGTCCATCACCGTCCACAGCCGGAGCGGGCTCTCCGGGGCGGTGATTCGTTCCTGCCGACGCAGGCGCACCTGGACGCGCTTCTCGACGTCGGCGGCGGCAGTCTCCGGCAGGGCGCCCGCGATGAGGGCCTCGGCGTACTGCCGGGTCTGCAGCAACCCCGGGACGACCTGCGGATCGTAGACCCGCAGACTCGCCGCATCGGTCTCCAGGCCGATGTAGACGCTGTACGGAATGTCTCCGAAGGAGTGCCACCACCCTTGCTGGCGGCTGTCCTTGGCCATCTGCATCAGCGAGTCGACGATGCGATGGTCCTCGACCTCGTACACCCCGCACAGATCACGCACATCGCGCTGACTGATGCTCCGCCGTCCGTTCTCCAGCCGGCTGATCTTCGACTGCGACACCAGCAGCCGCTCGGCGACCTCTTCGGCCGTCATGCCCTTGAGCTCACGGAGCCGACGCAGCTCCTGGCCCAGCCGGCGTCGCCTGACGGTGGGATTGACATTGGACGCCACGGGAACGTGCACCTCCGGCTGCGTGCCTGGACTGGCTGTACTTTGCCACTTTGCGTATCTGCTGTTGAGCAGACTGCCACCAAGGTGCTTACTACCGCTGGGAAACGGTGGATATGCGCTGCATGCGCGCCGGATCGCGGTGTGCAGGGGAAAACGGGCCACGAAAAGCGGCCCGCGCGGGGCGGCGGAACCGTTACGGCATCCGTATGGACGGACGACGTGCGGTCTCGTCACCCCGCGCGGGCCAGCGGCTCCCGTACCGGGTCTCGGGACGTCGTGGGACTGCGGCTCAGTGGGCCACGACGCGCGCCATGGATCCTCGGCGCGGCTGCATCGGAACACCACGAGCGGGTTCCGGTGCGGACCTGGCTGGTCCGGCGGCGGCCTGTCGGCCGGCCGGGGCCGGGCTGCGGCGCGGCTGGGCGGCCACACCGTTCTGGACGTCCATCACGGCGTGCGCGACGAGACCGCCCATGGGGTCGTGCCTGATCAGGTCCCGCAGCCGGGACCGGGACGACCGTCCCTCGTTCCCCGGATACAGGTGCTTGCCGAGGCCGACCGCGTGTGCCAGTGCGGCGAGTGCCGCGGTCCGCGGGTCCGGCGGTACGCCGGTGCGGATCGCGGAGTCCAGCCGGGCCCTGATCTCCCGGCTGATCTCGGTGTCCGTCGCCTGGTAGCGAGTCGTCGGCAGCACTCCGCACATCTGGCCCGCAACGGCGTGCACCATGCCGCACCGCTCCAGATGCGAGAGGTAGGTCTGGCGCAGCCCGAGACGCGGCCCGCCAATCCAGTTCACTGCCCGCACGGGAGCGCCACGCCTTCGCAGCAACTCCAACGCGCAGTCCAATGTTGGATCTCCAGTCGGCCGTGGGGCTACCACGGCGATACGATCCCCGTCTGGGGCTATCCGTCCGGCCAGCGCCAGCTCCACTAGCTGTGCTCCGGCCAGACCGAGGTCGAGCGACTGCGGCTGTGCAGTGGTACCCGTGGCCGGGTCCAATGCCAGCAGCAGAAGCTCCTCCGGAAGTGTTCTGCGGCTCCTGCCCATCCATGCCTCCCCGCGTGGATGAAAGACAGGGTGACCCCTCTCACATTGGTCTGTCGAGGGTGCGTGACCTGTTTGTGAGGGAACCGGTAGGTATGTCGTTCTCGTCTACCGCAGGGGTTAAGCCCGCACACAGGACACTGGTACATGGTTCGGACAGCGCGATCGAGCGGTGTTGCGGGCGTCGGTTCACGGTTCGGTAGGCGCACGGAGGGCGTGCGGCATGGAGGAGGCATCGGTGGCGGGCGAGTCCCCCGACAGGTCGAAGCAGCGCGAGTCGTCGGCAGAACCGACGTCGGGGAGCGAGGGCGCGGTTCCCGAATCCGGCGCGCAGGAACGCGCGGCGAGCGATCCTCGCCTGGCGGTGGCCCGGGAGTCCGAGTCCCGCGGCGGGGTGGACACGGCGACGCGGGTGTTCTCGGTACGTGATCTGAAGACCGAGGCCGAGGAGCCCGAGGTCGAGGAGACCGAGACGGAGGACCCTTCGGCGACTGCAGGTGACGACGCCGTGACTGAGGGTGCCGAGTCGCCCGACGGCGAGACCACGGCCGACGATGCGGAGCCGGCCGACGGCGACGAGACCGGTGACGCGCGGCTCCGGGCGGCTGTGGCGGCGTGGGTCCGTACGGGCGCCTCCGAGGGCGCCGAGGCCTCCGGAGACGCGGAGACGGCTGCTGAGGGCGACGAGAGCGTTGCCGGGGAGGCGGAGGGCGACCCCGCCGACGCGGCGGAGCCCGCTGCCGAGCCCGACGCCGACAGCGACGCCGAGGCGAAGGCCGGCGCCGAGCCGGAGTCCGACGACAACGAGGCCGAGGCGAAGGCCGACACTGAGCCCGAGTCCGAGGCCGAGGCGAAGGCCGGCGCTGAGCCCGAGTCCGACGCCGAGCCGGAGTCCGACGACAGCGAGGCCGAGGCGAAGGCCGACGCTGAGCCCGAGTCCGACACGGATGCCGAGCCCGATGAGGACGAGGCCCCCGAGGACGCGGCCGCGGACACGGAAGCCGGCGAGTCTGCCGCCTCCGGGCCGGACGCCGACGACGAGGCGCCCGCCGACGAAGAGGCCGGCGACCCCGAAGCGGACGCCGGTCCCGAAGCGGACGCAGCCCCTGCAGAGGCGGACGCGACGTCTGAAGAGGATGCAACCCCCGAAGCGGACGCATCCCCCGAATCCGACGACGAACCCGCAGCCGCCGACGGCGAGGAAGCCCCGAAGGGGCCACCCGCACCCGACGACGAAAGTGACACGGGTGGTGCGGGTGGGAGCGAAAAGGCCGAAGGCGAAGCCGAGGCCGTCGACCACCCCACGGCCATCTTCAAGCGCCCGGCCAAGCCCCAGGTCGACCAGCCGACCACCATGCTCAAGCTCGGCGGCACCAAGACCCCCGAGCCCTCCGCAGCCGAGCGCACCAGCAAATTCGTAGCGCTCAAGCCGGACCTCAAGCCGGACTCCAAGCCGGACTCCAAGCCGGACGTCACGGCCCCCAGCCCCCAGCTCGGCCCCGAGCGCACCGCCCAGCAGCCCCTTCCGCCCAAGCCTCCGCTGGACCTGCTCGCCGAGCTGACCAACACGCCTCCGCCCCCGGAGACCCCGGTCCGCACGATCGTTCGGCGGGTCAAGATCTGGACCCCGCTGGTCCTCCTCCTGGCGGTCGTCTTTGCGATCGTGCAGGCCGTACGCCCCCTCCCGACCCCCACCCTCGCGCTCACCGCCGAAGACTCGTACACCTTCGACGGCGCCAAGGCCGCCCTCCCGTGGCCGAACGAGGGCCAGGGCTGGATGGACGTCAACGGCATCGGCACGATGGGCGACTTCGGCAAGCAGACCCCCGTCGCCATCGGCTCCGTCGCCAAGGCGATGACCGCGTACATCGTCCTCAAGGACCACCCGATGAAGTCGGGCGAGGAGGGCGAGAAGATCACGGTCGACGCGCTCGCGGAGAAGGAGGGCGGTTACGACAAGGACGGCGAGTCCACCCTCAACACCGTCAAGAAGGGCGACGTCCTCACCGAGAAGCAGGCCCTGTCGGCCATCATGATCCCGTCCGCGAACAACATCGCGCGGCTGCTGGCCCGCTGGGACGCGGGCTCCGAGGCGGCGTTCATCAAGAAGATGAACGACACCGCCAAGGAACTGGGGATGAAGAACACGACCTACACCGACGCCTCCGGCCTGAAGGAGACCACCGTCTCCTCCGCAGAGGACCAGGTGAAGCTCGGCAACGAGCTGGTGAAGATCCCGGCCCTGATGGACATCACCAAGCTGCCGAACTGGATCGACCCCTCCGGCCAGAAGTGGCGCAACTACAACGCGCTCGTCCCCTACAACGGCGCCATCGGCATCAAGACCGGCACGACCACCAAGGCCGGCGGCAACCTCCTGTTCGCCGCCACCAAGGAGGTCGGCGGTGAGACGGTCACCGTGGTCGGCGCGATCCTCGGCCAGCACACGGCGCCGATCATCGACACCGTCAACGCGGTCAGCAAGACGGCGATGCTCGCCGCCCAGGACGCGCTGAAGTCGACGAAGATCCTGAAGAAGGGCGACGTCGTCGGGTACGTGGACGACCAGCTCGGCGGCCACACCCCGATCGTGCTCACCAAGGACGTCGCGGCGGTCGGCTGGGCCGGCCTGAAGGTGAAGCTGTCCTTCGCCGGCGACGAGGTGCCGCACACGGCGAAGGCCGGCACCACGGTGGGCACGCTCACCGTGGGCGACGGTACGAGCGGCGCGGTCAAGGTCCCCGTGGCGCTGCAGAAGGACCTGACCGAACCGGGCTTCACGGCCAAGCTGAAGCGCCTCGGCTGATACCGGACGAGTACCGGACGAGTACGACACCACCGCACCCCGTCGGCGTGCCCACCAGGGCGCTCACCGGCGGGGTGCGTGCTAGCGTCACGAAACGGGGCAGGCCGTCGCGCACGGGACGCGGGCGGGAAATCCCCGAGGACGTGGCGGCAACGGGCGGCCAACGGGACGCGTCCTAGAACAAAAGACGGGACAGCACGGGGAGTGCCTTCAGGTGGCCACTGCGGAGCCGACACGCGCCGACGACGCCGATCCGGGCAGGGGAGCCGGCCCGCGAATACGCGTGCCCGCACCGCGGGAGGAGAGCCGCGACAGCGGTCGTACGGTTCCGCATCCGGAGCGTGCGGCTACGCGCGTCGTGCTCGCTCTGCGTGAGCGTCTCCTGCGTCACCCGGTGCTCTCCATGACCGCCCTGTCCGGGGCGCTCCACGTCGTGTGGTTCTTCACGTTCGCGAACAGCGGCGGCGACCTCGCGGCGCAGGACGCGTGGGCCGAGTTCGTCGGCCGGCACCCGGACTCGGCGTACAACCTGGCCTGGTACGGCGGTATGCACCCGGTGTCGTACAGCGTGGTGTCGCCGTATCTCATGTCGGTGCTCGGGGTCCGTACGACGATGATGATCGCGGGGACGGTCTCGGCCGGTCTGCTGACGATGATCCTCATCCGCAGCCGGTCGGTGAAGAACCCCCTGTGGGCGTCGCTGGCGGGCCTGTTCGCGTTCCTGTGCAACGCGGCCTCGGGGCGGGTGACCTTCGGTCTCGGCACGATGTTCGCGCTGGCCGCGGTCGCCGTCGTCTTCTGCTGGCCCCACCGGTGGCGGTACAAGCGCTGGGCGAAGGCGCTGTGCGCGGCGCCGCTCGCGGCGCTCGCGACCATGTCGTCGCCGGTGGCGGGTCTGTTCGTCGGTCTGGTGGCCGTCGGGATGTTCCTGCAGAGACGCCGTCCCGGCGCCTGGGCCCTGGGCCTCGCACCCGCCGCGGTGGTGGCGGTCTCGGCCTGGCTGTTCCCCTTCTCGGGCACCCAGCCGATGACGATCGGCTCCGTCATCCTCCCGTTCCTGTACGCCGTTCTCGTCTTCGCCCTCGTCCCGAAGGACTGGACGACGGTCCGTCTGACGGCCGCGGTGTACGGCATCGCGGTCGTCGGTGTCTGGCTGGTCAGCTCGCAGATCGGTTCCAACATCTCGCGGCTGGCGATGCTGTTCGCCGGTGTGGCGCTGATCGCGGCGCTCCCGTTCACGGTCCCCCGCTCCCGCAAGTGGTACGTGACGGTGCTGGCCTTCCTCGGCTTCGCCGGCTGGATCGGCTTCAAGTCGGTCGACGACATCCTGCACACCACGCCCGCGGCGGCCTGGGCGCGCGAGCTGGCGCCGCTGGTCAGCGAACTCCAGGACGTGGGCGCCGAGAAGGGGCGCGTCGAGGTCGTGCCGGCCCGCTCCCACATCGAGGCCTCCGCCCTCGCGCCGTACGTGAACCTCGCCCGCGGCTGGAACCGCCAGGCCGACATGGAGCGCAACCCCCTCTTCTACGACGACACGCTCAACTCGGCGAACTACCACGAGTGGCTGCAGCGCTGGGCGGTCCACTACGTCGTCCTGCCGAAGGACGAGCCGGACGGCGACGGCGGCGAGCGCGAGCGGCAGCTCGTCCAGCGGGGGATGCCGTATCTGAAGCAGATCTGGGGCGACGCCAGCTGGCAGCTGTTCAAGGTCACCGACCCGGCGCCGCTCGCCGAGCCGAACGCCGTGGTCGAGCGGGCCGAGCAGGGCGAGATGACGATGCGGGTCAAGAAGGCCGGCCGCGTCCTCATCCGCATCCCGTACTCGCCGTGGCTGAGCATCGTCGACGCCGAGGGCAAGAAGCTCAAGTCGCCCCAGGAGACCGAGGAGTCCAAGCACCGGGCCGAGGACACCCCGAAGACGTACGACAACCCCAACGGCTGTCTGATGGAGACGGAGAAGGACGCGAACGGCGACCAGTGGACCATGCTGATCGCTCCGAAGGCCGGGACCTACCGCCTGGCGGCGCCCTACACGCTGCCGCGCGGCACTCCGTGCCCGGACGAGTTGAAGTGAGTCCTCACTTCGCGTCTCACCTCACCGGGAACGCCACGTCGCACACCGGGTCCTCCGGGCCCGCCGCGTTCCAGTCGGCGAAGTAGATCTCCCGGCACGGTCCCGCCTGTTGGAGCCCCTGGGCCGCGATCCACTGCTCCACCGCCTCGAAGGCGGCTCCGATCTGCGGGGCGGCCACCTGGGCCTTGGCGATCCGGGTGTACGCCAGCCGCTGGGCCGGCTCGACCCGCACGGTGGTCTCCCAGGCCCTCCCGTGCTGCTCGGCCCAGGCCCGCGCAGCCGCCTTGTCGGCGATCGGCACGCAGGACTCGGCGGGCCCGTCGCTCTCCATGGACACCTCGGAGTAGTAGACGATGAAGGGTGCTCCCACTGCGCCTCCGCAGACGCCCGCCGCCTCCTCCAGGCGGTCCAGCGACGCCCCGATCCAGGCAGGCAGCTCGTCCTGCAGCGTGTGCCGGGACTGGGTGATCACCACCTGTTCGGGCACGTCCACCGTCTCGACCACGAACTTTCCGTACATCTCGGAGCTCCTCCCCGACAGTCGTCCACGGAGGTACTCGGCGAGCGTCCGCTGTCCCGCGATGCGGGTCTCGACGTCCGACCAGTAGGCGGCGAGCAGGTCGGCGGCCGCCTCCCCGTCCGTCTCGACCAGCTCGGCGATCCGGGCGAGCGGCATGTCGAGCTGCCGTAGCAGAGCGACCAGCCGGGCCCGTTCCACCTGTTCCGCGCGGTAGTAGCGGTAGCCGCTGGCCTCGTCGACGTGTGCCGGTGCGAGCAGGCCCAGGCGGTCGTACAGCCGCAGTGCCTTCGGCGAGAGCCGGGCCCGTGCGGCGAACGCGCCGATGGTGAGCAGTTCGTCGTCCACGCGAGCATCCTCCGTCACCGGGCGGGTTCTTTCCGCCCGGTGACGAGGAGGCTCAGCCCTGCCCCAGGGGCAAGGTCAAACGGCCAGCTGGGCCTCGAGCGCGGCGACCAGCTCGGCCGAGTCCGGCTCGGTCTGCGGCGAGAAGCGCGCGACGACCGTGCCGTCGCGGCCGATGAGGAACTTCTCGAAGTTCCAGCGGATGTCCCCGGTGTGCCCCTCGGCGTCGGTGAACCCGACCAGACGGTCGTAGAGGGTGTGCCGGCCCTCGCCGTTCACCTCGACCTTCTCGGTCAGCGGGAAGGTCACGCCGTACGTCGCCGAGCAGAACTCGGCGATCTCCTCGGCGCTGCCGGGCTCCTGCCCGAGGAACTGGTTGCAGGGCACGCCGAGCACGGTGAAGCCCTTGTCCGCGTACTGCTTCTGGAGGTTCTCCAGACCCGTGTACTGCGGGGTCAGCCCGCACTTGGAGGCCACGTTCACGATGAGCACGGCCTTGCCCGCGTACTGCGAGAGGTCGGCGGAGCCGCCCTGGAGGGAGTCGATGTCGACGGCGAGGGGGGAGTTGCTGTCAGTGGTCGTCATGAAACGGATGCTAACTCCGGTATGTGTCGGGCCGTTGCTGGGCCTCGACGAGTACGTCGCCCGCCGCCGTCCGCTCGTACAGCACCGACCGCCCCGCCCGCCGCCGTTCCACCAGCCCCGCGTCCAGCAGTACGCGCAGATGCCGGCCGACCGAGCCGAGCGCCTGGCCGGTCACGGCGACCAACTGGCTCGTGCTCATGGGGGAGTCGAGCAGGACGAGCACCGCGGCCCGCGCGGTGCCGAGCAGTGCGCCGAGGCTCGCGGGCACGCTCCGGGCACCCGGGTCGGCGAGGGCGCCCGTGCAGCCGTAGACGATGGCGTACCGCGTCGGTTCCTCCCATGTCACCCAGCCGCGGCCCGGGGTGACCGGGACGAAGACGAGTTCGGCGCCGGAGATCTCGCGGGGCGGGCGCTCGAGCCGGTTCACCTGGAGCCGGTCGTTGCCGAGCCAGCGCGTCTGCCCCGGCGTCAGGGAGTCCAGTACGGCCGCCCAGCCGCCCCGGCTGACCTGTGCGGTCCGGGCGACCACGTCCGCCTCCAGGATGCGCCGCCGACGGTCCCAGTACGGCCGTACGGTCCGGCTCCAGACATGGGCGAGCAGTTCGGCCGCCCGCTGAGGGAGGTCGTCCCGCTCCAGGGCGGCCGGTAGCGGGCCGCGGAGCGAGACGCCGACGTCGGCGCGGGCCTCGGCGGGGTCCGTCGCCCGGATCCGGGCCAGCGTCTCCTCGAGGGGTGCCCCGTCGCGCGGCAGGGGCGCGAGGAAGTCGGCGATCCAGGACGTGCCGACCGCGGAACGCACCAGCAGCCCGGTCACCGGGTCCGCGGCGAGGAGCGCGCGGTATCCGGGCAGGTGGGCGCGCAGCCAGGCCTCCTCGCCCGGATGGGCGGCGGTGCCCTTGTGCAGCAGTCGCAGGCTCGCGAAGGTCTCGGTGAACGGGCAGATCATGAACCGGCTGCGGACGAGGGTGTCGGCGTTCAGCTGCCACCAGCCCATCAACACCCCCGATGTTTCGCCGCCGCGCGAAACAATAACGGCGTTCTCCCGGCCGCTCCGAGACTCCCGTCCATGCGCAGCTACCGACAGCTCTTCCGCACCCCGGAGTACACCCCGTTCCTCCTCTCCTTCGCCGCCCACGGCGCGGCCCAGACGATCAACGGCCTCGCGCTCGCCACGCTGGTCCACCGGGCCACCGACTCGCCGCTGCTGACGGCGCTGAGCATGTTCGGTCCGCAGCTCGCACAGGTGCTGGGCGCGACCTTCCTGCTCTCGGGCTCCGACCGGCTGCCCCCGCGCTCGACGCTGTCCGGGATGGAGCTCGCCTTCGCGGCGGCCACGGCGGTGACGGCGCTGCCCGGACTGCCGGTCGGGGCGGTCTTCGGCGTCGTACTCCTGCAGGGGCTGATCGCCTCGCTGGGCGGCGGGGTGCGCGGCGGTCTGATGAACGAGATCCTCTCCAAGGAGGGCTATGTACTGGGGCGTTCGGTGTTCAACATGCTCTGGGGGTTCATCCAGATCGGCGGCTTCGCGATCGGCGGCGTCCTGCTGACCGTCCTGTCCCCGCGCACCTGTCTGCTGTCGGCGGCGGCGCTGTACCTGATGTCGGCCCTGGTCACCCGACTGGGCCTCACGGCCCGGCCGCCGCGCTCCTCGGGCCGCCCGTCCGTCGCCGCGACCTGGCGCACGAACGCCCTGCTGTGGTCCTCGCGCCCGCGCCGCCTGACCTATCTGGGCCTGTGGGTCCCCAACGGCCTCGTCGTCGGCTGCGACTCCCTGTTCGTCTCCTACGACCCGCGGCACGCCGGTGCGCTGTTCGCGTTCGGGGCGGTGGGCATGCTCGCCGGTGACCTCACCGTGGGGCGTCTCGTACCGCCCGCGCTGCGCCCCCGTCTGGACATCCCGCTGCGGCTGCTGCTGGCGGCGCCGTATCTGTTCTTCTTCCTGCGGCCCGGAGTGGTGCTTGCGGCCGTCGCCTCGGCCGTGGCCTCCGTGGGGTTCGCCGCGAGCCTGGTGCTGCAGGAACGCCTGATGTCCCACACGCCCGACGAACTCGCGGGCCAGGCCCTCGGGTTGCTCTCCGCCGGGATGCTCACGATGCAGGGCGTGAGCGCGACCGTGGCGGGTTCGGTGGCCCAACTCACCTCACCCGCCACGGCGATGACGGTCATGGCGGCCGCGTCGGCCGTCGTGACGCTCGCGCTGGCTACGGCTGCTCGACGGCCGTGGTCCGCGGGTCGGGCACCGGGGTCGGAGCCGGAACCGCCGGCGCCGGCGGAACAACCGGCGCAAGGGCAGGCGTAGCAGCAGCCGGCTCGACGGCAGGCGCCGGAACCGCCGGCGGGGCCGCCGGAACCGGGGCCTCCCCGCTCGCCATCTTCTGCGTCGCCTTGTCGAAGTACCGCAGCAGCTCCACCGGGAACGGCATCACGAGCGTCGAGTTCTTCTCGGCCGCGACCTCCACGACCGTCTGGAGGAGCCGCAGCTGCATGGCCTCCGGGGTGTCCGACATGATCTTCGAGGCGTTGGCGAGCTGCTGCGCGGCCTGGAACTCGCCGTCCGCGGTGATGACCCGGGCCCGCCGCTCCCGCTCGGCCTCGGCCTGCCGGGACATGGACCGCTTCAGCGACTCCGGCAGCTGTACGTCCTTGATCTCGACGCGGTCGATGTGGACGCCCCACTGCGCGGCCGGGCTGTCGATCATCAGCGCCAGCCCCTCGTGCAGCCGCTCGCGGTCGGTGAGCAGGTCGTCCAGGTCGCTCTTGCCGATGATGGACCGCAGGGAGGACTGGGCGACCTGGCCGACGGCGAAGACGTAGTCCTGCACCTCGATGGCGGCCCGCAGCGGGTCGGTCACCCGGAAGTAGACGACGGCGTCGACCTTGACCGAGACGTTGTCCTTGGTGATGCCCTCCTGGGTGGGCACCGGCATGGTCACGACCTGCGTGTTCACCTTGCGCATGCGGTCGACGAACGGGATCAGGAACGTCACGCCCGGCTGCCGGTACGTCGGCAGCGCCTTGCCCATCCGGAACACGACCCCGCGCTCGATCTGGTTGACGACCCGCATCCCACTGCGCAGCACGAGCAGGCCCAGCAGGGCCAGGAACACGACCGCGACGACAGTGCCTTCCATGGCACTCCATTCCCCGTAAGGATTGTGACAAGGAAGAGGACACCGGACCCGGGCGGTTGGATGCGGTCGCAAGCGTCAGGAGATCGTCAAGAAATGGACCGTCCTTCGCCGAGGGTCGTCGTGGTGGGCGCGGGCTTCGGCGGGATCGCCGTCGCCGCCGAGCTCCTGCGGCACGGCATGGACGACGTGACCCTGCTGGAGGCGGCACCGGAGCCCGGCGGCACCTGGCACCACAACCGCTACCCGGGCGCCGCCTGCGACGTGCCGAGCCACCTGTACTCGTACTCCTTCGCCCAACGGGCCTCCTGGGCCCATGTGTTCTCCCACCAGGACGAGATCCTCCGGTACGCGCGCGAGACGGCGGACGCCCTCGGGATCACCCCGCGGATCGTCACCGACACGACGGTGACCTCGTGCACGTGGGACGACAGCACCCGGACGTGGACGGTGCGTGGCTCGGGGCGCGAGTGGGTCGCGGACGCCGTCGTCCTCGCCACCGGGCAGCTCGACAAACCGGCCTACCCTGCCGTGGCGGGGCTGCCCGACTTCGCCGGGCGCAGCTTCCACTCCGCCCGCTGGGACCACGACTACGACCTGCGCGGCAAGCGCGTGGCGGTCATCGGGACGGGGGCGAGCGCGACCCAGCTGGTCCCCGAAATCGCTCCGCTGGTCGATCACTTGACGGTGTTCCAGCGCACCGGCAACTGGTTCCTGCCGCGCAAGGACCGCCCCATGCCGGCCGCCCTGGACCGTCTCCTGCGACGCCCGTGGGCACGCCGGGCCTGGCGCAAACTCCTCTACCACGGCATTGAGTTGATCACTCTCTGCGTACGGCACCCCCGTACCGCCGGCCGCGTGGGCACCCTGCTCTCCGCCGCGCACATGCGCCGCCAGCTGCCCGACCGCGAACTGCGCCGCAGGGTCTGGCCCGACTACCCCTTCGGCTGCAAACGGGTCCTGCTCAGCTCGGACTTCCTGCCGGCCCTGCGCCGCCCGAACGTGGAACTGGTGACGGAACGGATCGCCCGTATGACCCCCGAGGGCCCGCTCACCGAGGACGGCCGGCTGCACGAGGTCGACTGCGTGATCCACGCGACCGGCTTCCGTACCAACACCTTCATGCTGCCGATGAGCGTGACCGGCCGCGACGGCCGCACGATCGAGGAGGACTGGACGAAGGGCCCCCGGGCGCACCTCGGCATCATGGTCTCCGGGTTCCCGTCGCTGTTCCTGATGTACGGCCCGAACACCAACACCTCCGGCGGCTCGATCCTGTTCTTCCTGGAGGCCCAGGCCGCCTACGTCCGCAGGGCGCTGCAGCTGGCCCGCCGCAGCGGGGCGGCGGCCCTGGACGTCCGTCCGGAGGTCCAGGAGGCGGGCCTGGACGCCCTGCGTGCCCGTTTCGAGGGCACCGCGTGGATGTCCTGCTCCTCGTGGTACCGCACCCCCGACGGCCGCAACGTCGCCAACTGGCCCGGTTACATGGGCGAGTACGCGGACCGCACGCGTCGGCCGGCCGCTTCCGAGTTCAGGTTCATTCCGTCCAGGTAGGGGTCCTGTGCGGAGGGCGGACTCTCCATCAAGGTCGCGTCAAATCGGAGGCCCGGCTCTGGAGCCTACGGGGCGGGTGGCCGCACACTGCGCTGCCGAGACGTATCGAGGGGGCGCGTGATGTACGAGTTGCTGGCGGAGAGAGCCGCCGACGAGCACAGCGGGTCGGGCCTGTACATGGTGGCCGCAGGGGTCTTGTTCGCGACGGCCGGCGGGCTCGCGGTCACCAACTTCCGTGGATTCGCGGACCGTTTCGCCACTCATGGGTCGCGGCGCCGCTTCAACCCGGTACTGGCCCGGCTGGTGGGCGGCGCGCTCGCGGTGGGGGGCGCGGTGGCGCTGGTCGAGGGCGTCCGCGAGGTGGCACGGGGCGAACTCGGCTCGTTCCACAGGTCCGCCGCGATCATGCCGCTGCCCGTCGCCGTCTTCGCGCTCGTCGTCATGACCCTGGTCATGATCCGCGTGTGGCGCAGGGACGACCGCCTGCGCCGAGCCTGGACGGCCGGCGGCCTCCGCCGCACCTGCACCGTCCTCCTCACCCTCTCGCTACTCGGCTTCGTCGCGGGAACGGTGCTGGGATACGCCGGTGCGGCCTACGTGTTCTGGGGCACGGGGGCATTCGCGGGCATCACGCTCCTTGCGAAGGACACGAAGGGCGCAGAGGAGGAGCGCAAGCCGTCGTAGGGGTCAACTCCCTTATTGGACAGGCAGTTCACGACGCTCTCCCCCGGACGGGCGAGGTGTGGGCGCCAGGCCCGCCTCGGCGGCGGTCAGCGGGACGTGCGCGAGGTCGAGGGGGGTCGCGGCGGTGAGGTAGCGGCCGAGTTCCGGTGACTGGTCCCGGTACTTCTGGTCGGCGTCGTAGCGCCGGCGGGCGGTCTCGGACACGAACTGCCTGTCCTGCTCGTGGCCGATGGGCCGGTGCAGGGGCTTGAACAGGCGCCACATGGCCGTGCGCGATTCGTGCCGTTCGCCCATGGGGTTCGCATCCACACGGAACTCGCTGCTGCGCTGCGGGGTCATCACCTCGGGTCCGTGCTCGCTGAACGCCTCTGCGTCGAACTCCAGCCCGTGCCGCGCGGCTTGCTCGGCCATCCACAGGAGGGTGATGTCGGACAGGCCCGTCTGCGGGTAGCCGCCGCCGACGTCGCAGTGCACGCCGGTGAACCAGATCTGCTCCAGCGTCTGGCCCGCCGCGGCGGCTGCGGGCTTCTGGTGCCACAGCGTCGGCGGGAAGGCCTCGCGCTGCTCGTCGATCGCCAGTGCGTGGCGGGCCGTCCTTATGTGGGGCCCGAGGTCGGTGTCATGGAACGCCCAGCGGCGGTTGACCAGGTTCACGGCGGGCCCGAGCCACCGGGGGCCGGGAACGGGGATACCGAGGGCGCCGACCGTGTCCCACACCCCGATGAAGTGGATGTCCGCCTCGTGCGCGTACGCCCGGCGGAAGAGCGTGGAGGCCGCGCCGTTCGGCTTCTCGATCCGGCTGCGGTACAGCGCCCACGCCTCCTTGACCCGGTCGGCGTTGCGCCGGCGCAGAATGCCGCTGTTGTTGATCAGCCCGGCCAGGCTGCGGGCGGTGAACGCGCCCCGGCTGAAGCCGAACAGGTACAGCTCGTCCCCGGGCTCGTAGTTCTCGGCGAGGAAGCGGTAGGCGGCGAGGACGTTCCGGGACAGGCCCACGCCGAACGCCCCGCCGCGCAGGCGTTCCCATCGGCGGGTGCCGACACCGCTGTGGTAGTACACGCGCTGTTCCGTCCCGTCGGCGGACCGCGGCAGCACGGACAGGGCGACCTTGGTGACATTGGTCTTGCTGGGCTGGTCGGCGAGATTCCAGGTCCCGTCGCAGCAGACGACCAGACGCTTGGTCATGGCATGCCTCCTCCCTGACGCCTCAGGCGACACAGGGGCACCTCTTCGATTCGTACGGCACAGGGGCACCTCTTTTGATGGTCGCACCGCCCCGCCGACCTCGCAGATGTACTGCGCGCACGGCCGGCGGAGGCGGTGACTGTGGGCGACGGCTCAGGCGACCACGGTGAACAGGCCGCTCGCGTCGCCGAGTTTGCCGAGCGAGATCTTGCCGGGGATGCCGTCGGCCTCGGCGCCCGTGTAGCCGAGGTGGCGCTGCCACTTGGCGTAGGCGGCGATGGTCGTGGTCCCGAAGGAGCCGTCGCCGGCGTACGTCTTGGCGAGGTAACCCAGCTTGACCAGGGCGGCCTCGGTGAGGTTGGTGCCGGCCATGTACGAGACGTGCCCCTGCTTGGCGCCGGGGTCGGTCTTGGCGGCCTTGACGAGGCGGGACAGGTCGACGCGGGGCTTGCTCGCCTTGCCGGTGGTGGGCTTGGTCGGGGTCGGCTTGGTGGGCGTGGGCTTGGTGGGCGTGGGCTTGGTCGGGGCGGTCTTGCCCACCGTGAGGTCGAGCTGCTTCTTCACCTCCGCCCGGAAGTCGTCCATGTCGAAGCTGGGGTCGATCTTGCCGGGCTGGACCTCCTTGTGCCCGGCGACGGACTTCTCCGACCAGCCGTGCGCCCGGCACAGGGCCGCGGCCCACAGCACGGCCTGGCGGTACTGCTCGTCCGGGTAGGGGTCGTCGCCCTTGCCGGTGTTCTCGATCTCCAGGCCGTAGAGGCAGTCGTTGCCGTCGGCGTCGGCCTGGTTGTCGAGGGGGAGCGGGGACTTCTCCTCGCGCAGTGCGTTCAGTACGTCGAGGTCGACGGAACCGGCGTGGTTGGTGCGGCCGTGGCCGATCATCCACAGGCCGTCGGTCTTGCCGAGCCAGGAGTGGCAGAGCGGGCCGGGAAGGTCCGATCTCCCCTTGAAGCAGAGCTCCTTGTCGTTGTGCCCGGCGGTGTGGTGGATCAGCACACCGATCACGGGACCGAAGCTCTTGCCGGTCGCCGCGTCACGGTTGTGGGTCGCCCAGCCGGTGTGCTCGTGCACGGTGAGGCCTTCGGCCGTCAGCACGGCGAGCGTCTTCTCGGCGGACAGGGGTGTGGCCATGGAGTTGTGGTCCTTTCGAAGCGGCGCGACAAGTGGTCTTAACACGAAGAGAGTTGTCGTCTTGTTGCAGAGAGGAGTCACGGAGTCCGGGGAACGGCCGCTCGGAACCGGCAACCGCTTTCGAACTGGTTCAAGGTCGTACCGGTTCGGGCGCGCGAAAGCCACGCGCCGCGCGGGCCGAAACGGAGCCGTTTCCCTACGAATGCCGTCACTTGAGCAACAGCGCACCGATCCGGGCCAGTTGGCCCAGCTGGTCGGCGACGACCCACACCTCGGTGACCCTGCCGTCGGCGACGGTGAGGATGTCGATCGTGAGGACCTCCACCTCGCGTCCCGTCGGCGCCACGTCACCGATCGGGGTGCTCAGCGGACCGGTGTGCCTGCCGCGCATCCGGAAGGCGACCACCAGCGTGCCGGGGACGTCCACCTCTCTGACCGGCTCGTGCCGAAGATCGTCGTACGCCCTGTGCAGTGCCCGGGCACGGGCCAGCAGATCGGCCGCGGACATCGGCTCGCCGTTGACCGGGACGGGATCGGCGTACAGCTCCCGGAAGGCGGCCACCGCAGCCTCGTCGTCGGCGGGCGGATCCATCCACAACCGCATGATCCGGTCCAAAAGGTCGGCCATACGGCAAGTCTGGACCCGGCCCGCGACCGGCTCAAGCGGACGACTGCGACTGTGTTCCGCGGGGTGGTGGCAGTGCTCGCGGGCGGCGCTTCTTGCTGGGGCCCGACGGCGGATCAGCCGAGCCGGTCCGCGGCGTACCGGTCGTAGGTGCCGTCGTGAGTCGCCAGGTGAACCCACTGGTCGACGTACTCCTTGAACTCCTCGTCGCCACGCGGCAGAAGGTACGCCTGCTCGGCGAAGCCGAACGGCTCGCCGGAGTCGACCGCGCACGACTCCGGGTGCAGCTTGGCCTGGTACTCGGTCTCGCTGACGAACGCCTCGTTGATGCCGCCGGGATTGACGACCCGCGTCACGGAGACGCCACCCATCCCGACGTCGCACTTGCCCGCGGTCGGATCGCCCATGAGCACACCCCAACTCGTGGCCACGAACCGGGCCTTCACGCCCGGACTGCCCGCGAGGTCCTTCGCCATGTCGACGTGGATGCCGGTGCAGGCCTTCGTCGGCAGCACCAGCAGCCCGACTCCGACGCCCATGGCGACCGGCGCCAGGCCCACGGCCTCCGAGGCGCTGACCGCCGGCGGGCCGACGATCACCGCGGCTCCGGGCCCGGGCACCCTGACTCCCGTGTCCGGCGCCGTCACGGTCAAGGGTGTCCTCACCCTGGGCAACGCTCACCGCCGGCACGGCGCGACCGTGACCCTGACACCGGTGGACGAGGTGCCGGAGGACGGCAGCGACATCACGCCGACGGTCGTGGGCACGCCGACGGCGGCGGAGTGCTCTCCCTCGAGGCGTCCTTCGACGGAAAGGCCCCCGACGGCACGCTGCCGACCGGCACCGACTACGTGTACACCGGAGTGGCCACCGGCTCCGCGACGACGGAAGGATCGGTTGCGGCCCGCGCCGAGGGCCCGGACACCGTGGCGATCCACCCCGACGTGGACGGGGCTCAGGTGACGCCCGCGGACTCGACCTTGGTCGACACCGCGAACAGCGCCTCGGACGCTGCCGCCGACACGTCCTCCGATGCTTCCTCCGGCGGCTCGGCGAACACCTGGCAGTCGGTGGATGGCGGGTCCACCACCGGTTTCAGCCCCGACACCGTCAACGGTGTCGATTGCAGCGCCGTGAAGCGTCGACGGGGAGAACCGGTCGATCACCGGAAAGAAGCGGTTCCAGGTTCCCATCGAATACCAGAACGTCGACCGCCGGACCACCTGCATCGGCGTAAAGACCAAGCACTCCTAATCCATCATTCCGGTGAGTACGACATCCCGTCCGGGGGTGCCGTGGCAAGGTATGGCGCCGATGTCAGCTCCAAGGACGGGCCGATCGCCCACCGGAATTCCAGCCGGCTCATCGAGCGGTCTCGGGAAGAAGCAGTACGCGACCATCACCTCCGGAACAGCAAGATCTCAGGGAACCCCGGTGTCATCTACTCGCACTACGCCGGGCGCCCGTACACCATCAAGCCGACCAGGCCCTGACCTGCAAATTCGGACTCGACATGGGCTGAACGCGCCCATCTGTGACACCCTGTCCCGATTTCCGGGCGGGCGTGACCTGTTTCCTTTTATGGGCCGGTGCTGACGTTGTTCAATTTGTTTGACACTTCCCCCGTTCGGACTAAGATGATCTCTGTCCAGTGGAAATTCATCAGGGAGGGTACATGCGCAATAGGCGCATAGCAACAGCAATTGCTGCCACGGTGGGAGCTTTTACGCTCTTTTCCACTCAGGCGTCTGCCATTACATGGGAGAACGACTTTGCCACCGGGCTCAGCCCATCCTCCAGCGGGTCGTCCGTCTGGTCCTACAGTCCCTACGAAGACGCGAATGCGGCGTTCCAGGAAAATGGCGACTGGTTCTTCGTCTCCGACAATAGAGCGGATGGCTTCTCCGGTGTCGCCGAATGGCGTCTCTACAACACGAGTGGCACGCTCGTGCGGGGTGGGTATGTCTGGATGAACTTGGGGGCCGGTGAGTCCCGCTGGCAGAACAAGGACTTCACGGAAGGCTACAAGCTGCAGTTCAGGGCGTGCCGGGGGCATTCCGGCGGTACCTATCTCGAGCACTGCGACAGCTGGGTGACCACAACAGCCTGACCAGCCACTGCCAAGGGCCCGACGTGAAACGTCGGGCCCTTGGATTTGCTGTCGCCGGCTCCGTGCAGCGCCGGTCCCGGCGCCGGCCGTGTGGCTCGGCGCCGGGACCCGAGTGGGTTACTTGCCGAGGACGAGGGTGTTGTCGCACCCCAGGTGTGAGCCGACGTTGGTGGTCTGCGGGCCGGAAGTGACCTCGCCGGTGGACCAGTTGCCGGACGCGGTCTGGCCCTGTACGTCGGTGTTCTCGTCGGTCGTGCTGCATGTGGTGCTCTGGGTGATGACGATCGTCTTGGTCTCCCCGCCTTGGTGCTTGTGCCCCTTCCCGTGGCCTTTCCCGTGCCCGTGACCGTGTCCCTTGTCGTGCCCGTTCCCGTGCTCGTGGGCGTAGGCGGTGCCGGCGCCGAGGAAGCAGACGGTGCCGAGGAGGACGGCAACGACAGCCGTCTTGCGAGTCTTGCGCATGTCTTCTCCGAGCGTTGAAGCGGACGCGTAGGCGATCCGCCACGTCATAAGGTGACGAGAGGTTAATGTGCAAATGTCTGATATCTGCTCGTTGGCACGCCGGATCGTCCGATGAACGAACGCGGACATCGGCTCGCCGGTCGGCTCAACTTCCCTGCGCGGTCAAGGCGTTACGAGGCCGGACGCGGCCGTGGGCGCTCCGCGCAGGACCACCCGTGTGGCCGTGCCGCGAGTTCGTATCCCTTCCACGGCCTTCGCCACACGGGCAACTCGCTGGATCAGCAGGTCTTGCGGAGGTAGCCGCTTGCGCCCTTGGGCGTGACGTCCTGGTCGCGGCGGACGATGCTCAGCTGGCTGCTCCAACTGGAGCACGCCTTCGACATGCCCTTCGCCGTGTACTCGACCACGAACACGTTGTCGTCGAACGCCTCCGCGAACTCACCGCACTCGTCCCACCGACCGCACTCCTCCACCACGGCGAAGTCCAGGCCCACTGACGCCCGGTCACGCAGGAGTTCCGCGGTGTTCTTCTGGGCGACGGCCAGCCCCTTCGCGTGGGCGTGTGCCACCAGCAGCTTCATGAGCGCCTTGGCCTGGTCTGCCGTGAGGTATTTCGGGAAGCGGGTGAACGAGTCGTAGTTGTCGGGCTCGACGGCCTTGAACCCGTCGGCCGCGCACTCGTCGATCCACGTGTTCAGCTTGGCGGCGATGCGCTGCCGCTTCGCGTCCGTGCGGATGTCCAGGACCGCCTCGCCCCAGTCCTTGTCGTAGACGACATCCCCGTTGGCGTCGCGCAGCAGCAGGTCGGACTTCCAGTCACCCTCCGCGTGCTCCTCCGCCTGGAACGCGTTGATGTTGCAGATGTTGTACGCACCCGGCGCGGGCGGGTCCTCGTAGCTGCGGCTGACAACCCGCACACCCGTCGGCAGGGGGTACGAGCCGCCGATCTGGTAGTCCCACGGCACGTGCTTCGGCGGCAGGGTCACCGCGGTGGCCGGCGCGGGCGCATGGGCGGAGGTGGGGGCAGTGGGCGACTGGGAGTTGCCGCTCTGGTGCGACCCGATGCTCACGGCCGTGATGCTCAACCCGGTAACTGCCACCGCTGCGGCGAGGCCGACGAGGACGTACCGCCCTCGGCGCCTGTTTCCGGTGCGGGCCCTGTGCATTCCCCCCGTTCCCAAGGCGGTGGCGGGGTCTCGAGGACCGGAGGGAGTATGGGGAACCCGGGGGTTGGTTTCCGCCGCGTCGACCACTCCGAGCGCGACGGCCGCGGTCGTCGCGACTGGCGCGCCCGGTGCGCCTGGCGCGTCGGAATCCGGCAACGCCCTAAGCATCCGCTGCAGTTCGGCCAGTTCGGGCCGGGTGGCCGGGTCTTTGGCCAGGCAGCGTTCGGCGATGCTCCGGAGCGGTTCGGCGACTCCGTCCAGGTCCGGTGCCTCGTACATGACCTGATAGCCGGTCAGATAAGGGCTGCTCCCGTCGAACGGACGGTTGCCGGTGGACGCGTACACCAGTAGCGACCCCAGCGAGAAGACGTCCGAGGCCGCGGTGACGTCACGCGGCGCGGCGAACTGCTCCGGGGACATGAAGGGCGGGGTGCCGATCAGCCGCCCGGTCACCGTGAGGGCCTCGTTGTCGACGGCGTGCGAGATGCCGAAGTCGATGACGCGCGGCCCGTCGTCGGCCATCAGGACGTTGCTGGGCTTCAGGTCCCGGTGCACCACACCCACGCGGTGCATGTCCCGCAGCGCCTCGACAAGGCCCAGCGCGAGCGTGCGCAACTCGCGTCCGCGCAATGGGCCGTCCTTGGCCACGATGTCCGACAGCGTGCGGCCCGGCACGTACAGGGTCGCCATCCACGGCTGCTCGGCGTCGGGATCGGCGTCCACCACCGGGGCCGTGAACGCCCCGCTCACCCGGCGGACCGCCGCGACCTCCTGCCTGAAGCGAGTGCGGAACTCCTCGTCCTGCGCGTACTGCGCGTGCACGACCTTGACCGCGACCCTGCGCCCCGATTCCGAGTGGCCCAGGTACACGACGCCCATGCCGCCACTGCCGAGCCGGCCGGCCAGCTCATAGCCGCCTATGGACGCCGGATCGCCGGGGCTCAGCGACATCACCGGTCACCTTTCCCGTGTGCCGTGCTTCGAAAAGCCGTTTGAGAGTGATCAGACTAGTACGAGGTCTTATCGACGAGATGGCGTCCGTGAGTTGTACTGATCTTCCATTGCGGGACGAACCGGACGAGTTTCCCGGCTTCCGGTCAGAGTCGAAGTCTCGAACACGGCAAAGGGTCAGACCGGGAGAGATCCCCTCCGGCCGAGCGGGTCAATCGCTGTCCTGCTCACCGGTCAGCTCGGCGGCACGGAGGCCGGCAGCCGTCAGGCGAGCCTGCTCGGCGCGACGCCGGTACTCCGCGGCCCGCTGAGGCTGTTCCAGGGCGAGCCGCTCGTACTCGCCGGCCAGTGCATGTTGGGTAGCGCTCAGCGCGGCCGCCATCGCTGCAAACCGCTTGTGCAGGCGGCGCAGCCTGGCTTCCAGAACTTCCTGCGGCGCGGGCCCCTTGCCGGCTTGTCGCTGCCGGGAGCCGGCCGTCTCGCTCTCGACGGTGCGCTGTTCCCATTCATCGCGTGCATCCGCGCGGCGCAGCGCGGCTTCACTGCGGTCCAGCCGGTCCTGGCTGGCGTCCAACAGTCCTCGGGCCCGCTCGATCGCCTCGTACGAACGCTGCCGATGGCTGGGGGTTGTCTGCCCTGCCGTACGGTCCCGCTTGTCCAGCCGGCTCTCCCACGAGGCGAGCCGTTCTTCGCGTTCGTCCGCCGCGCGCTCCCGCTCGTCGGCCACCTGCTCCCGCTTGTCGGCGACCTGCTCCCGCTCGTCGGCCACGTGCTCCCGCTCGCCGGCCGCGCGCTCCCGCTCGTCGGCCATCCGCTCCCGCTCACCTGCGGCAGCGTCGACCGAAGCGTGCTCCGCACCCGGCCGGTCCGTCTCCATGCTTGGAGTATGCCCGGATCGGGCAATGACACGAACTCCGAGAGGCGACTGCCAATGAATGCTGCCGTCAACGGCCCGGACCATGATCGGTCCGGGCCGTTTTGATCTGGTGCCCCGGCAGGATTCGAACCTGCGACACCCGCTTTGGGAGTGGGATCGAATCCCTGCCGAGGGCTGCCTGGCGTTGCCGTACGGTGCTGTTTCCCTAGTCAGAACCGCGGCGAGCCGCTTGATCCGGCTCATGCCGCCCTGTATCGGGCAGTCCGCTCACTCATCGCTCACGCGTCGCCAACTGCCAAGCAGTGCATGGTCAGACCTGGCCGAGGTCGACCTCCAGCGGGAAGGGGGCCACGACCTTGAGGAAGCCGGTGAAGACGTCTCCGTCGCGGTAGGTCTTCGTCGCGGGGTCGAGAACATAGGTGTACACGAGAGGAACGCCTGTCACGGCCTGCTCGATCCGCCAGTAGAAGCCGATGCCTGCCTTGGCGTACTGGTCGACCTTCACGATCCGGTCGGTGGTCTCCGAGCCCGGCGACACCACCTCCGCGACCAGTAGCACGTGCTCAGGGCGGGTGGGGGTGATGTCGATCGTGTCTGCGCGGTACACGACGACGTCCGGGCGGCGATTGGTGAGCGGGACGTCCTGAAGCCGGACGTCGAAGTCCGTGTCGGCGTTCCACTCCGGGCCTGCGGCGGCATCCAGGGCGTTCGCCAGAATCCGAGCCAGCCGGTTGTGCCGCTTGGACGCGCTCGGACTCACGACGACCATCCCGTCCACGACCTCGATACCGGCGCACTGCTCCTCGGACCAGGAGTCGTACTCCTCCGCCGTGATCTGCTCATGCATCCACGCCGGGGCCACCATCTCGGCCGTCATCAGGCACCTCCCGGACACTGTGCTGCGGGCCCGATCCCGCTGGATTCAGCGTACTGTCTGCCGTCCTTCCGGCACGCTGATCTCGCTCACGCTCCCTCCCGTCGGCCGACGTCCGACCAGCAAGCCCACGACCGGGGGAAACCGGCGCGGCGGACTCGTCGCCAGAGGATCGGAACACGGCCGGCGGTACCACTGACTTGGCGGCCACACCGGTGAGCGCTGAACCACCCGGCGACGTGACCGTCGCGAAACCCTCGGCCGCAGAGCAGCATGGTTTTGGCGATGCTGCTTCTGGAGGAAGCGGGTCAGGAAGCCGAACTGTCGAGGTCGAGGCGGATCACGGCGAGCGCCTCGGCGATCTCGGTGGTCATCTCGTCCTCCGGGCCGAACACCATGCACATGTCCTGGTGGAGCGGTTCGAGGACCTGCCGCGCCTCGGCGGTCCGGCCCTGGGCGAGCAGCAGCATCCCGATGTTGTGCCGCAGCTCCACGGCTTCCTCGCTCACGTCGCTGTCGACGGTGCGTACGACGTTCAACACGCCCTGGAGCGCGGCCAGCGCGTCGGTGACCTGGCCGAGCTCGGCGCGGCACCGGGCCGCCTGGGCGCGGCAGGCGCGGGCCTGCTCGCCGGTGGGCCCGGCCATACGGGCATAGGCGTCGGCGAGGGCGTCGAACTCGGGCAGGGCGGCCCGGTAGTCGCCGCCGAGGAGGCGGATCGCCGCTCGCTGGCGGCGCAGCGCCAGGACCTGCTTGCTCTCGGAGCCGAGGGCGAGGGCGGCGGGTTCGATGACCTCGCCGAGCACCTCGGCGGCCTGCGCGAACCGCTCCTCCTCCAGCAGGGCGTCGGAGTGGGCGTACGCCTCCTTGATGTCCTCGCGCAGCCGGGCGGGGACGGAAGTGGCCGCGGAAGCCGAGCATGTGGGCCCAGTCGCGCAGCTTGCGGTCCGGGTAGAGCGGGTGCAGGTCCAGGCACGCTTCGATCAGCCGGCGGGGATGCTCGGGCACCTCGAGCAAGACCAGGGCCTCTTTGTTGCCGATCCGACGATCTACCGTGCCGGTTGTCTCGGCGGCCTTGGTGGCGTACTTGGCGACGTAGGAGGCGACGGCCTGCTCGGTGATCTCCTTGCCTTGACCGAAGGCCCGGATCGCGCGGACGTCGAGTTCCTTGCCCCACCGCAGGACACGCGCGGGCTGTTCTCCCGCCGGGGGAACGTCGACCGCGACCCGTTCGGCGGCGTCGCGGATCGCATCGGTGAGGAGATCGAGGGTGGCCCAGGCCGGCGGAGGATCGTCGGGCCCGTCGGGGCCGTCGAAGCGGATCACGGCGTGGAAGTGGACGCCGCCGCGTTTTTGGTATTCGGCGCCCTTGCCGAAGGAGACGCGGGACTGCTGCCATTCCTCCCACCGCCGGGCCAGGAGCCCGGCACGGCGGACGCCGGGCCGACCGGCGCGCCCGACCCGACGGGCGTGTTCCGTCGCCCGTTCGCGCCCCGCGCCCGCGCCCAGGCCCCGGCGCCCGACGGTCCGGCGCCGACAGCCGTCCTCCCGGGGGCCCCGCCGGTGCCTCCACCAAGTCACACCGCTACTCGACCACCCTCGGCGCCCTGCGCCAGGTCCGTGCCGACTACCGCGCCGCCCAACAACGCGAAGTGCTCGGCCTGCCCGACCCCGACGACAACCCGGAGGCAACCACGCTCACCCTCACCTACTGGACCTACGCCGGCCACGGCCACACCCCCGGCGAATCCTGGCTAGCCGCCACCATCCACCGCGACATCCAACTCAACCGCGAAACCGCACGTGAAGCACTCGCCGACCTGCCGGATCACGAGATAGAGGGGGAGTGGTGATGGCTGATCAGCTCCTGGACGTAAAGCAGGTCGCTGCTCGCCTCGGTACAGGAGTCCGCTTTCCTCGCCGCCTGATCGAAGAGCGTCGAATTGCCTTCGTCAAGGTCGGTCGCAACGTGCGGATCTCGGAGCGAGTGCTGAACGAGTACATCGCCGCGAACACCGTGCAGCCGGTCACCGTCCGGCCCGGCGTCCTCAGGAGGGTTGCCTGATGGCGAACAACCAGGGCAAGCGGCGCCGCTTCGGCCCGGTCCGCAAACTCAACTCCGGTCGCTGGCAAGCGCGTTACCGTGATCCGCACACGGGCCAGCTCCGCAGCGCAGAGGAGACGTACGCCACCAAGACCGACGCTGAGGTCGCACTGACCCACATCGAGGCGGACATCACCCGGGGCCAGTGGAACGACCCAGACGCGGGCAAGGTCCACTTCGGTCAGTACGCCACGGCGTGGCTCAAAGACCGCAAGCTTGCGGTCCGTTCGCGTGAGCGGCACGAGTCGGTGATCCGGCTGCACCTACTGCCGACCTTTCGTGAGCGCCCGCTGTCTTCGATCACGACGGCTCAGGTGCGGGCCTGGCGTACGGCATGTCTCATACGGACTGGTGAGCCGACCGTGGTCAAGGCGTACCAGATCGAGCCTGCGTGAGCTGATGACCAGGATGGGGCACAGCACTCCCCGCGCGGCGTTGATCTATCAGCATGTGGTCGACGGCCGTGACCGCGAGATCGCTGATCGGCTCGGCTCGATGATCCGCAAGACTCGGGGTGATGTGGACTCTTAGTGGACTTTGTGGCACGTGCGTGGCACGGCCGCGATCACGGCAAAGGGCCAGTTCGAGAGGATCGAGCCTCTGAACTGGCCCTTAATGCTGTGCCCCCGGCAGGATTCGAACCTGCGACACCCGCTTTAGGAGAGCGGTGCTCTATCCCCTGAGCTACGAAGGCGGGATGGTCGTCAGTGTAGCGGGTGACCGTTCAAGGGGTGACGGATTGGTGGGGGGTGGGGGCGACGTCCCGCCCCCACCCCCACCCGCGCACCTCAGAAGTTGATCATGTGCCCGGCCAGCCCGTGCACCGCCTCCTTCACCGCCTCCCCCAGCGTCGGATGCGCATGGACGTTGCGGGCGACCTCGTGGACCGTCAGGTCCCACTGCTGGGCCAGGGTCAGTTCCGGGAGGAGTTCTGTCACGTCCGGGCCGATCAGGTGGCCGCCGAGGAGTTCGCCGTACTTGGCGTCGCTGATCAGTTTCACGAAGCCCGTGGAGTCGCCCAGGCCGTGGGCCTTGCCGTTGGCTGTGAAGGGGAACTTGGCGACCTTGACGTCGAAGCCCTGTTCGCGGGCCTGGGCCTCGGTCCAGCCGAAGCTGGCGATCTGCGGCTGGCAGTAGGTGGCCCGCGGGATCATGACGTACTCGAGCTCCATGGTCTCCGCGTCGGCGATCGTCTCCGCGGCCACCACGCCCATCGCCTCGGCGGCGTGCGCGAGCATCAGCTTCGCGGTGACGTCCCCGATGGCGTAGATGTGCGGGACGGAGGTGCGGCAGCGGCCGTCCACGTCGATCGCGCCCCGTTCCGTGACCGCCACCCCGGTGTTCTCCAGGCCGTAGCCCTGGACGTTCGGGGCGAAGCCGATGGCCTGGAGGACCTTGTCCGCCTCCAGTACCTGCTGGGTGCCGTCCTTGGCGGTGACCGTGACGCGTACCTGCGGACCCGACTCGTCGATCGCGTCGACCCGCGTCGAGGTGAGCACGTCGATGCCGAGCTTGCGGTACTGCTTGGCGAGCTCCGCGGAGACCTCCGCGTCCTCCAGTGGCGCGACGCGGTCGAGGAACTCGACGACGGTGACCTTCACGCCGTAGTTGTGCAGGACGTAGGCGAACTCGATGCCGATCGCGCCGGCGCCGGCGATGACGATCGAGGCCGGCAGGTCCTCGGCGAGGATCTGCTCCTCGTACGTGACCACGCGCTCGCTGCGGCGGGTGCCCGGCAGCAGCTTCGGGGTGGCGCCGGTGGCGATGATGCAGTTGTCGAAGCCGATGGTGCGGGTCGTGCCGTCGCTCAGCGCGACCTGCAGCGAGTTGGCGTCCAGGAACGTGCCCCGGCCGTCGAGCTCGGTGATCTTGTTCTTCTTCATCAGGTAGTGGACGCCCTTGACCCGGCCGTCCGCGACCCGGCGGCTGCGCCGGTACGCCTCGCCGTAGTCGAAGGAGACCTGCCCCTCGGCCCTGATGCCGAAGGTCTTGGCCTCGCGGGTGAAGATGTGGGCGAGTTCCGCGTTGCGCAGGAGCGCCTTGGTCGGGATGCACCCGACGTTCAGACAGACCCCGCCCCAGTACTTCTCCTCCACCACCGCGACCCGCTTGCCCAGCTGGGCGGCGCGGATGGCGGCGACGTAGCCACCGGGGCCTGCGCCTAGTACGACGACGTCGAAGCGGTCATCCATGAGGGTTTTGCCTGCCTCTCCACGTTCGTAATGACTGCTCCGATCATGCGCCGTCACCGAGCGCGACGCGAAGCCGGGGGCACCCCGGGACATCCTGGGCACGCGCTCACGACACCGGCACCCGCGTGAACCTCCCCGCCACCTGCAGCTCCCCCTCGATCGCGTCCGCCGTCGCCCGCAGCGCCGGCAGGATCTCCCGTACGCACTCCTCGACCGTGTGCCGGGCCGCGTGCATCGCCACGTTCAGGGCGGCGACCGCGCGGCCGTTGCGGTCGCGGACCGGGACCGCGATCGAGCGCAGGCCCTCCTCCAGCTCCTCGTCGACCAGGGCGTGGCCCTGCGTCCGTACGTCGTCCAGGACGCGGGCCAGGGTCTCCGGGTCGGTGAGGGTGTGCGGGGTGAGGGCCCGGAGGGGGAGCGGGAGGCGGCGGTCGGACTCGGGCAGGTCCGCCAGCAGTACGCGGCCCATCGACGTCGCGTACGCCGGCAGGCGCGTCCCCACCGCGACGTTGACGCTCATGACGCGGCTCGTGGCGACCCGCGCCGTGTACTGGATGTCGTCGCCCGACAGCACGGCCAGGGACGTCGACTCGTGGACCGCGCGGGCCAGTTCGGCCATGTGCGGGGCGGCGATCTCGGGGAGGGTCGTGCGTGACAGAGGCGGAAAGCCCAGCGCCAGTACGCGCGGCGTCAGCTCGAAGACACGGTCCCGGGCGCGTACGAGGCCGAGGTGCTCGTAGGTGATCAGTGCCCTGCGTGCCGTGGCCCGGGCCAGGCCCGTCGCCTTCGCCACCTCCGTCAGCGTCAGCTCCGCGCGGCCCTCTCCGAAGGCGGTCAGTACCGTCAGGCCGCGGGCCAGGGACTCGACGAACTCCCTGCCCAGTTCCTGCTTCGACGCGCCGGTCCAGGTCGCCAGGCCCGAGGGCGACGCCCCCGGCTCCGCGGGCGCCGTGGTGCGCAGGTCGTCCTCCATCGCCCGCACCGCCGCCCGCAGCCGCGGCAGCAGCGACTCGCGCAGATCGGCCGCCGTGTGCCGGCTGGTGTGGCTGACCACGTTCGCCGCGCACGCGATCCTGCCGGTACGGGGGTCACGTACCGGAACCGAGACGGCGACCAGGCCCGGTTCGATCAGCTGGTCGTCCAACGACCAGCCGTCCGCGGCGGACTGGGCGGCCGATCGTTCGAAGTCCTCATCCGGGTAAGGGGATTGACGGGGCGGTACGGCGGGGAAGCCGTGGTCCTCCGGGTCCGCCGCCCGGCGCTGCCGCCACGCCTGCCACTGCTCCTTCGTCCACTCCGTCGCGAACAGCGGTCCGGGGGCGGTGCGTTCGGCAGGAAGCAGGTCGCCGATGCGGAAGCTGAGGGACATCGCGCGGCGGCGGGTGGCCTGGTGGATGAAGCGGATGCCGTCGCGGTCGGCCACCGCGAGGGAGACGGACTCGTCGAGTTCGTCGGCGAGCGCGTCGGCCCTCGCGTCCAGCAGGGCGGGCAGGCGCAGGGCGGCCAGGTAGGCGTTGCCGAGTTCCATCAGCCGGGGGGTGAGGACCGCGTCCCGGCCGTCGAGGCGGACGTATCCCATCCGGGCCAGCGTCGCGGTGACGCGGTCGACCGTGGAGCGGGCCAGGCCCGTGGCGCGCTCCAGGGCGCTGAGGCTCAGGGTGCCGTCCGCCTCCGTCAGCCGGTGCAGCACGGCGACCCCGCGGATCAGCGGCGTGACCGCCTCGTCCGGCACGGCGGGCGAGACGGCGTCGAGTGCGGGATTCGCGGGCATCGATTCTCCGGTACGGCGGTCACGGCAGCCCTACGGTAATGCGACGACGCAGCCGCACCCCGCGCCCGGCCCGCCGCACCCCCAACCCCCAAGTCACCGCCGAGTCACCCGCACCCGGTACTTCCCCGACAGATCCGCCCCCGCCACCGCGATCCGGATCCCCCTCTTCGGGTCCTTGAAGACCTCGCCGGGGGCGAAGGGGGCGTCCGAGAGTTCTGCCTGGACGTTGGGGCTGCGGGTGCAGCCGCCGCTGTCGCGGTGGGAGTCGTAGACCTTCACCGGGCCCATGCCGGTGTCCACGTCCGCGTCCACCTTGTAGATCAGCACGCCCGGGCGGCAGACCGCCTCGTCGTTGCCCTCGTGGGTGCGCAGTTCGACGGCGTATCCGGTGCGGGCGCCGAGCGGGACGAAGACCAGTTTGGGGCCGCCCGCGCGCTCCAGCGGCGTCAGCGTGTACTCCGAGGTGCCGCGCAGCGCCGAGCAGCTGACCTGGGAGGCGTCCAGCCAGCCCAGCTTCCACTTGTGCCACCCGAGCAGGTCGTTGTTGGCCCCCCAGTCCTCGCTCATGATGTCCCAGTGGCCGACCGAGCCCCCGCCCTCCTGGGTGTAGAGGTCCGGCAGGCCGAAGACATGGCCGTTCTCGTGCGGAAGGACCCGGTAGCCGGTCTGCGCGTAGGAGCCGGAGCCGTCGTCCTGGCGGGAGTAGACGAAGGACGCGTTGGCGACCGGGACGCCGTCCGCCACGGGGGCCTCCGTGTTGCCGGCGAAGGTCACCGACAGGACCGTGTCCAGGGCGGAGGGGCCCGCGTTCGGGGTCATCAGCACGTTCAGGAAGTCGTAGTCGCGGAAGTCGACCTTGGGATCGGCCGCGCTCACGATGTCCTGGACGAGGTTGCGGTAGCCGGAGTCGAAGGGGGCGCCGCGTTCTATGCCGTACGCCTTGAACGGCTTCGGCATCCGCAGCCAGTGCGGGACGGGGATCTCCGGGCGGTAGTCCAGGCGGCCGTAGGAGGCGGTGCGGAACCACTGGCGGGTCTTCGGGAAGAACTCGTGGAAGCGGCCGAGGGCGTTGCCGCGGCCGGGTGTGTCGGAGAAGTCGACCATCAGGGTGAGGGCGTGGACGGTGCCCGTGGAGCGGGAGTAACCGGCGGGGGTGGGGACGCCCTCCGACATCTGGACCGCGCGGTTGCCGTTGATCATGCAGGGGCCGAGTGCCGCGGTGCGGGCCGGGGCGATGGGATTCGCCCCGGCCGCCGTGGAGGCCGCCCTCTGGCGCCCGGTGCCTGCCGACGTACTGACCGCCAGGGTCAGGGCGGTCACGACGGCGAGGGCGGCCCCGCGGCGGGCGCGTATCCGGTGACGGAGCGGCATGCACGGGTCCTTCGTCCATGGCAGCCGCGGGTCGTCTCTGGCTGCGCCCTTTCGATCACCCTGTGTGTGCGGATGCGCGGGCGCGCGCTGGAGGAGTCCGAACGTGGGTTTCAGTGCCAGGAAGGTGTGACTCGGGTCACACGAAAACTTCCCGTCAACCTGAAATAAGCGGGGAGCGTCTCCCCGTTTAGTCAGGTGTCCGAGCGAACCGGGGACCGGCTCCCCGGATCGCGACAACACAGCCAACGGAGGGCACTGTGACCGCCACGACGACCGCGAACCCCGCACAGCGCAAGGTGACCCGGCCGCGCGCCGACGCCCTGCGCAACCGGGAGCGGATCGTCACCGCCGCCCGGGAGATGTTCACCGAGCACGGCCCGTATGTGCCGCTCGACGACATCGCCCGCCGGGCAGGCGTCGGAAACGCCACGGTGTACCGCAACTTCCCCGACCGCGACGCGCTCGTCCGCGAGGTCGTCTGCTCCGTCATGGACCGGACGTCGGAGGCGGCCGAGCAGGCGCTCGCGCAGAGCGGGGACGCCTTCGAGGCGCTGGAGCGCTTCGTGCACACCGCCGCCGACGAGCGGATCAGCGCGCTGTGCCCGATGGTCTCCAGCACCTTCGACCAGAACCACCCCGATCTCGAAGCGGCGCGCGAGCGTCTGGAGCGAACCGTCGAGGAGTTCATGGACCGCGCCAAGGAGGCCGGCCAACTCCGCCCCGACGTCGGCGTCGGCGACCTGATGGTCGTCGTGGCCCAGCTCAGCAGGCCCCCGGCCGGCACCGACTGCCTCGTCAACGACCGCTTCGTCCACCGTCATCTGCAGCTGTTCCTGGACGGACTGCGGGCCCCGGCCCGCTCGGTCCTGCCGGGCACGGCCGTCACCGTGGAGGATCTGCGCCGGCCCTGCGATTAGTTCCGCACTCGAAGCCAGTCACTACACCGACTCATCGGCCGTCGCCGTAGACGCGTAGACGAGCCGTCCCCATAAGACACGTTTTTTCCGTCACGAAGTCCCGAAGTGGGTACCCCCATGTCTGAAACAGCCGCAAAGGCTCCAGGCGCCGTCGAGAAGTCCGGCGACGCCAACCGCTGGAAAGCGCTCGTCTTCATAGCGCTCGCCCAGCTGATGGTCGTGCTGGACGCGACCATCGTGAACATCGCGCTGCCCTCCGCCCAGACCGACCTGGGCATCTCGGACGGCAACCGGCAGTGGGTCGTCACGGCCTACGCCCTGGCCTTCGGTGGCCTGCTGCTCTTCGGCGGCCGGATCGCCGACCTGTGGGGCCGCAAGCGCGCCTTCGTCGTGGGTCTCGTCGGCTTCGCCGCCGCCTCCGCGCTCGGCGGTGCGGCGACCACCGGCGCCATGATGTTCGGCGCCCGCGCCCTTCAGGGTGTCTTCGGCGCCCTGCTCGCGCCCGCCGCGCTCTCCCTGCTCGCCGTGATGTTCACGGACGCCAAGGAGCGCGCCAAGGCGTTCGGCATCTACGGTGCGATCGCCGGTGGCGGCGGCGCCGTCGGCTTCATCCTCGGCGGCGTGCTGACCGAGTACATGGACTGGCGCTGGACGTTCTTCGTCAACATCCCGTTCGCGATCGTCGCGGCGCTCGGTGCGTACTTCGTCATCCGTGAGCCGGAGGGCGGCCGCAACCGCAACCCGCTCGACATCCCGGGCGTGCTGCTGTCCACCCTCGGCCTGGTCTCGCTCGTCTACGGCTTCACCCGCGCCGAGTCCGACGGCTGGGGCGACTCCCTGACGGTCGGCCTGTTCGTGGCGTCGGCGGTCTTCCTGCTCGCCTTCGTCGTCACCGAGGCCAAGGTCAAGGCCCCGCTGCTGCCCCTGCGCGTGGTCACCGACCGCAACCGCGGCGGCATCTACCTCTCGCTCGGCATCGCCATCATCGCGATGTTCGGCACGTTCCTCTTCCTCACCTACTACCTGCAGGTCATCAAGGGCTACACGCCGATCAAGACCGGCTTCGCCTTCCTGCCGATGATCGCGGGCATGATGATCGGCTCGACCCAGATCGGTACCCGCCTGATGACCCGGGTCCCGGCCCGGGCGCTGATGGGCCCCGGCTTCCTGGTCGCGGCCGGCGGCATGCTCCTGCTGACCCAGCTGGAGATCGGCTCGTCGTACGCCTCGACGATCCTGCCCTCGATGCTGCTGCTCGGTCTCGGCATGGGTACGGCGTTCATGCCGGCCATGTCCCTGGCCACCCTGGGCGTAGAGCCCCGGGACGCCGGTGTCGCCTCCGCGATGGTCAACACCTCGCAGCAGGTGGGCGGCGCGATCGGCACCGCCCTGCTGAACACGATCGCCGCCTCCGCGACGACGTCGTACATCAAGGACCACATCGCCGGCGCGACCTCCAAGTCGCAGGCGCAGCTGGTCCAGATGCAGGGTGCGGTGCACGGCTACACCAACGCGATCTGGTTCGCCGTCGGCATGCTGGTGCTCGCCGCCGTGATCGTCGTGGCCCTCGTCAACGCCGGCCGTCCCGGCTCCACCACCGTGGCCGGGTCCGAGGACGGCGTCGAGGACGAGCTCGCGGTGCCGGTGGTCGCCCACTGACGGCGACCGTCCGGCCGTACCCCTTCGGAACCATCCGTACGTAGGAGGAAGGGGACGCCTCGTACGTACGACCCCCAGGACCTGCCCTGGCCCCCTGAGTGAGCGGCTCAGCGGAGCCAGGGCAGGTCCGCACCCGCATCGCTCGGCTGGAGTCCCTCGGCGACGATCTGCATGATCTCGCCGAGGGACTCCTGCTGCTGTGGCGTGAGCCGCTCGAACACCGCCTGCCGTACGGCCGCCACATGGCCCGGTGCCGTCCGCTTCAGGACGTCGTGGCCCTGGTCGGTCAGCACCGCGAACTGGCCCCGCTTGTCGGAGGGGCAGTCCTCGCGGCGCACCCAGCCGTTCTTCTCCAGGCGCGCGATCGCGTGCGAGAGACGGGAGCGGGTGATCTTCGCCTTCATGGCCAGCTCGGTCATCCGCAGCCGGCGGCGCGGGGCCTCGGCGAGGCCGACGAGAAGGCCGTAGTAGATGTGCGGCATGCCCGCGTCCCGCTGCAGCTGGCGGTCGAGATGGTCCTCGAGGAGAGTGGTGGCGTGTACGTAGGAGCGCCAGATGCGCTGCTCGTCGTCGTCGAGCCAGCGGGTCTCGGCAGTGGATGGCTCTGCTTCTGGTGCCACTTCGGCGGATGCGGATGCAGTGTTCATGCATCCATCGTACGAGAGCTCTCCTTGAAAATTAAACAAACGGGGCGTATCCTCCTGACAGGGAGAGTTTGAGAGTTCAAGCATTGTTCTAGTTTTGGGAGTCACCGCCATGTCCGCCGCCACCCGGGAGCGCATGCCCGCCCTCTACCTCAGCCACGGCGCCCCGCCGCTCGCGGACGACCCGATCTGGCCCGGCGAACTCGCCGCCTGGTCCGCCGACCTGCCGCGCCCCAAGGCGATCCTCATGGTCTCCGCCCACTGGGAGGAGGCCCCGCTCGCCATCGGCGCGGTGGACACGATCCCGCTCGTCTACGACTTCTGGGGCTTCCCCGAGCACTACTACCGCGTGCGGTACGGGGCCCCCGGCGCCCCCGAACTCGCCGAATCCGTACGGAAGCTGCTGCGCGCCCCCGGCACCCCCGTGCAGGACATCCCGGACCGCGGCCTCGACCACGGCGCCTACGTCCCGCTCGTCGAGATGTTCCCGGCCGCCGACATCCCGGTCCTGCAGATCTCCATGCCGACCCTCGACCCCGTCAGGCTGATGGAGATCGGCCGCAAGCTCGCGCCGCTGCGCGACGAGGGTGTGCTGATCGTCGGCTCCGGCTTCTTCACCCACAACCTGGCTGCGCTGCGGCACACCGGCGGGGGAGTGCCCACCTGGTCGTCCGAGTTCGACGACTGGGGCAGGCATGCCCTCGAGGCCCGCGACTGGGACGGTCTGCTGGACTTCCTCGACAAGGCCCCGGCCGGCCGCTACGCCCACCCGCGCACCGAGCACTTCGCCCCGCTGTTCGTGACCATGGGCGCGGCGGAGATCAGCGGCGAGCTGGACGCGCAGAAGTCGGTGATCGACGGCTTCTGGATGGGGATGGCGAAGCGGTCGGTGCAGTTCGGCTGACCTACAGCTCCTTCTCGTACCAGGCCACGTCCCAGTAGCGGCCGAACTTCCGGCCCACCTCCCGGTACGTGCCGATGTGGCGGAACCCGAAGCGTTCATGCAGCCGCGTGGACGCTTCGTTGGGCTGGGCGATGCCCGCGTAGGCGCGGTGCAGGTCCTCGACGGCCAGGGCCTCGAAGAGGGCCTTGTAGAGGAGGGTGCCGATGCCGCGCCGGCCGGCGTGCGGGGCGAGGTAGACCGTCACCTCGACCGAGGTCTCGTAGGCCGGTTTCGCGCGGTAAGGGCTGGATGTGGCGTAGCCCAGAATTTCCTGTGTGTCCGCATCCGCGGCAACCATCAGGCGATACGGGCCGTCTTCAGGGTGGGAGAGCAGCCAAGGGCGGCGTTCTTCCGGAGTGAAGACCGCGGTATCGAATGTGATGGGCGTCTCACGTACATAGTGGTTGTAGATGTCGGTGAGGGCTTCGAGGTCCCCCTCGACTCCCGGCCTGACCTGCACCTCTGTACGTTCCGACGGCATCGGACCTCCTCACGTGGCCGGACAGGGTACTGCATGATCAGAAAAATCGGGGGGCGGGTTGGGAATTCTGTCCGGATTCCAGTCGTTGTTTCCATCGGATGCAGGGCACCCGACCAAGGTGCTGAGCGGTACTCGAAGCCGAGTGCCGGGCGTCTGAAGGACCACCCGCCAGCCCACCATCGCAAGGGAGCACGCATGGCAACCCGTGCCGTCGCCCGTCGTAAGTCCGCCACCGGCGAGACGGCCGACGCGGCAAGCAGTGTTCGCGCCCACGCCGGCGAGATCGCCGACCGTGACCTGGTCGGCATGTACCTCGACGAGATCGCGCGCACACCGCTGCTCGACGCCGCCAAGGAGGTCGAGCTGTCCCAGATCATCGAGGCGGGTGTGTTCGCGCGACAGGTTCTCGACGGGTACGAGGAGTCCAAGGCCGAGGCCACCCGCGAGGAGCTCCAGGCCCTCGTCGACGACAGTGAGCGCGCCAAGGACATCTTCATCCGCTCCAACCTCCGCCTGGTCGTGGCCGTCGCGCGGCGCTACCCCCGTAGCGGACTGCCCCTGCTCGACCTGATCCAGGAGGGCAACGCCGGTCTGGTGCGCGCGGTCGAGAAGTTCGACTACCGCAAGGGCTTCAAGTTCTCGACGTACGCGACCTGGTGGATCCGTCAGGCCATCACCCGCTCGATAGCGGACCAGTCCCGCACCATCCGCCTTCCCGTCCACCTGGTCGAGGAGCTGGGCCGGATCCGGCGCGTGCAGCGCGAGTTCAACCGCGAGCACGGCCGCGACCCGGAGCCCGCGGAGATCGCCGCCGAGCTCGGCTCGAACCCGGACCGCGTGGTCGACGTCCTGGACTGGGCCCGCGACCCGGTCTCGCTGAACATGTCGGTGGACGACGAGGGCGAGACCCAGTTCGGCGACCTGCTCGAGGACACCTCGGCCGTGTCGCCCGAGCAGTCGGTGCTGACCCTCCTGCGCAGCGAGGAACTCGACCACCTCATCGGCCGCCTCGACCCGCGCACGGCCTCCATCATCAAGATGCGCTACGGCATCGAGGACGGCCGCGAGCGCACGCTGACCGAGGTCGGCAAGGAGCACGGCCTGACGCGCGAGCGCATCCGCCAGATCGAGAAGCACGCGCTGCTGGAGCTGAAGAAGCTGGCCCGGCAGACCGGCTTCGAGGCGGCGGCGTAAGCCAGGGGCGTACGCCGGGTGGCGAAAGACCGCGCAAACATGGCCATGTAACGCCGCTTCAACTGTCAATGCCACGGGAACAAGACTTCAGGGCACGGGAGTTCGGATCCGTCCCAGGCCCTGAAGTTCTTCCCGTCCCACCCAAGAGCCAAGTCCCGACGCACATCCCCCCCCCGGCGCCGGGACTCTCCTGAGCCGGGCTTCGGCGCCCCTCCCCCCGGGTGCCGGGGCCCGGCTCTCACTTCTGCCTGACGCGGGCATGCTGAACGGCGGGGCACCCCGAACCTGAACCCCGGGGTGGCCCGCCGAATGGCAGATTGTGCCACAGGGACACGGCCCGCTGACTCTTCGTGAAACAGGGTCCGGAACAGGGCGGATGCCGACAACGTCGGCATCCGCTCCGCCGCGAGCGGCGAGCCGCACTTCGCCGCCGCCGTCACCCGCCCCCGGCCCGCGTCAACCGCGCGCCCAACTCCCGTACGTGATCCACGAGTTCCGCCGGTTCCTGGGCCGTGAACTCGAAGCCCAGCAGCGCGATTCGCACCGCCAGCCACTCCGGCGAGTCCCCCACCGCGGCCCGCAGCCGGCAGGAGTCCGCGTCGACCGGCTCCGGTGTCCCCAGCCAGGCCGGGACCTGCGCCGCCACCGCCTCCGCGGGCGCGGCGAAGGTGACCTCGAATTCGTACGACTCCTGATGGCGCTGCATCGACCGCCGCAGATACTCCGCCGCATCTCCTGTCGGCAGCTCCCGCGGGGCGCACCGCGCGCCGGTCGCGAAGGGCTCGCTCACGCGGTCCACACGGAAGGTGCGCCAGTCGGCGCGGTCGAGGTCGTAGGCGATCAGGTACCAGCGGCGTCCGGTCGAGACGAGGCGGTGCGGTTCCGTCACGCGGCGCGACTCGGTGCCGTCGCCGGCGCGGTAGGCGAAGCGCAGCCGCTCGTGGCCGGCCACCGTCGAGGCCATGACGGTCAGTGTCTCGGGGGCGATGCTCGCGCCGTCCCCGCTGGTCAGCGGTGTGGTCGCGGCCTGGAGGGTGGAGACGCGGTGGCGCAGCCGGGAGGGCAGCACCTGTTCCAGCTTGGCCAGGGCCCGTACGGACGCCTCGTCCACGCCCTCCAGCGCGTGCCCGGCGCCCGCGCGCAGGCCGACCGCGATGGCCACCGCCTCCTCGTCGTCGAGCACGAGCGGGGGCATCGCCTTGCCCGCGACCAGCCGGTAGCCGCCCTCGGCGCCCATGCTGGCCTGCACGGGATAGCCGAGGTCGCGCAGCCGGTCGATGTCGCGCCGGACGGTGCGGCGGGAGACCCCGAGGCGCTCGGCGAGCTCGCCGCCGGGCCATTCGCGGGGCGTCTGGAGGAGGGACAGGAGCGTCAGCAGCCGTGCCGGGGTGTCCGTCGTCATGAGTTCGAGGATGCCGTAGAACTAGGACATGATCTGACCTACAGGAGTCGTAACTTCGAGACATGACCTCCACCGAAACCCTTGCCGACAGCCCGGCCGGACCGGCCGCCGCCGCGGACCGGCGCCGCTGGTTCGCTCTCGCGATCGTGATGACCGCGGCCTTCATGGACCTCGTCGACGTCACGATCGTCAATATCGCCATCCCGTCGATCCAGCGGGACGCGGGCGCGTCCTTCAGCCAGATCCAGTGGATAACGGCCGGTTACGCGCTCGCCTTCGCCGCCGGACTGATCACCGGCGGGCGGCTCGGCGACATCCACGGCCGCAAGCGGCTGTTCCTCGTCGGCATCGGCGGCTTCACACTCGCGTCGGCACTGTGCGGCTTCGCCGCCAACCCGGAGATGCTGGTCGCCTCGCGCATCCTGCAGGGCGGTATGGCGGCCATGATGGTGCCGCAGGTGCTGTCGATCGTGCACGCCACGTTCCCGGCGCACGAGCGGGGCAAGGTGTTCGGGCTCTTCGGCGCGATCGTGGGGCTGGGCGCGGTGTCCGGGCCGCTGCTGGGCGCGCTGCTGACGGAGTGGAACCTGTTCGGGCTGGAGTGGCGGCCGATTTTCCTCATCAACCTGCCGGTCGGGATCGCGGGTCTGATCCTGGGCAGCCGCTTCATCACCGAGTCGAAGGCACCGAAGGCGCTGAAGCTGGACCTGGTGGGCGTGGCCCTGGTGACCCTGGGTCTGCTGATGCTGCTCTACCCGCTGACCCGCGGCCGTGAGCTGGGCTGGCCGGTGTGGGGGTACGTGTCGATGGCCGGCGCGCTCGTCGTCTTCGCGGCGCTGGTGGCGTACGAGAAGCGGAAGACCGCGCGGGACGGTTCGCCGCTGGTCGAACTGTCGCTGTTCAAGGTGAAGAGCTTCGCCGCCGGTATCGCGGTGCAGACCGTGTTCGGGGTCGGGCTCGGCGTCTTCTTCCTGGTCTGGACCCTGTACATGCAGATCGGCCTGGGCTGGAGCCCGCTGCGGGCGGGACTGACCGGCGTCCCCTTCTCCATCGCCGTCTCGACGGCCGCCGGAATGTCCGTGCAGAAGCTGGTGCCGCGGTTCGGCCGGAAGGTGCTGCAGGCCGGTGCGCTGGTCATGGCGGCGGGCGTGCTGCTCTACATCTGGGAGTCCGAGCGCTACGGCATGGGGATCGCCTCCTGGCAGATGGCGCTCCCGCTGGTCGTGATGGGCGTCGGCATGGGCCTGATCTTCGCGCCGCTGACGGACGCGGTGCTGTCGGAGGTGCCGCGCGAGCACGCCGGGTCGGCCTCGGGCCTCATCAACACCGTGCAGCAGATGGGCAACGCGCTCGGGCTCGGGCTGGTGTCGGTGGTGTTCTTCGGCGAGATCGCCGACCGGCTGAAGCCGGCGCAGGTGGGTCCGGCGTTCGTGAACGCCTTCCAGCACGCGCTGTGGTGGGTCGCCGCCGTCATGGTCGTCATCTTCCTGCTGATGTTCGCGCTGCCGAGGCGGTCGGCGCAGCATGTGGACGGGGCCGAGGCGGAGCCTTCGGTGGCGGACAAGGAGCCCGAACTCGTCGGCTGAACCACGCGGCCGGCGCGGCGACGGCCCGTCGACAACAGGGGAGAGGAAGGGCCCGGCACATGGGTGCCGGGCCCTTCTTCGTGCTGGGGAGACCGGTTCGCGCCTGTGGAAGCCGGGCAGGAAGTCCGTTCATGCCCAGGTCGGATGCCCGTTCATGCCCGATCGTGCCCGAACCTGTTTACTTTCCGGAAATCCGGGCGTAGCCTCCGATTGAAACCACAAGTTCGGGCACAGGTCGGAGGCGAACGGACATGTACGCACCGGAGCGGCAGCAGGAGATCCTCCGGCTCGCCCGTGACGGCGGCCGGGTGGACGTGGTGTCGCTGGCCGAGGAGTTCCAGGTGACCGCGGAGACGATCCGCCGGGACCTGAAGGCCCTCGACCGCGCGGGCCTCGTCCGCAGGGTGCACGGCGGTGCCATTCCGGTCGGCCGCCTCGACTTCGAGCCGGACCTCGCCGAGCGCGAGTCCACCTCCGCGGACGAGAAGGACCGCATCGCCAAGGCGGCCCGCACGGAACTGCCGAACGAGGGCACGATGATCCTCGACGCGGGCACCACCGTCGCCCGTCTCGCCGCCGCACTGCCCCTGGACACCTCGCTCACCGTCGTCACGCACAGCCTGCCGATCGCGGCCCGCCTCGCGGACCACCCCGGCATCCAGCTCCACCTCGTCGGCGGGCGGGTACGGCACCGTACGCGCGCCGCCGTGGACGCCTGGGCGCTGCGTGCGTACGCCGAGATCCGGGCGGACCTCCTGTTCATAGCGGCCAACGGCTTCTCCGCCGACCACGGCCTGACCACCCCTGACCTCGCCGAGGCCGCGGTGAAGCGCGCGGCGGTCGCCGCGGCCCGCCGTGTCGTGCTGCTCGCGGACTCCTCCAAGCACGGCCAGGAGCACTTCGCCCGCTTCGGCGACCTGAGCGACGTGGACCTGCTGATCACCGACAGCGGGCTGAGCCCAGAAGACGCCACCGCCATCGAGCGCGGGGGCACGGAAGTAGTGCGCGCATGATCCTCACCGTCACCCCGAACCCGTCCCTGGACCGTACGTACGAGATTCCGTCGCTGGAGCGCGGCGAGGTCATCCGGGCCACCGGCGAACGCATGGACCCGGGCGGCAAGGGCGTCAACGTCTCGCGAGCCGTCACGGCCGCGGGGCAGCGCACGGTCGCGGTTCTGCCCCTCGGTGGTGCGCCGGGCGCGCTCGTCGCCGATCTGCTCGACGCGCAGGGCATCGAGGTCGCGCCGGTCCCGGTCGCCGGGGCCACCCGCTCGAACATCGCGCTCGCGGAGGCGGACGGGGTGCTCACGAAGATCAACGCACCGGGTCCCGAACTGTCGGCGGCGGAGCAGGAGTTGCTCCTGGAGACGGTGCGCAAGCACTCGCGCGACGCGTCCTGGATCGCCTGCTGCGGCAGCCTGCCGCGGGGCCTCGCACCGGCCTGGTACGCCGACCTCGTCGCGCGTGCGCACGCCGCGGGCGCCCGGATCGCCCTGGACACCTCCGGGCCCGCACTGCTGGAGGCGCTGCGCGAGCGGCCCGACGTGGTGAAGCCGAACGCCGAGGAGCTCGCGGAGGCCGTCGGGCGCCCCCTGTTCACCGTGGGCGACGCGGTGAAGGCGGCCGAGGAGCTGCGCGAGATGGGCGCGCGCGCCGTGCTCGCGAGCCTGGGCGCCGACGGGCAGCTGCTCGTGGACGACGCGGGCGCCTGGTTCGGCAGCGCGCGCGTCGATGTCGTACGCAGCAATGTGGGCGCCGGCGACTCCTCGCTCGCCGGTTTCCTGATCGCGGGCGGCACCGGACCGGAGGCGCTGGCCTCCGCGGTCGCGCACGGCGCGGCGGCCGTCCAGCTGCCCGGCAGTGTGATGCCGACTCCGGCCGACCTGGACCCGGCCGCCGTGACCGTGACCAGCGACGTACCGGTGGACCGCGTACTCGAGGAGCCGGTGTCATGACGTATCCCGTATTGTCCGGCCTCATGCCGTCCGGACCGGCCCCGAAGCGGCGAGGCACCCCGTTACTCGCCGCCGCCGACGGGAGGCAGGGCCACCTGAGCCGTCCTGCCGCCCTCGGGAGGCGGGGTTTCCCCGGCCCCGCCTCCTCCGGCACCGAATGCCCCACCCCCCACTGCACCCCCGTCCCCACCCCCGCCCACCCCACGCCCCGGGCGATACGCGTGCGAAGGAGCCCGCGATGAGCGACATGATCACCGCGGACCTGGTCGATCTCGACCTGTCCGCCGAAACCAAAGAGGCGGCGGCGCGCGCCCTCGCCGAGCGCATGGTGGCCCTGGGCCGGGTGACCGACCTGGACGGCTTCCTCGCCGACGTGGCCGCCCGCGAGGCACAGATGCCCACCGGCCTCGACGGCGGCATCGGCATCCCGCACTGCCGCAGCGAGCACGTCACCGAGCCGACGCTCGCCTTCGGGCGCAGCGCGGCCGGGATCGACTTCGGCGCGGCGGACGGTCCCGCCGACCTGATCTTCCTGATCGCCGCGCCCGCCGGCGCCGACGACGCCCACCTGACGATCCTCTCGTCGCTGGCCCGGCAGCTGATGAACGCCGAGTTCACCGACGCACTGCGCTCGGTGGGCGACGCGGCGGCCGCGGCCGCGCTGATCCGCGGCGACGAGCCGGCGGCCGGCCCCGAAGACTCCGCTGCGGCTTCGGAGGCGGCCTCCTCCGAAGCCGCAGCGGGCAGCACGGCCCCGGCGCCGGGCGCGAGCGTCGACGACGCGTCCGCCCCGGCGTCGGGCGCCCCCGCCTCCGAGGAGCGCCCCTTCCGCATCGTCGCCGTCACCTCCTGTCCGACCGGCATCGCCCACACGTACATGGCGGCCGAGTCGCTGGAGAACGCGGGCCGCGAGGCGGGCGTCGAGGTCGTCGTCGAGACCCAGGGCTCGGCCGGCTTCACCCGGCTCGACCCGGCCGTCATCGCCGAGGCGGACGGCGTGATCTTCGCGCACGACGTCCCCGTACGGGAGAAGGACCGCTTCGCCGGCAAGCCGACCGTCGACGTCGGCGTGAAGGCGGGCATCAACCGGCCCGGCGAGTTGATCACCGAGGTGCGCGGCAAGGCCGAGCGCGGTGAGGTGACCTCGGGCGCCCCCTCGGGCGCGGGCACGCCGGTCGAGCGCGCCGGTGAGTCCGGCGAGGGCTACGGCACCAAGCTCCGCAAGTGGCTGATGTCCGGCGTGAGCTACATGGTCCCGTTCGTCGCGGCCGGTGGTCTGCTGATCGCCCTCGGCTTCGCGATCGGCGGCTACAAGATCAAGTCGGCGCCCTCGGTCATGGACCACTTCGTGTGGACGCAGACCGACAGCTGGGCCGCCCTGATGTTCCAGATCGGTGCCGTGGCCTTCGGCTTCCTGGTCCCGGTCCTGGCGGGCTACATCGCATACGGCATGGCCGACAGGCCGGGCCTCGTACCCGGCTTCGTGGGCGGCATGATCGCGTCCACGATCAGCGCGGGCTTCCTCGGCGGTCTGGTCGCCGGTCTGCTGGCCGGCGGTGTGGTGATGGCGATCCAGAAGATCAACATCCCGCCGGTGCTGCGCGGCATCATGCCGGTGGTGGTGATCCCGCTGATCTCCTCGGCGATCGTCGGGTTCCTGATGTTCGTCGTCGTGGGCAAGCCCATCGCCTCCGCACAGAAGGGCATGACCGACTGGCTGAACGGCCTGTCCGGCTCCAACGCCCTCCTGCTCGGCGCCCTGCTCGGCCTGATGATGTGCTTCGACCTCGGCGGCCCCGTCAACAAGGTCGCGTACACCTTCGCCACCGCCGGTATCGCGGTCTCCAACCCGAGCGACTCCGCGATGAAGATCATGGCCGCGGTCATGGCCGCCGGTATGGTCCCGCCGCTGGCGATGGCGCTGGCCACCACGGTCCGCGGCAAGCTCTTCACGCAGACCGAGCGGGAGAACGGCAAGGCCGCCTGGGTCCTCGGCGCCTCCTTCATCTCCGAGGGCGCGATCCCGTTCGCCGCGGCCGACCCGCTGCGCGTCATCCCGTCCGCGATGGTGGGCGGTGCGATCACCGGCTCCCTGTCGATGCTCTTCGGCGCCACCCTGCGCGCCCCGCACGGCGGCATCTTCGTGGTCCCGCTGATCGGCAACGCCTTCCTCTATCTGATCGCCATCGCGGTCGGCGTGTGCGTCAGCACCGCCCTGGTGGTGGTCCTGAAGGGCATGCGCAAGCCGGCCCCGGGCGCCGTCGGCGCCGGTACGGCGGACGGCACGGCCGCGGCGACGGCCGAGGCGAAGCAGCCGGTGGCGGCGTAACCGGCGAAATGCCGCACATCGCATGACGGTCGGCCGTGGTCCCGCGGGTGGGGCCACGGCCGACCGCATGTCCTTTTGGCGCGCTGTGAGTTGATCACTGCAAGTTGGCGGCAAGTGCGGCACCTGTCAGGACTGCGAGATACGTCACGGTCCGGGACCAAAGTCCCGGACCGTGGTGTCTACTGGAACGCATGCCTGATGAGCACGTCTCGGTCTTCCAGTCGATGGGCGTGGTGATTCTCGCCCTCACCGCCGCCGTCTGGGTGTTCGGCCTGATCAGCCTCGCGCGCCGCGGCCACTTCGGGTTGGTCCTGTGGCCGAACGGCCGGCCCCTGAGCGCCCTCCCGCGCCAGCGCCGGTCCGCGCCCCCACTGGAATCCGTCGAGCTGAGCGCGGCGGAGCGGGACGCGTTCGCGGGTCTCGTACAACGGCTCAGCGACGGCCGCTGAGAGACCGCGCGGCGGAGGGGCTCGGGCGCGTCAGGAAACCTGCGCCGCCCGGCGCTCCATCGCGTCCCGGGCCGCGTCCTCGCTGACGTAGACCTCGCACATGTGCCGGCCGTCCGGCGTCGCCGTGTGCTCGACCTCCCAGAGGGAGACCTCCTCGCCGTCGCGCAGCAGGAACGCGTGCTCGTAGAGCGAGAAGCACAGCCCGGCGCGCCCCGCGCGGCAGGGGCGGCCGAAGGCCTGCGTGATCTGGTGCGCGAACGCCGTCGCCAGCAGGGCGGCGGTCTCCGCGCCCGGCCCGTCCGGGTTCTCCGCGCGGCGCAGCAGCCGGCGCGCGTGGTCCGCCGAGTCGTCCGGCGCATACGCATGCCGAGGCGCGGGGATCGGCGACAGCTGCACCGTCACCGGCAGCTCGAAGTCCGGCGCGTCCGGCGGCAGGGGCAAGCGCGCGGTGGCGGTGCGCAGCTCCTCCTCGTCGACATACACCTCGTGCTGAGCGGCGCTGCCCGGCGCGGTGTTGTGCACGAGCTCCCACAGCGTGAGCGCCGAGCCGTCGACGAGCAGCCAGGTGTGCCGGTACGTCTCGCGGTGCATCCCCGCGCTGTGGTGCGCGGAGTGCAGTGAGCTGTCGTGCGCCAGCGCGCAGTCCAGCCGCCGTATGGTCTCGTCCGGCAGCTCGAAGGAGTTCAGGGCACGGCCGAGGAGCCGCGCGAGGTGCTCCTCCGGAGACTCGGGCGACTCGGGTGGTTCGTACGCTGCCGTCTCGTACGGAACGCTCAAGGTTTCTCCCGGCGTTGCTGCATGTCACCTTGTGGGTGCATACCGTAGCCCCTCGGTCGGACATCATGTCCGGGAACCGAGAAAACGTACGCACAGAAAACGAGCGGGCCGCGTGAGATGTTCCCACGCGGCCCGACGAACTGTCAGAACCCGCTGTTCATGCAGCCCTTGAGACGATCAAGCGGCGCTTCCCGCCGTCCACTGGCTCCACGACATGTTCCAGCCGTTCAGCCCGTTGTCGGGGGAGACCGTCTTGTCGGGGGAGTTCTTCACGATCACGACGTCGCCGATGAGTGAGTTGTCGTAGAACCACTTGGCGTTGGTGGCGCCCTGTGCACCCTGTACGTCCGCGAGGCCCACGCAGCCGTGGCTGGTGCCGGTGCGGCCGAAGGGTGGATTGCCCTTGTTGTACCAGTAGTTGCCGTGGATGAAGGTGCCCGAGGTCGTCAGGCGCATCGCGTGCGGCACGTCCGGGATGTCGTACTCGCCGCCCAGACCGACCGTCCGGCTGTTCATGCGGGTCTGCACGAACTTCTCGGAGATCACCATCTGCCCGTTGTACGTCGTGTGGTCCGGGGCGCCCGACGAGATCGGCACCGACTTGAGGGTCTTGCCGTCCCGCACGACCGTCATGGTCTGCGTGTTCACGTCGACCGTGGAGACCTGTGAGCGCCCGATGGTGAAGGTGACGGTCTTCTTCTGCACGCCGTAGGCGCCGTTCGCGCCCTGGACGCCGTCCAGGTCGATGTTCATCGTGACCTTGGAGCCGGCCTTCCAGTACTCCTCGGGCCGGAAGTCCAGCCGCTGCGAGCCGAACCAGTGCCCGACCACCTTCTGGCCGCTGCTGGAGGTGACGGTGATGTGCGACTGCACGGCCTTCTTGTCGCTGATGACCTTGTCGAAGTTGAACGACACCGGCATTCCGACGCCGACCGTGGTGCCGTTGTCGGGCGTGTACGTCCCGATGAAGCTGTTGGCCGAAGTGACCGTCGTGAAGATCGAGTTGGCGGCGGCGGTCTTGCCGCTCGCGTCCTTCGCGGTCGCCGAGATCTGGTACTTCGTCCCGCGCTCCAGCTGCTCCTTCGGCTTCCACGCGCCGCCGTTCGCGGATATCGAGCCCGGTACGGCCTGTCCCGTCCCCGCCACCGTCATCTTCACGTCGGTCAGCTTGCCGTCGCTGACCTTCACGCCGGTCGTGTTGATCGACGCGGAGGTCGAGCCGTCCTTCGCCGAGATGACGATCTTCGCCGTGGACGTCTTGGCCGAGCCCTTGCCGTCCTTGCCGTCGATGGTGGAGTCGGCGTTGGCGTTGCCGCCGCAGGCGGTCAGGGTGAGGGCGCCGACCATCAGGGCGGCACAGGCCCCCAGTGCGCGCCGCGCTGCTATGTCCGGCGTTGTCACGGGCTGCTCCAGGTTCGTGTGATGTGCGTGGTCCGTTCCAGTGCGTGGGGAAAGAGGGACGGGACGGCCCGTGAGGTTCCCTCCGTCCCTCATGAACGCGATCACGTGACAGAACCGGGACAATCGCCCACGGATGCAGCTCGGTTGTTACCTGGGCCGGTACAACTCCTCTGTTACCTGCGCCCGTACAACTCCCCGTACGACGGCCACACTCCGCCCGGCCCGTCCACCGACTCGGCGGCATGCACCGCGCGCACGATCGCGCGGGTCACCAGGTCCGCGCCCGCCTCGAGGATGTCGTTCAGCGCGAGGGGGTGCTCGGCGTCGAGCTGCCGTGCTCCGGTGGCCAGCGCGAACACCGTGTCGCCGTCGTTGAGCATGTGCACCGGCCGCACGGCCCGCGCGATGCCGTCGTGCGCCGTACCGGCCACCTTCTGCGCCTGCGCCTTCGACAGGTCCGCGTCGGTGGCGACCACGGCGAGCGTGGTGTTCAGCGGCGGGCGCGCGTTCTTCGCCGAGGTCTCCGTGAGGCGCCGGCGAGCGGCCTCGTGCACCTGCGCCTCCGGGTATGTCACCCGCCCTTGGAGCAACTCCCCGTACAGAGCCCCCGTTTCCGGATCCGTCACCGACCCCACCCCGTTGGCCACCACCAGCGCGGCCACCGTGATCCCCGAGCCCAGAACGGTGCTCGCGGTGCCGACCCCGCCCTTCATCGCCCCCACGACGGCTCCCGTGCCGGCGCCCACGCAGCCCTCCCGCAGCCGCGCCCCGACCGCGCTCGCCGCGGCCGCCTCGACCGCGGCCCGGCCGGTGGCCGCGTCGGGCCGCGCCCGGAAGTCGCCGCCCCGGCCCAGGTCGAAGACGCAGGCGGCGGGCACCACCGGCACGACGTGCGTCGGGTCCTGGCCGACGCGCACGCCGCGCCCCTGCTCCTCCAGCCAGGCCATCACCCCGGACGCCGAGTCGAGCCCGTACGCGCTGCCACCGGTCAGCACGATCGCCTCGACCTTCTGCACGACGTTGCGCGGGTCCAGGGCGTCGGTCTCCTTGGTGCCGGGACCGCCGCCGCGCACGTCCACGGCGGCGACGGCGCCGCCCTCCGGTGCGAGGACGACCGTGGTGCCGGTGAGCCAACCGCTGCCGGTGCGCGTCGCGTGCCCCACCCGCACTCCGGTGACGTCGGTCAATGCGTCATTTGTCATGCCCCCAGTCTCGCCCGGCCCGCCGTGCGAGCGCCCCGGTCAGGCGACCGGACTCGTCGCGCGCTCCCCGCTCGACCCGCTCGTGCCGCGCTCCCGGGCGACCATGCGCGCCGTCAGTGTCGTGCCCGTCGCCACCGCCAGCGCCGACACGATGCCCGCCGCGAACACCGCCCAGCCGCCGAGGAACGTGCAGACGATCACCAGCAACGCCGTGGTCGGCAGCACCAGTTGCTGGGCGATGCCCACCTTGTAGAAGCGGGAGTGCAGCCCCCAGACCGTGAGCAGGAACAGTGCCGTCGGCAGGGTCACCGCGGCCGACGCGGCCAGCGTGGAGATGTGCGCCTTGCCGACCGCCTGCTCCACGGCCACCTCCAGCCCCGCCCCGATGGCGGCGGCCGAGGAGAAGATCAGGTAGTGGCCGTAACCCCACAGGAAGGCCTGCCGGTTGGAGCGCAGATGGCCGTGGATCGGCACCACGAAGTAGATCCACCAGGCGGCGAAGATGATCAGCAGTCCGCCCGCCGCGATCGGCAGCAGATCGGCCAGGGCGTCGTTCTCTTCGACGCCCGACTTCACGGCGACGGTGGCCGCCGCGATGGTCTCGCCGAGCACGATGATCGTGAACAGCCCGTACCGCTCGGAGATGTGGTGCGGGTGCCAGGACGTGGGGTGGTCCTTCTCCGCGTACGGCGGCACACACATCTCCAGGACCGCCATCACGAGGAAGACCCACGGCCGGGCGTCCTCCGGCAGCACCACCAGCCCCAGCCAGCCGACCATGCACAGCGATACGCCCGCCGCATACCGCAGCGCCATCGTTCGCTCGGCGCCCTCGGTCGACCGCGCCGCACGCAGCCACTGCGCCGTCATGGCGACCCGCATGATCATGTAGCCCAGCCAGACGGCCAGGAACTCGTGCTCCTCGAACGCCTGCGAGACCCCGGCCGCCAGTACCAGCACCCCGGCGACCTGGACCAGCGTCACGACCCGGTAGAGCACGTCGTCGTTGTCGTACGCCGAGGCGAACCAGGTGAAGTTCATCCACGCCCACCAGATGGCGAAGAACACCATCGCGTAGTTGAGGATCCCCTCGCCCGCGTGCCCCTCGGCCACGGCGTGCACCAGCTGGACGCCCGCCTGGGCGATGGCCACGACGAAGCACAGGTCGAAGAAGAGCTCGAGCGGCGAGGCCACGCGGTGCGCCTCGTCGCGGCCCCGGGCCGTGAGCCTGCGCAGCGGTCTGCGGCCCGCGGGTCTGCCGGAGGACGCGGGAGGCGGAGTCGAGCTGGTCGTCATGGGTCCAAGCACAGCAGATATCCCGCGGGAATTCCCTTGCAGGCACCCACGGTCCGCTCTCGCGGCGCACGGTCTGCATGCGGTGGGAGTCACCGGCGCGACCCGCCTGCCCCGCACCTGCCTGGCCGTACCCTGGACGCATGACCTCCGCCCCCGCCCCCGAGCCGCGCGCCCCGAAGCCTGCGCTGATCTTCGACGACCCGCTGGACCAGCAGACCTCGGACGACACCGACCGCGGCTGGGGCGAGCGGCCGGGCTCCGACGGCGACTCCGCGGCCGACCTGAAGCGCTTCCTCGACGAGAAGCCGCCCCACCACCTCTGAGCCGCGCGCCCCGCTGCCGCTACCGCTCGTTGCGCCCGGCCCCACGCTGCGCGACCAGCTCGTCGCGGATCTCCTTGAGCACCTCCAGCTCCGTCACCTCGAGCACCTCGTGCGCGCCCTCCCGCGCCTTGCGGCGGGCCTCCACGCGGGCGAGGTACTTCGACATGGGCAGCACCATCAGGAAGTAGACGACGGCCGCGGTGATCACGAAGGTGAGGGTGGCACCGAGGACGGAGCCCCACAGGATCCGCACACCCGTCGCGCTGTCGCCGGTTCCCTTGCACGGGTCCTTGAGGCAGTAGGCGTAGTTGTCGAGGTTCTTCGTGCCGATCGCTCCGATCAGCGGGTTGATGATCCCCTTCACCAGCGAGTTCACGATGTTGGTGAAGGCGGCGCCGATGACCACCGCCACCGCCAGATCGACGACGTTCCCGCGCATCAGGAAGGCCTTGAAGCCCTGCCAGATGCTCGGTTCCTTCTTCTCGCTCACCTCGGGGCCTCTTCTCGCGCGCGCATGTTGTGGAACAAACAGCTCCGCAACCTACGTCAACACGAGCGCGCTCTGTCCAATGGGGTGGTTCGAAAGGGGAACTTGACGGTACGAGGCTCAGCAAAGCGTCACCGCCAACCGTGCCGTCGCGCCCGCTCCGGCCAGCCGCGCCGCAGCCGTACGAGGCACCGAGAGCACCACCAGCGCCCCGCTGTCGGCCGCGCTCTCCAACGGCTCCGGCACCTTCGTCACCCGCGCCCCGCGCGCGACCACGCGGGCATCGCCCCCCGTCGCCGTCTCCTGGGCGGCGATGACGTCCACCCGGTCGCCGGGCCGCAGCAGCCGCACCGTGGCCCCGTCGGCGATCCGCACCGGCGCGGACACCAGCTCGACGGCACGGTGCTTGCGTACGGGATCGGCCACCGGATGCCCCCGCGCCCCCTCGGCGTCCCGCGGGCCCGCCGCCACCAGCGCGGCCGCGGTCACGGCGAGACCCATCGCCACGGCCCGCCTCCGGTGCCGTACGAGCCGCTGCAGTTGAAAGCGCCCGCCGCGCACCCGCACCGGCGCGAAGTGCGGAACCTCGCACGGGGCGGGGGCATCGGTGCCGGGCGGGTGCGGACAAGGAGGGGAGGGGAAGAGAGGCGGAGAGGACAGGGACATACGGATCACCACCTGCGACGAGGAGACGGGCTGTCGGCTCGCAAGCCCACGACGGGCTCGCAGGCCCACGATGAGGCTTTTCGCCGAAGCCCGCCGAGGCCGGTGGATGACGGACGGGTTGTGGACAACTCCCTCACCCGAACGGGAAGTTCCGCCCCCGACCTCCGCCCCCGACCTCCGCCCCGTCACCTCGTCACGGCAGCTCGAACCCCGGATCCATTCCGCCCAGCGCCTTCGTGCACAGGCAGTCCCGGTCCTCGTTCGCCGGCAGCGCGGCCACCGCGTCGAACAGCACGCCCCGCAGCCGGTCCACGTTCGCCGCGAACACCTGCAGCACCTCGTCGTGCGAAACGCCCTCGCCGGTCTCGGCGCCCGCGTCGAGGTCGGTGACCAGGGTCAACGACGCGTAGCAGAGCTCCAGTTCACGGGCGAGCGCCGCCTCGGGGTGGCCGGTCATGCCCACCACGGACCAGCCCTGCGCCTGGTGCCACAACGATTCGGCACGGGTCGAGAAGCGCGGCCCCTCGACCACGACCAGCGTGCCGCCGTCCACCGGCTCCCAGTCCCGCCCGCGCGCGGCCTTCAGCGCGGCCGCCCGCCCGACGGGGCAGTAGGGGTCGGCCAGGGACACGTGCACCACGTTCGGCACGTTGCCGCCGGGCAGCGGCAGCCCGTCGAAGTACGTCCCCACCCGGGACTTCGTACGGTCGACCAGCTGGTCCGGCACCAGCAGCGTGCCCGGCCCGTACTCGGGACGCAGGCCGCCCACCGCGCACGGGCCGAGCACCTGGCGTACGCCGACCGACCGCAGTGCCCACAGATTGGCCCGGTAGTTGATCCGGTGCGGCGGCAGATGGTGGCCGCGCCCGTGGCGGGGCAGGAAGACGACCCGCCGTCCCGCGATCTCGCCGAAGAACAGGGAGTCGCTGGGCGGGCCGTACGGGGTGTCCACCTGGACCTCGGTCACGTCCTGGAGGAACGAGTAGAAGCCCGAGCCGCCGATTACACCGATCTCTGCGTTCGCCATGGCCGCACAGTATCCGGCCCCGGCAGCGCGCCGAGAGGGGCTCCGGAAACACCGGAGACCCTGTCGTCGTACGACGACAGGGTCCCGTGAGCGAGTCCTACGCGGCGGAGCTGCTGCTGGAGGAGGTGCCGGTGCTCGACGGCTTCGAGTCCGAGGACTTCGAAGAGGACGAGGTGTCCGACGAGGTGGACGTCGACGACGACTTCGACGACGACGCCGGCGAGCTGCTCGACGAGGAGCCGCGGCTGTCGTTGCGGTAGAAGCCGGAGCCCTTGAAGACAATGCCGACCGCGGAGAACACCTTCTTCAGGCGGCCACCGCAGTTGGGGCACTCGGTAAGGGCGTCGTCGGTGAACTTCTGCACCGCCTCGAGGCCCTCGCCGCACTCGGTGCACTGGTACTGGTAGGTGGGCACTGTCTTCCTCCTGGCACTCTCACTCAATGAGTGCTAACGAGGGTCCATAGTGACGTATTCCCGAGGATCAGTCCACCGTCACCGGCACTCGGTGACCGACGCCACGTGCGACGGTCCTGCTGCGCGGCCGTGCCACCAGGCGTGAACGGAGCGCCACCAGGGTCACCGCGGCGAGCACGGTGCCGCCCATCGGCACCAGGAATCCGGCGCCGCCCCAGAAGCGGTCCTCGAGCTGTCCGGCGATGGTGACGGCGGCCGCCTGGCCCAGCGCCACCGCGCCGGTCAGCCAGGTGAAGGCCTCGGTGCGGGCGCCGGCCGGGACCAGGCCCTCGACCAGCGTGTAGCCGGTGATCAGCGCGGGCGCGACGCACATGCCGACGAGGAGGCCGAGACCGGCGATCACGAGCACCGAGTGCGCGGCCCACAGTCCGGAGGCCACCAGCGCGAGCGCGCCGTAGCCTACGACCAGGCGCCGCTGCGGTGCCGTCTTCCAGGCGACGGCGCCGAAGACGATCCCGGAGAGCATGTTGCCCGCGGCGAAGACGCCGTAGAGGACACCGTTCAGACCGGGCTCGCCGATCGACTCGGTGAACGCGGCCAGCGACACCTGCATGCCGCCGAAGACGGAGCCGATGCCGAGGAAGGCCACGATCAGCACGCGCACACCGGGGACGCGCAGAGCGGAAGTGTGCTCCACGCGCGCGTGCCCGGCGACGGCGGTGGCGGGCTGCGTGCTCTTCTGCGCCGCGAACAGCAGTCCGCCGAGCAGGGTGAGCGCGGCCTCCGTGACCAGGCCCGCGGCCGGGGCGACCGTCGTGCACAGGGCGGTGGCGAGCAAGGGGCCGAAGACGAAGGTCAGCTCGTCGGTGACGGACTCGAAGGCGGCCGCGGTGGTCATCAGGGGCGAGCCCTGGAGCTTCACGCCCCAGCGGGCGCGCACCATGGGCCCGACCTGCGGCACCGAGGCGCCGGTCGGCACGGCCGCCGCGAACAGCGCCCACAGAGGTGCATGGGCCAGCGCGAGCGCGGTCAGGGTCAGGCCCGACAGGGCGTGCAGCAGTACACCGGGGATCAGGACCGCGCGCTGTCCGTAGCGGTCGGCGAGACGGCCGCTGTAGGGCGCGAACAGCGCCATGGAGACGCCGGTGACGGCCGCCGCGGCGCCCGCCGCGCCGTACGAGCCGGTGGTGTGCTGCACCAGCAGCACGATGGAGATGGTGAGCATCGCGAACGGCTGGCGTGCCGCGAAGCCGGGGAGCAGGAACGTCCAGGCGCCGCGCGTGCGCAGCAGCTGTCCGTAACCTGGGCGGGAGGTGACCGTGGATGCCACGGCCCGTGCCTTTCTGCCGCCTGGTAGCGCGCCCGTGCGGGGGCGCCGAGAGCTGTCCTCTTGCGCGGAACTGCGGTAGATACCGGGGCCCACTGCAAAGGACGTTCCGGCCGCCGTGCGGTCGCGCCAGCTCTGCGTCAGGCAGAGTTGGTTCGATCAGGGTGCGCCTTCATCGTACAGGGATCGATACCCGATGTACCTGTGAAAACGAGCACCATGAGGTGCGTTCACCTGTGATTGCGAAAGGTGTGAAGCGTGCGAAACCTGCCGTTAACACCCGCTCCCGAGTGCTGCCCGCCTCAGAGCCCCGCGCCCGCCCCGTTCGTCCCGAGCCACCCGGCCAGCTTGCCGCCGTGGCCCACCGCGCGCAGCCGCTTCTCCGCGGCGTCCCGTACCGGGTCCGTGGCGACGACGAGCAGTTCGTCGCCGCGCCGCAGCACCGTGGTGGGCAAGGGAACAAACGATTTTCCGTCGCGTACGACCAGGGTGACGGCGGCGCCGGCCGGCAGCCGCAGCTCGTTGACCTCGACGCCGTGCATCTTCGAACCCTCGGGGATCGCGACGGACAGCAGATGTCCGCGCAGCCGCTCGAGCGGGGCGGACTCGATGCCGAGGTCGGCTGCCTCGGCGTCCTCGCCCAGGCGCAGCTTGCGGGCGAGCCACGGCAGCGTCGGGCCCTGGACCAGGGTGTAGACGACGACCAGGACGAAGACGATGTTGAAGATGCGGCGGCTGGCGTCGACGCCCTCCACCATCGGGATGGTCGCCAGGATGATGGGGACCGCGCCGCGCAGCCCGGCCCAGGACATCAGGGTCTGCTCCTGCCACGGCACCCGGAACGGCACCAGGCACAGCACCACGCTGAGCGGGCGCGCGACCATGGTCAGCGCCAGGCCGATGACCAGCGCGGGCCACACGTCGTCGCCGAGCTCGTGCGGCGTGACCAGCAGGCCGAGCAGGACGAACATGCCGATCTGGGCGATCCAGCCGAGCCCGTCGGCGAACCCGCGCGTGGCCGGCCAGTGCGGGAGCTTGGCGTTGCCCATCACCATCGAGGCGAGGTAGACGCCGAGGAAGCCGCTCCCGTGTGCCAGCGCGCCCCCGGCGTACGCCGTGACGGCGATGGCCATGACGGCGATCGGGTAGAGGCCGGAGGCGGGCAGCGCCACGTGCCTGAGGCCCCAGGAGCCGAGCCAGCCCACCGCGAGGCCGATGGCCGCGCCGATGGCCAGTTCCAGGGCTATCTCGCCCAGCAGCGCATACCAGTGCTCGACGGGCCCTGCGGTGGAGAAGGCGACCACCAGGATGACCACGGGGGCGTCGTTGAAGCCGGACTCGGCCTCCAGAGTGCCCGTCACGCGCGCGGGGAGGGGGATTTTCCGCAGCACCGAGAAGACCGCCGCCGCGTCCGTCGAGGAGACGACCGCCCCGACGATCAGCGCCTGCCGCCACTCCAGCCCGATCAGATAGTGCGCGGCCGATGCCGTGACCCCGACGCTCACCGCGACCCCGACCGTCGCCAGCGCGGAGGCGGCCGGCAGGGCCGGTCTGATCTCCTTCCACTTCGTGCCGAGGCCACCTTCGGCCAGGATCACGACGAGAGCCGCGTACCCGATGACCTGGGTCATCTCGGCGTTGTTGAAGTGGATGTTGCCGATTCCGTCCTGGCCCATGAGGACCCCGATCCCCAGGTACACGAGCAGGCTGGGGAGCCCGCTGCGCGAGGAGATCCGGACCGCTGCCACGGCGACGAGCAGGACGAGCGAGCAGACGAGCAGAAGCTGGTTGAGGTGGTGGACAGTCAGCGGCCGTTCCCTTCCCTGGCTCACACGCATCCCGCGCGGGAGCTCACGTACATAGGACACGAAGTCATGGAACTCCGCACCCAAGTACTTCGTTACCTTACCTAACTCTTGACGATTTCTTGACGCTTCGGGAGGCAAGATCGAACGCCCGTCCGCGCTGGTTCCCGACTCCGCGTCAAGGCCCTCCAGGCCCTGCGCCTATGGTTGCTCCAGCACTCCAGGACCGCCTGCCGCTCGCGTTAGGACAGCAAGGACAGCGATGCCCCCCAACACCACCGCCACAACGGGTGACAAGCCCGGCAAGTCCGGCAGGAAGAAGGGGCGCAAAGCCCGATTGGTCGTGCTGGTACTGGTCCTGGCCATCATCGGCGGCATCGCCTACGGGGCGTACTGGTCCATCAGCACCGTCCGTGCCTCGTTCCCGCAGACGAAGGGTTCGATCAGCCTCGACGGTCTGTCGGGGCCCGTCGACGTCAAGCGCGACGGCTACGGCATCCCGCAGATCTACGCCTCCTCGGACGAGGACCTGTTCATGGCGCAGGGCTACGTCCAGGCGCAGGACCGGTTCTACGAGATGGACGTGCGCCGGCACATGACCTCCGGGCGCCTGTCGGAGATGTTCGGCAAGGGCCAGGTCAAGACCGACGAGTTCCTGCGCACCCTGGGCTGGGACCGCGTCGCGGAGAAGGAGTACGACACCAAGTTGTCGGCCTCCACCAAGAAGTACCTCCAGGCCTACGCCAAGGGGGTCAACGCCTACCTGCACGGCAAGGACGGCAAGGACATCTCCCTGGAGTACGCGGCCCTGGGCTTCGTGAACGACTACAAGCCCGCGAAGTGGACCCCGGTCGACTCGATCTCGTGGCTGAAGGCGATGGCCTGGGACCTGCGCGGCAACATGCAGGACGAGATCGACCGCGCCCTGATGACCAGCCGTCTCGGCCCCAAGCAGATCGCCGACCTGTACCCGGACTACCCGTACAGCCGCAACAAGACGATCGTCCAGGAGGGCCAGTACAACGAGCTCACCAAGACGTTCGAGCAGAACGGCAGTACGTCCGGCGGCGGCACGTCCACCAGCTCCGCCACGGGCACGTCGACGTCGTCGGCGGGCTCGGCCCTGCAGAGTCAGTTGTCCGGCCTCTACAAGGTCCTGGACAACGTCCCGACGGCCGTCGGGGTGAACGGCCAGGGCATCGGGTCCAACTCCTGGGTGGTCGCCGGAGACCACACCATCACCGGCCATCCGCTGCTGGCCAACGACCCGCACCTGTCGGCCTCGCTGCCGTCCGTCTGGTACCAGATGGGCCTGCACTGCCGCACCGTCTCCAGCAAGTGCCAGTACGACGTCACGGGTTACACCTTCGCGGGCATGCCCGGCGTGGTCATCGGCCACAACCAGAACATCGCCTGGGGCATGACCAACTCCGGGGTCGACGTCACCGACCTCTACCTGGAGAAGCTCAGCGGCGACGGCTACCTGTACGACGGCACGGTCAAGCCCTTCAAGACCCGCGAGGAGACCATCAAGGTCGCCGGCGGCGCGTCCAAGAAGATCGTCGTCCGCCAGACCGCCGACGGCATGCCCCTGCTGTCCGACCGTGACGACGAACTCGTGAAGGTCGGCAAGAAGGCCACCGTCGACACCGCCGCCCCGGACCGCGGCGACGGCTACGGCATCGCGCTGCGCTGGACCGCACTCGACCCCGGCACCTCCATGGACGCCGTCTTCGCGATGGACAGGGCCTCGAACTGGAGCGACTTCCGCTCGGCGGCCACCCTGTTCGACGTCCCCTCGCAGAACCTGGTCTACGCCGACAGGACCAACATCGGCTACACGCTGCCCGGAAAGATCCCCACGCGCGCGAAGAAGGACAACGGCTCGATCCCCGCGCCGGGCTGGGACTCCAGCTACAAGTGGACCGGGTACATCCCCAAGAACGCGCTGCCCTACGAGTACAACCCGGAGCGCGGCTACATCGTCACCGCCAACCAGGCCGTGGTCGGCAAGGGCTACCCCTACACGCTCACCACGGACTGGGGCTACGGCACCCGCAGCCAGCGCATCACCGACCTGATCGAGTCGAAGATCAAGGGCGGCGGCAAGGTCTCCACGGACGACATGCGCCAGATGCAGCTGGACAACAGCAGCGAGATCGCCAAGCTGATCGTGCCCAAGCTGCTGAAGATCGACATCAAGAACAAGGACACCAGCGGAGCGAAGGCCGTCCGCGAGGCGCAGGAGCTCCTGGAGGGCTGGGACTACACCCAGGACGCCGACTCGGCCGCGGCCGCCTACTTCAACGCGGTCTGGCGCAACATCCTCAAGCTCGCCTTCGGCAACAAGCTGCCCAAGGAACTGCGCGTCAAGGGCCAGTGCCTGTGGGTCGACCCCGTCACCACCACCGGGCCCGCGGACGCGACCAACAAGGTCCGCGAGTGCGGTGAGCGCGACGCCGACCAGGCGCAGCCGGACGGCGGCGACCGCTGGTTCGAGGTCGTGCGCAACCTCATGGACGACCCGAAGAGCGACTGGTGGACCACGCCCAAGTCGCTCACCCGGCCGGGCGCGAGCGACAACCGCGACGATCTGTTCAAGCGCGCCATGATCGACGCCCGTTGGGAGCTGACGGCCAAGCTCGGCAAGGACATCGACACCTGGAGCTGGGGCCGGCTGCACCGCCTGTTCCTGAAGAACCAGACCCTCGGCACCGACGGCCCGGGCATCGTGAAGTACGTCCTCAACCGCGGCCCCTGGAAGCTCAGCGGCGGCGAGGCGACGGTCAACGCCACGGGCTGGAACGCCGCCGGCGGCTACGGCGTCGTATGGGTGCCGTCGATGCGGATGGTGGTCAACCTCGACGATCTCGACAAGTCGAAGTGGATCAACCTCACCGGAGCCTCCGGGCACGCCTACAGCGCCCACTACACCGACCAGACGGGCAAGTGGGCCAAGGGCGAACTGCTCGACTGGAGCTTCTCGGACAAGGCCGTCGACAAGAACACGAGCGACACGCTGGTGCTCAAGCCGTGAGCCGCTGAGGCGAGTTGACGAAAGTGCCCTCCACGCACGCGTGGAGGGCACTTTCCATGAGAGCGGCCTCGGGGAGAGCTGTCTCAGGCTCCCTCGAAGCGGCGCACGCCCGACGGCGTCACCACCGCCTGCACCGGCAGGTCGTGCGGCTCCTCCGGGACGCGCTCGACGACCTCCGAGTCGTACAGCAGCACCACCAGTGCCGGATGCGCTCCCGCACGCTCCAGCCGCGCCAGGACGCGGTCGTACGACCCTCCGCCGCGCCCCAGCCGCATCCCGCGCGCGTCGACCGCCAGCCCGGGCAGCAGCACGACGTCGGCCCCGGTCACGGCGTCCGGGCCGAGGCGCTCGCCGGACGGCTCGAACAGCGCCATTTTTCCGCCGTGTTGGACGCGCGCGAGGGAGCCCTCACCGGCGTATGCGCCCCAGTCCAGGTCGTTGTCGGGCAGAAGAGTCGGCAGCAGGACCCGCACGCCCCGCGCGCGCAGCGCGTCCAGCAGCGCGAGCGTCCCGGGCTCGCTCCCCACGGAGACATACGCCGCCACCGTGCGCGCACGCGCCAGTTCGGGCAGCTCCAGCGCTCGCCCGGCCAGCGCGGACGCGGCTTCCCGCACGTCATCCGCCGTCAATCTGTTTCTCACCGCGAGGAGCTCTCGCCGCAACATTCGCTTGTCAGGCTCGGCCTCACGTCCGATGTGACTCACTGGTCGCACCCGTACCCTTCCTAATGTGCTCATATGAGAGCCAATTAACCGGAGCCACAGATTCCTTGCAAAGGCACCGGATAAGGTTGCGGCCATGACTCAGTCTCACCCCAGGATCAGCAAGGCTGTCATTCCCGCAGCCGGCCTCGGCACCCGGTTCCTGCCGGCCACCAAAGCCACTCCCAAGGAGATGCTGCCGGTCGTCGACAAGCCGGCGATCCAGTACGTGGTCGAGGAGGCCGTGTCCGCGGGTCTCGACGACGTCCTCATGATCACGGGTCGCAACAAGCGCCCGCTCGAGGACCACTTCGACCGCAACTACGAGCTTGAGTCGGCCCTCCAGAAGAAGGGCGACGCCGGCCGCCTCGCCAAGGTCCAGGAGTCCAGCGACCTCGCCACCATGCACTATGTGCGCCAGGGCGACCCCAGGGGCCTCGGCCACGCGGTGCTGTGCGCGGCCCCGCACGTGGGCCACGAGCCCTTCGCCGTCCTCCTCGGCGACGACCTGATCGACCCGCGCGACCCCCTGCTCGCGCGCATGGTCGAGGTCCAGGAGCAGCGCGGCGGCAGCGTCATCGCGCTCATGGAGGTCGCGCCGGAGCAGATCCACCTCTACGGCTGCGCGGCGGTCGACCCCACCGAGGACAGCGACGTCGTCAAGGTGCACGACCTGGTCGAGAAGCCGGCCGCGGCCGACGCCCCGTCGAACTACGCGATCATCGGCCGCTACGTCCTCGACCCGCACATCTTCGACATACTGCGCAAGACCGAGCCGGGCCGCGGCAACGAGATCCAGCTGACCGACGCCCTCCAGCAGCTCTCGCAGGACGAGAAGGTCGGCGGCCCGGTGCACGGCGTCGTCTTCAAGGGCCGCCGCTATGACACCGGCGACCGCGGCGACTATCTGCGTGCCATTGTCAGACTCGCGTGCGAACGTGAAGACCTGGGCCCGGACTTCCGGACCTGGCTTCGCAGTTACGTAGCCGAGGAGATGTAGCAACGTTGAGCAGCGCCGCGCCCCGCACCACCGGCCAGGACCACCTCTGGTCGGTGGACGAACACCTGGAGGACATCCTCACGACCGTCCGCCCCCTGGAACCCATCGAGCTGCAGCTCCTCGACGCACAGGGCTGCGTCCTGGTCGAGGACGTCACGGTGCCGGTCTCACTGCCGCCCTTCGACAACAGCTCCATGGACGGGTACGCGGTACGGGTCGCGGATGTCGCGGGCGCGAGCGAGGAGTTCCCCGCCGTCCTGGACGTCGTCGGGGACGTCGCGGCGGGCCAGGCCGACCTGCTCCATGTGGGCCCCGGCCAGGCCGCCCGCATCATGACCGGCGCCCCGCTGCCGCCCGGCGCCGAGACCGTCGTCCCCGTCGAGTGGACCGACGGAGGCGTCGGCGAGGGCCCGGCGACCGGGATGCGCGCCCGGGCCCTGGCCCCCGAGGGCGCCGAGGGGCATGTGCACGTGTACCGCCCGGCCGAGGCACGCGCGCATGTACGCGCGAAGGGCAGCGACGTGAAGGCCGGGGACCGCGCCCTCGAGGCCGGCACGGTCCTCGGACCGCCGCAGATCGCCCTGCTCGCCGCGATCGGCCGTGGCACGGTGCGGGTACGCCCGCGCCCGCGCGTGGTCGTCATGTCCACCGGCAGCGAACTCGTCCAGCCCGACGAGGAACTGCGCAGCGGCCAGATCTACGACTCCAACAGCTTCGCCCTCACCGCCGCCGCCCGCGACGCCGGCGCCATCGCCTACCGCGTGGGTGCCGTGGCCGACGACGCCGAGACCCTCCGCAACACCATCGAGGACCAGCTCGTCCGCGCCGACCTCATGGTCACCACCGGCGGCGTGAGCGTCGGGGCGTACGACGTGGTCAAGGAGGCCCTCTCGCACGTCGGCGACGAGGACGAGGCCGGCAGCGGCATCGACTTCCGCAAGCTCGCCATGCAGCCCGGCAAGCCCCAGGGCTTCGGCTCCATCGGCCCCGACCACACCCCGCTGCTCGCGCTCCCGGGCAACCCGGTGTCGTCGTACGTCTCCTTCGAGCTGTTCGTCCGCCCCGCGATCCGCACCCTCATGGGACTCGACGACGTCCACCGCCCGCGCACGCGCGCGACCCTCACCGCGAGCAAGGCGCTGACCTCGCCGAAGGGCCGCAGACAGTTCCTGCGGGGGGCGTACGCCGACGGCAGCGTGACCCCGGTCGGGGGCGCCGGATCACACCTGGTCGCGGCCCTTGCGCAGGCCGACGCGCTGATCGTCGTGCCCGAGGACGTGGAGTCCGTCGAGCCCGGCACCGAGGTCGAGGTCGTCCTGCTCGGCTGAGTCACGTGTGCGTGCCGGTCCATGGGGCAGTCCTGGTCCGCTGTTTGCGCCGACTTGGCGGTACCGTGTCGCGCACAACAGGCCACGCGCCGCACCGCGACGGGCCCGGACCGGGAGCGCCACAGATCATGAGCACGCAGGACCGACTGACGCACATCGACGAAGCGGGCGCGGCCCGCATGGTCGACGTATCGGACAAGGACGTGACGGCGCGCACCGCCCGTGCCAGCGGACGCGTCCTCGTCTCACCCCGCGTGGTCGAGTTGCTGCGCGGCGAGGGGGTCCCGAAGGGCGACGCCCTCGCCACCGCGCGCATCGCGGGCATCATGGGCGCCAAGCGCACCCCGGACCTCATCCCGCTCTGTCACCCGTTGTCGGTGTCCGGTGTGAAACTGGATCTGGCGGTCGCGGACGACGCGGTGGAGATCCTCGCCACCGTGAAGACCACGGACCGCACGGGCGTCGAGATGGAGGCCCTCACCGCGGTCTCCGTCGCCGCGCTCACCGTGATCGACATGGTCAAGGCGGTCGACAAGGGAGCGGTCATCACGGACGTACGTGTGGAGGAGAAGACGGGCGGCAAGTCCGGCGACTGGAGCCGGGCATGACCTACCGCGCCCTCGTGGTCACCGCCTCCAACCGCGCCGCCGCCGGGGTCTACGAGGACAAGGGCGGCCCGCTGATCGCCGAGGGGCTCAAGGGCTTCGGGTTCGATGTCGAAGGGCCGCAGGTCGTCCCCGACGGAGACCCCGTGGAGGCCGCGCTGCGAGCCGGTGCCGAGACGGGGTACGACGTGATCGTGACCACCGGCGGCACCGGCATTTCGCCCACCGACCGCACACCCGAGGCCACCCGCAAGGTGATCGACTACGAAGTGCCGGGCATTGCGGAGGCCATCAGGGCGTTCGGACGGGAGAAGGTGCCGACCGCCGCGCTCTCCCGGGGCCTGGCCGGAGTGGCGGGAGGCACGCTGATCGTCAACCTGCCGGGTTCCACGGGCGGGGTGAAGGACGGACTGGCCGTCCTGGAGCCCCTCCTGGTCCACGCCGTCGACCAGATCCGCGGCGGCGACCACCCCAGACCCGGCGCCACCAGTGGGGGTGCGAGCTGAACAGCCCATCCTGGCCCGTCGTGCTGGCGGACGGCGATGTCGTCCTCCGGCCGATAAAGCTGCGCGACCAGCGGGCCTGGCGCGAGGTCAACCGGCGCAACCGGGACTGGCTGCGCCCCTGGGAGGCGACCATTCCGCCGCCCACGCCCAGCGGGCCGATCGCGCACCGGCCGACCTACCGCCAGATGGTCCGGCATCTTCGGTCCGAGGCGAACTCGGGCCGGATGCTGCCCTTCGTCATCGAGTACCAGGGGCGTCTGGTCGGGCAGTTGACGGTCGCCGGGATCACCTGGGGCTCCATGTGTTCGGGGCACATCGGCTACTGGGTGGACGAGTCGGTGGCCGGCCGCGGCGTGATGCCGACATCCGTGGCGCTCGTCGTGGACCACTGTTTCCGGACCGTCGGTCTGCACCGCATCGAGGTCTGCATTCGTCCCGAGAACGGGCCCAGCCGCCGGGTCGTGGAGAAACTCGGATTCCGCGAGGAGGGCCTTCGGCCGCGTTATCTCCACATCGACGGCGCCTGGCGCGACCACCTCGTCTTCGCGCTCACCGCGGAAGAGGTACCCGACGGGTTGCTGAGCCGCTGGCAGCGGGCACGCTCCCAGAAGACGCCGCACACACCCGGGAATCCCGGCAGTCTGGGGAATTGAATAAGTGTTCGAAATTGATCGGCCCATGACCGGCTCGGGGCTTTAATTTCCCGCCCTCGACGGCCTGCTGATCGCATCGGTCACAAAAAAAGTTCGAAATATCAGCCAGATCGTGCGACACACCGGCTCAATTGGCAGATGGCCTCACGCAAACCCCTCTACCGTGTGAGGCGTGAGCAGCAGCGGCCTCATCTACGCAGTCATTGTCGGGGCCTGGGCCGCCTACTTGGTGCCGATGTGGCTCCGTAGGCAGGACGAGCTGAACGAGGCCCGTCCGACGGAACGCTTCAGCACCGCCATCCGGCTGCTGTCCGGACGGGCGGGTATGGAGCGCCGGTACGCCAAGGACCTGCGGGCGCGCTCCACCGAAGAGGGGGAGTCCAGCGCCGATGTGCCGGACGCCGTCACCGACTCGGTGGACGTCCGGGCCTTCGCCATGCCTCCGGCCCGCCCGCAGGCGCGCGCCGAGGTCAAGGCGCAGGCAACCGGCCGGGCGCAACCGGCGCGAGAACAGAAGCGGGAACAGGCGCGGGAACAGACGCGAGAGCAGCCGGAGGCACCGGTGCCCGCGCAGGGCTCCGCTCCTGCGCGCAAGCGGGTGCCGGCCGCACGGCGCTCGCCCTCGGAGGAAGCGGCCGCGGCTCGTGCCCGGCGCACGAAGGCGCTCGCGCGCCGTCGGCGTACGACCGTGATGCTCTTCGTCGCCTTCACGCTCGGCACTGTCGTCGCCGCTGTCGGCGGGCTCGCGTTCCTGTGGGCACCCGGCGTGCCCGCAGTGCTGCTCAGCGGCTACATCGCCTACCTGCGCTCCCAGGAGCGCCGCCGCTTCGCCGTCCAGATGGACCGGCGCCGCGCCGAGGCCGCCGCGCAACGGCTGCAGGAGCGCGCCCGCCAGCCGCGTCGGCGCACGGCCACCGCCGACGTGGACGGCGACGAACCGGACGAGGGACCAGAGCGCCGGAACGACCCCGGCCTGTCCGCTCTCGCCGCCGACCGGCGCGCCCTCGTAGAGCAGACCGACCACGCCGAGTGGGTCGACCAGCAGCGCGAGCGGCAGCGGCGGCCCGGACACGGCGACAGCTGGGACCCGGTACCGGTGCCGCTGCCCACGTACGTGACCGCACCGGTCGCTCCCCGGGCCACCTCGGACGTCGACCTCGGCGCACCGGACGCGTGGAGCTCGGCCCGCTCGAGCTCCGTCGCCCGGGACCGGGAGGCACAGGCCGGCTCCGGCGCCGAGCCGGGCGAGGCCGCCTCCGCGGAGGACAGGGCGGCCGACGACGACGGGCGCAGTGACGCCCGCCGGGCGGCTTCCGCACGGCGGGCACGGGAGCGGGGGCGGACGCCGCTGTTCGACCAGTACGACGACGGCGGACGGCCGCGGGCCGCCAACGAATAGGGCGCCGCCCCGGCCGCGCCCACCCGTCCCACCTGTGCGGCTGCCGCCGGCCGGGGCCGGAACGGATTTCCGAGCACGCGGATCGGGGTGCTAGAGTTTCACTCGTTGCAAGGGCCTGTGGCGCAGTCCGGTAGCGCACCTCGTTCGCATCGAGGGGGCCAGGGGTTCAAATCCCCTCAGGTCCACCGCAACAACTGGTCAGGGAAACCTGGGGCAGTTGATGAGATCCCGTCCGATCGGAAGATCGGGCGGGATCTTTGTTTTGCCTGACGTTCCGTCAGGCGGAGCTGTCACAGCTCCTTCGCGAAGCAGCGGCTGTCCTCGTAGTGCCGGTAGTAGCCGAACTTCTCGCAGGGCTCGTAGCCGCTGGACGTGTACAGGGCGATGGCCTCCGGCTGCTTGGTGCCGGTTTCCAGGACCATGCGGAGTCGGCCGGCCGCGCGGGCGTCCTCCTCCAGGGCGGCCAGGATGCGCCGGGCGAGGCCGCGGCCGCGGGCGCCGTCCACCACGTACATCCGCTTCAACTCGGCGTCGCCGTCGCGGTTGCCCTCGCCGTTGGTGTCCTGGGCGCGCCAGCCGCCCGTGGCGACCGGGCTGTCGTTCCCGTCGTACACGATGAAGTACACGCCGTTCGGCGGCTCGAAGTCCGCCGGGTTCAGGGGTGTCGCGTCTCCACCGTCGCCGTAGCGGACGTGGTATTCGGCCTGGACCTGGTCGTTGAGCTTGACGGCGTCCGGGTGGTCGAAGGAGACGCGGCGTATATTCATGTCGGAGATCGTACACCTATGCAGACAGTGCGGGATGGAGATCTGGACTCCGTCCAGTGTGCCGGTATCGTTCCCGCGTGCTCACTGTGACCTCCGTCAATGTCAATGGACTGCGCGCCGCCGCGAAGAAGGGCTTCGTGGAGTGGCTCGCCGGCACCTCCGCCGATGTGCTCTGCCTGCAGGAGGTGCGTGCGGAGCCGCAGCAGCTGCCCGAGCATGTGCGCACGCCCGACGGCTGGCATGTCGTGCACGCGCCCGCCGCCGCCAAGGGCCGCGCCGGCGTCTCCCTCTACACCCGCCGCGAGCCGGACCGCATCCAGGTCGGCTTCGGGTCGGCCGAGTTCGAGACCGGCGGACGCTACGTCGAGGTCGACCTGCCGGGTGTCACGGTCGCGTCGCTCTACCTCCCCTCCGGCGAGGTCGGCACCGAGCGGCAGGACGAGAAGGTGCGGTTCATGGGTGAGTTCCTCGCCTACCTCAAGGCGCTGCGGGAGCGGGCCGCCGCCGACGGGCGTGAGGTGGTCGTCTGCGGCGACTGGAACATCGCCCACCAGCAGACCGATCTCAAGAACTGGCGCGGCAACACCAAGAACTCCGGCTTCCTGCCGGAGGAGCGGGAGTGGCTGGGGCGGGTCTTCGACGCCGGGGACGGGGGGTACGTCGATGTCGTACGCGCTCTGCATCCGGATGTGGAGGGGCCGTACACGTGGTGGTCGTATCGCGGGCGGGCCTTCGACAACGATTCAGGTTGGCGCATCGACCTCGCCGTCGCGACGCCTGGACTGGCCGCCCGGGCCGTCAAGGCGGTCGTGGAGCGGGCGGCCACTCATGAGGAGCGGTGGTCGGACCATGCGCCGGTGACGGTGACCTTCGAGATGTGAGGCCCCGGTGGTGTCACGCCGACACGTGCTGCAGCGGCAGTTCGATGATGGCGTAGGCGATCCCCGAGAAGGCCAGTGCGGTGAGCAGCGTCAGGGCCCGCTCCTTGTGGTGGCGTGCCATCAGCAGCGGGATCGCGACCAGGAACGCCGCACAGGCCCAGGCCTGCGGGGCGTAGTGGAGCACCCATGTGTACTGGATGGACTCCATTCCGAACACGCCCGCCGGCGCGGCCAGTCCGACGACACGGCGGCGTGCGGTGTGCCCGCGCCGCCACCACGCCCCCGCGGCACCGAACAGCGGGCCGCTGACCAGCGCCATCACCAGCCACACCAGCGGCCAGAACGCACTGCCCATGCCGTCGCGGCCGAACTCCGCGTAGCCGTAGTAGCCGACGACCAGGCCGATCGTCGTGCACAGGCCGGCGAGCACCGACTTGCGCAGGGCCATGCGCGCGGCGGCCGCCAGCGCGCCGGCGGTGAACGCCGGAACGCACCACACCGCACCGGAGTTGGCGATCTGGTTCGAGGCGCCGGGGAGCCCGCCCTGGGCGAGGTTGGTGAGAACGCCGAGCGCGATTCCCGCCACCGGCGCGGATATCCACCACCGGTTGAGTCCCGTGACCGGGCGGAGGGCTGTGCTGATCGTCATGGCCGCGACTATACACACTGACTATACGTGCCGTGTATAGCTGGCGACGAAGGTGAGCGAAGGAACTGCAGCGGGAAGGTTCCGCCCTGCTACCCCTGCTTGCGCAACCGTCGGTCCAGCGCCAGCGAGAGTTCCGCCTCCACCACGCTCCGGGCCAGTGGCCGCAGGCGTTGCAGGTCGTCCTCGCCGGTGTGGCGGAGGACCAGGTCGGCGAACATCTCCGCCAGGTCGTCGACGTGTTCCCGGACGCGCTTGCCGGCCGCCAGGACCTCGGCCAGGGGGATGCCCTCGCGGACCAGGGCCGAGGAGACGTCCAGGAGGCGGCGGCTGATGTGGACGATCTCGTCGCCGTCGGTGCCGAGGTAGCCGAGGTCCAGGGCGGCCGCGAGGTTCTCCGGGGTGACCTGGCCCTCGAAGCGGGCGGCGAGTTCCTCGGGGGTGAGGCGGACCGGCTCCTCCTCCGTCGGTGCGACGCCTAGGACGTCGGCGACGTCGCGGCCGTGGTCGAGGGCCTCGGCCAGTTCCGCGATGCCGTTCAGGGTGTGGCCGCGTTCCAGGAGCGCCGCGATCGTGCGCAGGCGGGCCAGGTGGTGGTCGTCGTACCAGGCGATACGGCCCTCGCGGCGCGGCGGCGGGATCAGCTTGCGTTCGCGGTAGAAGCGCAGGGTGCGGACCGTGATGCCGGCCCGCTCGGCCAGCTCCTCCATGCGGTACTCACGCTTCTCGGTCACGACCGCACCCTATGTTGTACCCAAGGTAACTTCCCTCCCCTGACCCCTACCCATCAGTACGGACCTGCTCTACCCTCCCATTGCGCCAGTGTTTACTGGCACGGTCGCGCAGGAAGGGCGTCGGCATGGCTGAACGGGAGCATGTGCGGGTGGCGGTGGTCGGGTCCGGGTTCGGCGGGCTCGGGGCCGCCGTGCGGCTGCGGCGCGAGGGCGTCACCGACTTCGTCGTACTCGAACGGGCCGACAGTGTGGGCGGCACCTGGCGTGACAACAGCTACCCGGGGTGCGCCTGTGACGTGCCCTCGCACCTTTACTCCTTCTCCTTCGCGCCCAATCCCGACTGGCCGCGCACCTTCTCCGGGCAGGAGCACATCCGCGCCTATCTGGAGCATGTGACGGACGTCTTCCGGCTGCGCCCGCACATCCGCTTCAACTCCGAAGTGAAGATGATGACCTGGGACGCCGAGAAGCTGCACTGGGACATCGAGACCAGCAGTGGCAGGCTCTCGGCCGACATCGTCGTGTCCGCCACCGGGCCGCTGTCCGATCCCAAGGTCCCCGATGTTCCCGGGCTCGACTCCTTTCCCGGCAAGGTGTTCCACTCCGCCCGCTGGGACCACGACTACGACCTGCGGGGCAAGCGCGTCGCGATGGTGGGGACGGGGGCCTCTGCCATTCAGATCGTGCCCGCCATCCAGCCGCAGGTCGGGCGGCTCACCCTCTTCCAGCGCACCCCGCCCTGGGTCATGCCCCGCGTCGACCGTGCCATCACCGGCGCCGAGCGGGCGCTGCACCGGGCGCTGCCCTTCACCACGCAGGCACGGCGCGGACTGCTGTGGGGGATCCGGGAGTTGCAGGTCCAGGCGTTCACCAAGCATCCCAACGAGCTCGGTTTCATCGAGAAGCTGGCCAAGCAGAACATGGCCCGGGCCATCAAGGACCCGGCCCTGCGCGCCAAGCTCACCCCCGACTACCGCATCGGCTGCAAGCGGATCCTGCTGAGCAGCGAGTACTACCCGGCGATCGCCCGGCCCAATGTGGACGTGGTCGCGAGTGGGCTGAGCGAGATCCGTGGATCCACCGTCGTCGCCGCCGACGGGAGCGAGGCCGAGGCCGACGCGATCGTCTTCGGCACGGGCTTCCATGTCACCGACATGCCGATCGCCGACCGGGTCGTGGGCGCGGACGGCAGGACGCTCGCCGAGTCCTGGAAGGGCGGCATGGAGGCGCTGCGCGGCGCGTCCGCGGCCGGGTTCCCCAACTGGATGACGATCATCGGGCCCAACACGGGGCTCGGTAACTCGTCGATGATCCTGATGATCGAGTCGCAGCTCAACTACATGGCCGATTTCGTACGGCAGTTGGACGTCCTCGGTGGCCGCGCCGCCCTCGACGCCCGCCCGAGTGCCGTCGCCGCCTGGAACACGCGCGTGCAGGAGCGCATGAAGCGGACGGTGTGGAACACCGGCGGCTGCACCAGCTGGTACCTCGACGCGAGCGGTCGCAACACCACCATCTGGCCGGGTACGACGTCCGAGTTCCGGCGGGCGACGCGGCGGGTGGATCTCGCGGAGTACGAACTCCTTCGTGCCCCGGTCAAGTCCCGTACGGAGGTGGACGCGTGAGCCGTCTGATGCATGTCGAGACCGGGCCCTACGCCCCGCCCGTCCCCGTCCGCGAGCTCGTCGCCGTCTCCGCCGACGGCGCCCGGCTGCACGTGGAGGTGCACGGGCCGGAGAGCGCCCCCGCCGTGGTCCTCGCGCACGGCTGGACCTGCTCCACCGCCTTCTGGGCCGCGCAGATCCGGGACCTCGCCGTCGACCACCGCGTCATCGCCTACGACCAGCGCGGCCACGGACGCAGTCCGGCGAGCCCGGCGTGCAGTACGGAGGCGCTCGCCGACGACCTGGAAGCCGTACTGGAAGCGACCCTCGCGACCGGTGAGAAGGCCGTGGTCGTCGGGCACTCCATGGGCGGCATGACGGTGATGGCGGCTGCCGCGAGGCCCGGCTTCCAGGAGCACGCGGCGGCCGTACTGCTGTGCAGCACGGGGTCTTCGCGGCTGGTCGCGGAGTCGACCGTCGTACCCCTGCGACCCGGGCGGTTCAGGACCTGGCTGACCCAGCAGATCCTCGGGTCACGGGCGCCGCTCGGGCCGGTCACGCCGATGGCGCGGCGGATCCTCAAGTACGGGACCATGGGTCCGGGTTCGGCGCCGCACATGGTGGAGGCGTGCGCGCGGATCGTGCACGCGTGTCCGCGCAAGGTGCGGTACGCCTGGTCGCAGGTGCTCGACCTGCTCGATCTCGACCACGGCGTACGGGAGTTGAAGGTGCCGACGGCCGTCGTCGCCGGTACGGCGGACCGGCTCACGCCGCCCGTGCACGCGCGGGCGCTGATCGCCGCGCTGCCGAACTGCGTGGGCAGCACCGAGTTGCCGGGCGTGGGCCACATGAGCCCGGTGGAGGCGCCGGAGCTGGTCAGCGGCCGGATCCGGGAGCTCGTGACGACGTACGCAACGATCAAGGAGGGCGCATGAGCAAGGTCAGCCTCGAAGGACAGGTCGCCGTCGTCACGGGCGCCGCGCGCGGCGTGGGCGAGCTGCTCGCGCGGAAGCTGTCGGCGCGCGGGGCGAAGGTGGCGCTGGTCGGGCTGGAGCCGGACGCCCTCAAGCAGGTCTCCGAGCGGCTGCACAGCGACAGCGATCACTGGTACGCCGACGTGACCGATCACGAGGCAATGGCCCGGGTCGCCGCCGAGGTCAAGGAGCGGTTCGGGAAGGTCGACATCGTGGTCGCGAACGCGGGAGTCGCGACCGGTGGGCCTTTTGTGGACTCCGACCCCGAGGCGTGGCGGCGGGTGATCGAGGTCAACCTGATCGGGTCGGCCGTAACTGCCCGTGCTTTCCTGCCTGTTCTGATGGAGAGCCGCGGCTATCTGCTGCAGATCGCGTCGCTCGCCGCCATCACTCCGGCGCCGATGATGACCGCGTACTGCGCGTCCAAGTCCGGTGTGGAGGCGTACGCGCACAGTCTGCGGGCCGAGGTCGGGTACAAGGGCGTACGGGTCGGGGTCGGGTATCTGTCGTGGACCGACACGGACATGGTGCGCGGGGCCGACCAGGACGAGGTCATGCGGGAGCTGAGGCAGCGGCTGCCGTGGCCGTCCAACAAGACGTATCCGCTGGGGCCGGCGGTGGACCGGATCGTGGCCGGGATCGAGCGGCGGTCGAGCCATGTGTACGGGCAGTGGTGGCTGCGCGGGATGCAGGGCGTGCGCGGGTATCTGCCGGGGCTCATCGGGACGGTGGGGCAGCGGGAGATGCGGCGGTTCGGGGACCGGCTGGAGGGCATCAGGTCGGGGCTCGTCGGTGCAGGTGGGGCGGCGGACGAGGCGGCTCGCGCTACGCACCGTAACTGATCGAAATGCGCGCCTTGTTCCGGCATGTGAATCTGGTCGAGGCCCGATCAAGGGCCTTTCCCCCACCCACTACGGGAGTGAACCCACATGGGTATGAAGGACAAGTTCCAGGACCAGTCGGAGCAGTGGCAGCAGCAGGCCAAGCAGAAGGCCCAGCAGGCCCGGGAGCAGGGCCAGCAGCGCAGCCGCCAGGGCGGCCAGCCGCAGGGTCAGGGCCAGGGTCGGCCCCAGCACCCGGGTCAGGGCCAGGGGCAGGGCCGTGACCGCATGCGCGACGAGGAGACGGAGCGGCTCCAGCGCGAGGAGCAGGACCGTTTCGACCAGGACTATGACGCCTGACGCCGACGTCCTGCACTGACCGGGAAGGGTGCCCCTGACGAGGGGCACCCTTTCTCATGTACGGGGCGGCAGCTTCGGCCTCGAGTGGTTCGGGACGTTCGAGTAATCCGGCGGTGTCGCCGGAGGGTTGGTCTCCAGCAGGTCCACCGCCAGCTGTACGGCGTCGTCCAGTTGGGCGTGGCGGCCCTCCGCCCAGTCCAGCGGGGTGCGGAGGATCTCCAGGTCCGGGGTCACGCCGCGGTTCTCGACGCCCCAGCCGTACGCGTCGAACCATGCCGCGTTCATCGGGACCGTGATCACCGTGCCGTCGCCGAGGCGGTGGCGGCCGGTCATGCCGACGACTCCGCCCCAGGTGCGCTGGCCGATCACCGGGCCCAGTTTGAGGAGCTTGAAGGCCGCCGTGATCATGTCGCCGTCGGAGGACGTCGCCTCGTCCGCCAGTGCAACCACCGGGCCTCGCGGGGCGTTCGAGGCGTACGACACCGGCTGGGCGTTGCGGGTGAGGTCCCAGCCCAGGATCGTGCGGGTCAGCTTCTCGACGACCAACTCGCTGATGTGGCCGCCGGCGTTGCCGCGTACGTCCACGATCAGTGCGGGCCTCGACACCTCCATCCGCAGGTCCCTGTTGAACTGGGCCCAGCCCGAGCCGCCCATGTCCGGGATGTGCAGATAGCCGCAGCGGCCACCGCTCAACTCCCGTACCACGGCTCGGCGTTTGGCCACCCAGTCCTGGTAGCGGAGGGGGCGTTCGTCGATCAGGGGGACGACCGCCACGCGGCGCGCGTGGCCCGCCTCGCCCTCCGCCGGGGTGAAGGTCAGTTCCACGGTTGTGCCGCCTGCGCCCGCCAACAAGGGATACGGGCCCGTCAGCGGGTCCACCGGGCGGCCGTCCACGTGGGTCAGGACTGCGCCTTCGCGGATGCCCGTACCCGCCAGCGGTGAGCGCGCCTTCGAGTCCGACGACTCGCCGGGCAGGATCCGCTTGACCACCCAACCCTCTTCCCTGCGTACGAAGTTGGCGCCCAGCAGACCCTGCCGGCGCTGGTAGTGCGGCGGGCCCTCGTTGCGGCGGGCGGCGGTGACGTAGGCGTGCGAGGTGCCCAGTTCGCCTAGCACCTCGCGCAGGAGGTCCGCGAACTCGTCGGGGGACGCGACCCGTTCGACCAGCGGGCGGTACTGGTCGAGCACCGCGTCCCAGTCGACGCCGCACATCCCCGGGTCCCAGAAGTAGGCCCGGATCAGCCGGCCGGCCTCCTCGTACGACTGGCGCCACTCGGCTGCCGGGTCGACCTCGTGCAGGATGCGGCGCAGGTCGATCCAGACGGTCGTGTCGCTGTCTCCGGACTCGGACGAGGGGACCGCGCGCAGCTCGTCCTCGTCCACCACGACCAGCCGGCTGCCGTCGCCGCTGACCGCGAACCAGTCCAGGTGTCCGACGAGTTCGGACTTCTTCGCCTTGCTGATGTTGAAGTACTCCAGGGTCGGGCGGCCGGTCATGTCGTCCGGGTTGGCGAACGTCTCGCCCAGCGCCCCCGAGATCGGCCAGCGCAGCCAGACCAGTCCGCCGCCCGCGACCGGGTACAGCGCCGAGTACTTGGAGGCGGTGACCGGGAAGGGGGTGACCCGGTTCTCCAGTCCTTCGATCTCGACGGTCACCGCCCCGTCGCCCTCTTCCTCCTCCACGGGGTCGAGGCCCCCGGCGGCCGGCCGGCCCTCCGGGTTCAGCGCGAAGGGGGAGGGGGTCGCGGAGGACAGCGGCACCAGATAGGGGCGGCAGCCCAACGGGAAGGACAGGTCGCCGGTGTGGACGTCGTAGACCGGGTCGAAGCCCCGCCAGGAAAGGAAGGCGAGGTAGCGGCCGTCGCGGGTGAACACCGGGTTCTCGTCCTCGAAGCGGCCGTTGGTCACGTCGACGATCAGGCGGTCCTTTATGCGGGCCATCTTGATCTGGCGCAGAGTCCGGCCGATCCCCGGGTGGGACCACGTCAGCCATGCGCCGTCCGGTGAGAACGCCAGGTCCCGAACCGGCCCGTTGACCGACTGGATCAGCTCGGTGACCTCCTCGTTGGAACCCTCGGTCCCCGCGGCGGTAGCCGCATCATCGGACACAGTGAGGAGCAGCAGCCGTCCGTCGTGCGAGGCGATGGCGAGGCGCTCGCCCTGCGGGTCGGCGACCAGCTCCAGCACCCGCCCCAGTGCTCCCGAGGCGAGCCGGCGCGGCTCTCGGTCCCCCGTCGCCCGCGGCAGATAGGCGATCTCGATCGCGTCCTCGCCCTCCGCGTCCGTGACGTAGGCGACCTGGCCGACCGAGCCGAGCATCTCCGGGAGCCGGACCCGTACGCCCGGAGTGTCGATGATCGTGCGGGCGGGCCCGTCCCGATGGGTCAGCCAGTACAGGCTGCCGCGTACGACGACCGCGCTCGCGCGACCCGTCTCGTCGACCGAGATGCCGTCCACGTGCTGGGCCGCCGGGACCTGGTACGTACGGCGGCCCGCGCGCGGCCCGCTCAGCCGTACGTCCAGGCGGCGCGGCTCGGAGTCGGCGGCCAGGTCGTCGACGATCCACAGGTCCCCGGCGCACTGGTACACCACCCGCGTGCCGTCGCTCGACGCGTGGCGGGCGTAGAAGGCGTCGTGGTCGGTGTGCCGGCGCAGGTCGGAGCCGTCGTAGGCGCAGGAGTAGAGGTTGCCGATGCCCTCGTGGTCGGAGAGGAAGGCGATCCGGCCGCCGACGAACATGGGGGAGTGGAGGTGGCCCTCGAGGTCGGCGAGGAGCCGTTCGCCGTGCAGCCAGAGACGGCCCGTCGCCCCGCCCCGATACCGCTTCCAGGTGGCCGGTTCGTGCGGCGGGGTGCCGGTGAGCAGGAGGGTCCTGCGCTCGCCGTCGATCTCCGCGACCTGGATGTCGGAGACCGGGCCCCAGGGGAGCTTGCGCCCGGGGTCGCCGTCGGTGGAGACCTTGTAGGCCCAGGTGAAATAGGAGAAGGGCTCGCCGTGGGAGGCGACGGCGAGGATGGTTCCCTGGGGCGTCCAGCCGCACACCTGGGTGTCGGCCGACCCCCAGTGGGTGAGCTGTCTGCCCGGGCCGCCGTCCACCGGCACCACATGGATCTCGGGGACCAGACTCCGCCAGCTCGTGTACGCGATCGTGCGGCCGTCCGGCGAGAAACGGGGGTGGCCCACTTTCGTACGGTCGACGGTCAGGCGCCAGGCGCGGCCCGGGTCGTCGAGAGGGGCCAGCCACAGGTCGTCCTCGGCCACGAAGCACAACAGATCGCCGCTCAGGTGCGGCAGGCGCAGATAGCTCACCTCCCCATGCTTTTCCGGGGAATGGGGCCCAGCAACTTATGTGCCGTTCACCTTCGTGAGCCAGCACACGTACGAAACGGTTTCGTTTCGCTCGCCTTCAGGGTATCTTCATGAAGGTACGGAGAAGGCGCGCGGATCGGCGCATCCCGAGCGGGAAGGTGAGTGGCATGACTGAGGTCGCAACGGCGCGTCGCAGTCGGATCACGCCCGAGCGTGAGGCCGAGTTGTACGAGGCCGTGCTCGACCTGCTCCGGGAGGTCGGTTACGACGCCCTCACCATGGACGCCGTGGCGGCCCGCACCAAGTCCAGCAAGGCGACGCTCTACCGCCAGTGGGGCGGCAAGGCCGAGCTGGTCGCGAAGGCGGTGCGGCACAACAAGCCGGGACCCTCGTTCGACGAGATCGACACCGGCTCGCTCCAGGGCGACCTGCATGCCCTCACTCTGCGGTCGGACGACTGCGAGATGGAGGCGAACTCCGCGCTGATGCGCGGTCTGGCCATGGCGATCCACGGCAACCCGGACCTCCTCAAGGCGTTCCGGGAGCATCTGATCGAACCGGAGATGGCGGAGTTCCGCCGTGTGCTGCAGCGGGCGATCGACCGCGGTGAGGTCCGTGCGGACAACCCCGCGATCGACTACATGATCCACATGATGATCGGCGGGTTCGCGGCCCGCAGCATCATCGACGAGCAGCCGCCGAACCAGGCCTTCCTTCTCTCGTACATCGACGCGGTGGTCCTCCCCGCCCTCCGCGCCTGACACATCCCCACCCCCTCCCCAGCACCTGACGTCACCGCTCAAGTCGTCGGGACGGTCACCCCTGCCTTCCCCGCCGGGTGATCACCCCTGCCCTGCACCATCACACGACCTGACCGGGAGTACGCCTCCGTGGCCACGTTCCTCTACCGGCTCGGCCGGTTCGCCTTCAGGCGACGCCATTTCGTCGCCCTGTTCTGGGTGGCGCTGCTGACCCTCGCGGGAGCCGGTGCGGCCTCCGCGCCCGCTGCCGGATCCACCTCTTTCTCGATCCCCGGCACGGAAGCGCAGAAAGCTTTCGACCTGCTGGAACAGCGCTTCCCCGGCATGAGCGCCGACGGCGCGACCGGCCGTGTCGTCTTCAAGGCGCCGGCCGGCGAGAAGATGACCGACGCCGACAACAAGGGCACCGTCGAGAAGACGGTGAAGGAGCTGGCCGACGGCTCCGAGGTCACCTCTGTCGCCGACCCCTACAAGGCGAACGCCGTCAGCAAGGACGGCACGGTCGCCTATGTGTCCGTGAAGTACGACGTCTCCGGCATGGAGCTCAAGGACGCCTCCCGGGACGCCCTCGAGGACGCCGCGAAGGACGCGCGGAACGCGGGGCTGACCGTCGAGATCGGCGGCGACGCGCTGCAGGCCGGGGCCGAGCCCGGGGCGGCCGGCGAGGTCGTCGGTCTCGCCATCGCCGCCGTCGTCCTGGTCATCACCCTGGGCTCACTGGTCGCGGCCGGACTGCCGCTGCTGACGGCGATCATCGGGGTCGGCATCGGCGTCTCCACCATCACCGCGCTGGCCAAGACGCTCGACCTCGGCGACACGACGTCCACGCTGGCGCTGATGATCGGCCTGGCGGTCGGCATCGACTACGCGCTGTTCATCGTCTCCCGGTACCGCAGCGAGCTGGCCGAGGGCCGTTCCCGTGAGGAGGCGGTCGGCCGGGCCGCTGGTACGGCAGGTTCGGCGGTGGTCTTCGCGGGCCTGACGGTCGTGATCGCACTGGCGGGCCTCGCGGTCGTCAATGTGCCGATGCTGACGAGGATGGGCCTCGCGGCGGCGGGCACGGTCGTGGTGGCCGTCCTCATCGCGCTGACCATGATCCCGGCGCTGCTCGGGTACGCGGGCAAGAAGGTCAAACCGGCGGGCGAGAAGCGCCGGAAGGCCAAGGAGGGCTCCGTCGGGAAGCCCGGCCTGGGCGAGCGCTGGGCGAGCTTCGTCGTCCGCCGCCCGGCAGCGGTACTGCTGCTCGGCGTGGTCGGCCTGGGCACGGTCGCCGTACCGGCCACCCAACTGGAGCTGGGCCTGCCCGACGACGGTTCGCAGCCCACGTCCACGACCCAGCGCAGGGCGTACGACCTGTTGTCGGAGGGCTTCGGCCCCGGCTTCAACGGCCCCCTGATGATCGTGGTCGACGCCAAGGACAGCGCCGACCCGAAGGCGGCGGCCACCGCGGTGTCCGACGACATCAAGGGCCTCAAGGACGTCGTGACGGTGACTCCGGCGGTCTTCAACAAGGCCGGCGACACCGCGACGATCACCGTGATCCCGGCGTCCAAGCCGTCCTCGACGCAGACCGAGGACCTGGTGCACGCGATCCGCGACAAGGGCGCGGACGTCAAGGCCGACACGGACGCCAAGGTCCTGGTCACCGGCACCACCGCGATGAACATCGACTTCTCGCAGAAGCTGAATGACGCGCTGATCCCGTACCTGGGCCTGGTGGTGGGCCTTGCGTTCCTGTTGTTGATCGCGGTCTTCCGATCGATCCTGGTCCCGCTGAAGGCTGCCCTCGGCTTCCTGCTCAGCGTGCTCGCCGCGCTCGGTGCCGTGGTCGCGGTCTTCCAGTGGGGCTGGCTCGGCGGACTGCTGGGCGTGGAGCAGACCGGCCCGATCATGTCGATGATGCCGATCTTCATGGTGGGTGTGGTCTTCGGTCTCGCGATGGACTACGAGGTGTTCCTCGTGACCCGTATGCGGGAGGCGTACGTCCACGGGGAGACGCCCGGCCAGGCCATCGTGACCGGCTTCCGGCACAGCGCCCGGGTCGTGGGCGCGGCCGCGGTCATCATGATCGCCGTCTTCGGAGGGTTCATCTCCTCCAGCGAGTCGATGATCAAGATGATCGGCTTCGGGCTCGCGATCGCGGTGTTCTTCGACGCGTTCGTCGTCCGGATGGCGATCGTGCCGGCGGTCCTTGCCCTGCTCGGCAAGAAGGCCTGGTGGCTGCCGAAGTGGCTGGACCGCGCGCTGCCGAACGTGGACGTCGAGGGCGAGGGCCTGAAGAACCTGGACGACGACACGAAGGGTACGGACGCGGACGAGGACCGGGAGCTGGTGCGGGCCTGAGGCCTCGCGGCTCCGGATTGGGGGCGGCCTTCCGAACTGCATGGTGTAGCGCGCTACACCATCGGTTCGGGAGGCCGCTCTCTCGTTGCTCGGGGGCGCCGGACGGGATCGTTGAGGACGGGTCGAAGAGACCCCGAATCCCCGAATCCCACTCCCGGAAGGGCCCTGCCATGTCTGCCGTCGCCGCCGTCAGGAAGTTCGTCACCGACCTCGTCCTGTGGACCTGCTTCGCCGGCGGCCTCGCCGCCAGTGCGGGCGCGGGTGCCGTCATCGAGGACAGCACCCAGAAGAACATCGCCACCGCCGTCGGAACGGTCGTCGCGCTGCTCGCGGGCTCGCGGATCGCGAAGAAGCCGAAGATCAAGGCGTTCCTGGGCCGCCCGGGCACGCTGTGGTTCCTGTTCCTCTTCAACGGCGCCACGGCCGTCGCCATGTACCTCACGATGGACGGTGTGAAGGGCGTCCTCGCCGCCGCGATGATGGGCGTGGTGTCGCTGGGAGCGGCGGGCGGTCTGGTGGCGGGGCGGCGGAAGCGGGCGGCGGCGCAGCAGGTCAGCTGGGCGGAGTGAACACGCTTCGCTCGCGCAGGTCGGCGAGGACATGCGCAAGGCTCGGTACCCGAACAAGGTGCGGGAGTCGGCCGAGACGGAGGCGCGGGCGGACGAGCTGCTGCTGTACAGCAATCACAACGTCCACGGATTGCTGCAGACGCCGGAGTACACACGGTCGTTGCTGGAGGTGCGCCGCCCGGCCTATTCGCAGGACGAGTTGGAGCAGATGGTGGCGGCACGCGTGGCCCGGCATTCGGTCTTCGACCGCGCCCCCGCACCTGACCTCAGCTTTGTCCAGGAGCAGGTGACGCTCGAACGACCCATCGGCGGGACAATGGTGCTGCGCCGACGGCCTGAACACCTGCTGGAGCTTTGCCAGTTGCCCAACGTCGAGGTCCAGGTCATGCCGGCCCTCCACAGGGGCCACCCCGGTATGAGCGGCTTGATCGAACTGCTGAAGTTCGAGGACGGCACCGGCGTGGGGCGCTCCGACGGAGAGCAGCTACAGCAGCAGTGAAGGCGACGACTGCGTCGAGGTCGCCACCGCCCCCGCCACCATCCACATCCGCGACTCCAAGACGGCCGCCGTCACCCCGACCTCACCGTCACGCCCGCCACCTGGAATTCGTTCGTGATGTTTGTATCCGGCAGCTAACCTGCCGGGCATGACGCCTTCCGACTCAGGAGCCAACCCCCGCTTCGTCGAGGCCCTTCGTGAGCTGGGCCTCGACGAAGTGCACGACCGCATCCGCCGTTTCCCGGACGCGACCCGGACCGCCGTCGAGGCCGCCGCTGCGATCGGGTGCGAGCTGAGTCAGATCTGCAAGTCGCTGATCTTCGCGGCGGACGGCGTGCCGGTGCTGGTGCTCATGGACGGGGCGTCCCGCGTGGACGTCGAGCGGGTCCGGCAGGAGCTCGGCGCCGAGAAGGTGACGCGGGCCAAGGCGGACGTCGTACGGGAGACGACCGGGTACGCCATCGGCGGCGTACCGCCCTTCGGCCACCGTACGAAGACCCGGGTGCTCGCCGATCGTTCGCTGCTCGAGCACGACGTGGTGTGGGCCGCGGCCGGGAACCCGCACACCGTGTTCCCCATGGAGCCCAAGGACCTGATCGCCCACGCCGGTGCCGCCCTCGTGGACGTGCGCGAGCACACCTCGTGACGCCGCTGGTCGCCGCAGCCGTCCTGGTCGCCGCGGTCACGCACGCCAGCTGGAACGCGATCGCCCATCAGATCACCGACAAACTGGTCGGCTTCACCCTGATCGCCGGCGGCGGCATGCTCATCGGGCTGGCCATGGTGCCGTTCGTGCCGTTCCCGGCGGCCGGAGCATGGCCGTATCTCATCGGCTCCGCCCTCATCCACGTCGCCTACTACGTACTGCTCATGCGGTCCTTCCGGCTCGGCGACTTCGGCCAGGCGTACCCGATCGCGCGCGGCACCGCGCCTCTGGTGGTCACCGTCCTCGCCGCCCTCTTCGCCCACGAGGTCCCGGACGGCTGGGCCGCGGCGGGCATCGCGGTGTCCTGCGCGGGCCTGACCGGCGTCGCGCTGTGGGGGCTGCGCGGCAGCCGCCCGAACTGGGCAGCGATCGGTGCGGCACTCGCCACCGGGCTGACGATCGCCGGGTACACGGTCGTCGACGGGCTCGGCGTACGCGCCTCCGGCTCCTCCCTCGGCTACATCGCCTGGCTGATGGCGGTGGAGGGCGTGGCGATCCCGGCGTACGCGGCCTACCGGTGGCGTGGCCAACTGGTGTGCACGCTACGGCCGTTCGCGGCTCTGGGGCTGCTGGGCGCCGCGCTGTCCGTGCTGGCGTACGGGCTCGTCCTGTGGGCCCAGACCAAGGCCGAGCTCGCGCCCATCGCCGCCCTGCGCGAGTCGTCGATCATCGTGGGCGCGGCGATAGGCGCCGTCTTCTTCAAGGAACGGTTCGGAGCACCGAGGATCGCCGCGGCGGGGCTGCTGGTGCTCGGCATCGGGCTGATGCTGCACGCCGGGTAGGCGTCACGGCCGTACCGCCACCGCGTCCACCTCGAACAGCATCCCCGGCAGCGCGAGCGAGGCGACGCCGCTGAGCGTCTGCGCCGGCAGGCGGTCCCCGAAGCGGGAGTGCAGCGCCTTGCCCAGGACCTCCAGCTTGGCGAGGTCGTGGTCCACGACGAACGTGCCCAGCCGTACGACGTGCTCGTAGCCGAGGCCCACCCCCGCAAGCGCCTGCCGCAGCCGCTCGAAGGCCAGGTCCACCTGCGCGGCGAAGTCGCCCGGCACGGGCGCGCCCGTGGCGTCGGAGGCGTACTGGCCGCCGATGAAGACGAGTTGGCCGGGCGCCGAGACGGCGTGGCTGTAGCCGAACGGCGTCGGGTCGTGGAGGGCGGTCGGGTTGGTGATGGTGCGCTGGTCGGGCGTCATGAACCCTCGAACGTCCCGGCCCGCCCCGTCCATTCCGCCGTCCGTTCCACCGGCGACCGTGCGGTCCAGTGGTGCGTTCGCGTCCTTCGAGGAGCACCCTGGAAGCAGGTGTTCCGGAGGTGATCGTCATGACGAAGACCGTCGTGGGATGGCACGTCGAGATGGAGTTCCAGGAGGACGACACGCACACGCGGGCGGTCGCGATGCTGCGCCTGTCCGACGGGACCGAGGTACGGGCCCACGGGCACGCCAGCCGCCACCACACCGACTCCAATCAGCCGAGGGTGGGCGAGGAGATCGCCGGCGCACGGGCGCTGAACGAACTCGCCATGCAGCTGCTCACCAAGGCGCACGGCGAGATCGACTCGGCGTCCGGCCGGACCTCGCACCCGATCAACGTATGAGCGTCACCTGACGGCTGTGCGTACGGCCCGCACCAGCGCCTGCGCCCGCGGATCCGCCGTCACGCTCTTCCTGAAACCGTTGGTCACATAGCCGAAGGCGATGCCGGAGTCGGGGTCGGCGAAGCCGAGGGCGCCACCGCGGCCCGGGTGGCCGAAGGAGGTGGGGGACAGGAGCGGGGAGGCCGCTCCGTGCAGCATGTAGCCGAGGCCGAACCGCGTGTTCACCACCAGCACGCGGTCCGGGCCCGCGCTGCGCTCGGCGCGGGCCAGCTCCATCGTCTCCGGCATGAACAGGCGTGTCCCGCCCTCCACTTCACCGATCAGCGACGCGTAGAAGCGGGCGAGTCCGTCCGCCGTGGCGATGCCGTTGGAGGCGGGCAGGGCGGCGGCGCGGTACGCGGGGTCGTTCTCGTCGGGCAGCGGCGTGATCGCCGCGAAGGCGCGGCGGGTGAGGGAGGCGGGGTCGGCATAGGCCTCGGAGACGGCACGCTTGGGGCGGGTGCGCAGGCCGTGGGGATCCACCGGGGGGTCGTCGAGCCGGCCGACCCGGCCGACGCGCGCCTGCTCCGCGTACGGCACCCCGAGCCGGAAGTCCGCCCCGACCGGACCCGCGATCTCGTCGGCGATCCACTCACCGATACCGCGCCCGGTGATGCGCCGCACCAGCTCGCCGGTCAGCCAGCTGTACGTCTGCGCGTGGTACCCGTGGTCAGTGCCCGGCTCCCACACCGGCGCCTGCGCCGCGACCGCCGCGGCACCGAGGTCGGGGTCCGCGGCCTCGGCGGGCGTGAGGGGGCGGTCCAGCACGGGCACGCCGGTGCGGTGCGCGAGTAGCTGCCACACCCGCGTCCGCTCCTTGCCGGCCGCCTTGAACTCCGGCCAGTAGTCCCCGACCGGCGCGTCCAGATCCAGCTCCCCCCGCTGGTTCAGCAGCAGGAGTACGGCGGTGGCGACGCCCTTGGTCGCCGAGCGCACGATCTGCGCGGTGCCGCGCTGCCAGGGCTCGGTGCCGTCGACGTCCTTCGCACCGCCCCACAGGTCCACGACCTTGTGCCCGTCCCGGTAGACGGCGACGGCCGCGCCCCGGTCCCCGAGCACCTCGAAGTTCCGCACGAACGCTTCCCTGACCGGCTCGAAGCCGTCGGCGACTGCGCCGTTCACGTCCACGGCCGTGCCCCTCCTGCCTGTGTGTACTCCCTACTCACCCAAGCAGAATCGTCACGTCGATGTTCCCGCGGGTCGCGTTCGAGTACGGGCAGACCTCGTGGGCGGCGTCCACCAGCTTCGCCGCGATGTCGGCGTCGAGGACGGGGAGGGAGACGCTGAGGGCGACCGCGAGGCCGTAGCCGCGCTGCTTGTTGGGGCCGATGCCGACCTTCGCGGAGACCGTGGAGCCGGTGAGGTCGAAGCCGGCCCGGCGGCCCACCAGCACCAGGGCGTTGTGGAAGCAGGAGCTGTAGCCCGCCGCGAACAGCTGCTCGGGGTTGGTGCCGTTGCCGTCGCCGCCGAGCTCCGGCGGCATCGCGACCTTCAGCTGGATCTGCCCGTCCTGACTGGTGACGTAGCCGTCCCGGCCGCCGTGAGCGGTCGCCTCGGCGACGTACATGATCTTCGACGGTCGGGTGTCGACGGCGGTGTCGTCACTCATGGCGCTCATGGCTGGCCCCCCAAAACGAATGCGCACAAGTACATCGTGCACAAGGTACTGGCCGGTAGGTCGGCTGCTGTTACCAGGGGGTAGCGACCGCGGGTAACCCGAGATCAGCGGCTACGGTCGGCCGCGGCCTCCGCCTTTCGCGTCAGCTGCCACAACTCCTCGCGCAACCGGGCCACCTCCGCCTCCGCGAGTTCCGTCGCCGCAAGCAGCGAGGCCGGTACGCACTGAGCGCGTTCCCGCAGCTTCTCCCCGCGCCCGGTGACCGCGACGAGCACCGAACGCTCGTCCCGCGCCGACCGCTCCCGCCGCACCAGTCCGGCCGCCTCCAGCCGTTTCAGCAGCGGGGAGACGGTGCCGTAGTCGAGCCGGAGGGCGGCTGCCAGCTCCTTGACCGTGGTCTCGCCGCGCTCCCAGAGGACCAGCAGGACGAGGTACTGGGGGTAGGTGAGGCCCAGCTCGTCGAGAAGCGGGCGGTATGCGGCCGTCACCGCGCGTTGGGCGGCGTACAGCGCGAAGCACAGCTGCTGGTCCAGCAGCAGCGAGGCACTGTCGTCCGCGGGCTTCTCGTTCGTCACGCGCCCATTGTCACGGAACGCGGATCGAAGCCGAACGGCAGCTCCAGGCGGTGGGCGCGCATCAGCGCGTCGTCGGAGAGGAGTTCGCCCGTCTTGCCGTCCGCCGCGATCACGCCCTCGCTGAGGATCAGCGAGCGCGGGCACAGCTCGAGGGCGTACGGCAGGTCGTGCGTGACCATGAGGACGGTGACGTCCAACGAGCGCAGGATGTCGGCCAGTTCGCGGCGGGAGGCCGGGTCGAGGTTGGAGGACGGCTCGTCCAGGACGAGGATCTCCGGTTCCATGGCGAGGACGGTCGCGACGGCGACCCGGCGGCGCTGGCCGAAGGAGAGGTGGTGCGGGGGGCGGTCCTTGAAGTCGGACATGCCCACCCGGGCCAGGGCCCGGTCGACCCGCTCCTCCAGCTCCGGCCCCTTCAGCCCGGCCGCCGCAGGGCCGAACGCCACGTCCTCCCGGACCGTCGGCATGAACAGCTGGTCGTCCGGGTCCTGGAAGACGATGCCGACCCGGCGCCGGATCTCCGCCATGTGCCGCTTGCCGACGGGCAGTCCGGCGACCGTCACCGTGCCCGCGCCGCCGGTCAGGATGCCGTTGAGGTGCAGGACGAGGGTCGTCTTGCCGGCGCCGTTCGGGCCGAGCAGCGCGACCCGTTCACCGCGCCCGATCGTGAAGTCCACGCCGAACAGGGCCTGGTGGCCGTCGGGGTACGCGAAGGCCAGACCGGCCACTTCCAGTGAAGGTGTCACAGGGTCCATCCCAGCAGGCAGACGACGAGGGCGGCGACGGGCAGCGCGAGGGCGTACGACCACTGCGCCCGGGACGCGGTCACCTCGTCGATCACCGGCATCGAACCGGCGTAACCACGGCTGACCATGGCCAGATGCACGCGCTCCCCGCGTTCGTAGGAGCGGATGAAGAGGGCGCCCGCGGACTTGGCCAGCACGCCCCAGTGCCTGACGCCGCGCGCCTCGAACCCCCGCGACTCCCGAGCGATCCGCATGCGCCGCATCTCGTCCGTGATGACATCGCCGTAGCGGATCATGAAGGACGCGATCTGGACGAGCAGCGGCGGGAGCTTCAACCGCTGCAGGCCGAGGAGGAGTTCGCGCAGCTCGGTCGTGGAGGCCAGCAGCACGGACGCGGCGACGCCCAGCGTGCCCTTCGCGAGGACGTTCCACGCGCCCCACAGGCCGTTCACGCTCAGCGACAGCCCCAGAACGTCCACCCGCTCGCCCTCCGCCACGAACGGCATCAGCACCGCGAACGCCACGAACGGCACCTCGATCAGCAGCCGCTTCAGCAGGAAACCGGCGGGCACGCGCGCGACGTACGCGACGACGCCCAACAGCACGGCGTACAGGCAAAACGCCCACATCGCCTCCCGCGGCGTCGACACCACGACCACCACGAAGCCGAACGCGGCGGCGAGCTTGGTGTGCGGCGGCAGGGAGTGCACGGGCGAGTGCCCGTGCCGGTACAGCCTGTGCGCGTGCCCGGCCCCCATGTCAGACCGCGCTCGTGCTCGCCGGCGACACGTCGGCCGTACGACGCCTGCGCACCGCCCAGAACACCGTGCTGCCCGCGACGACGGTCACGCCGACGCCGATCACGCCCGCCAGCCCCCCGGACAGGCGGGCGTTCTCGACATCCTTGACCCCGTAGTCGGCGAGCGGGGAGTCGGCCGAGGCGTGCTTCTCCACATTGCGGTCGATGCCCTTGTCGCGGGCGACCTTCTCCAGACCGTCGGGGTTGGAGGAGGCGTAGAAGCTGACGAACCCGGCGAGGACGACGGAGGTCGCGAGGCCGGTGATCCACAGGGCGCGGCGGGAGGTGCGCGCCGCGACGGGCGCGGGCGCCGGCGGCACGTCGACGAGCTCGCCGTTCACCCGCAGCTTGAGCTTCTGCTCCAGGCCCCGCGCGCCGTACACGAGATCCGGGCGTACGGCGACGACCGCGCCGACCGTCAGCGCCGTGATCGCGGCCTCGCCGATGCCGATCAGGACGTGCACACCGATCATCGCGGTGGCGACCTTGCCGATGGCGATGTCGGTGGTGCCGCCGACGGCGTAGAGGAAGGTGAAGGCGACTGCGGCGGCCGGGACCGAGACGAGCGCGGCCACGAAGGAGGCGACCGTCACGGAGCGCCGCTTGCGCGGGAGCACCTTCACCAGGCCGCGGAAGACCGCGTACCCGACGACCGTCGTGACGATCGCCATGTCGGTGATGTTCACGCCGAGCGCGGTCAGCCCGCCGTCCGCGAACAGGATGCCCTGCATGAGCAGGACCACGGAGACGCAGAGGACCCCCGTACAAGGGCCGACAAGGATCGCCGCCAGCGCCCCGCCCAGCAGATGTCCGCTGGTCCCCGCCGCGACGGGGAAGTTCAGCATCTGCACGGCGAAGATGAACGCCGCCACCAGGCCGGCCAACGGCGCGGTGCGTTCGTCCAGCTCACGGCGGGCGCCGCGCAGGCTCACGGCGATGGCGCCCGCGGCGACGACTCCGGTCACGGCGGAGGCGGGAGCGTTGATGAATCCGTCAGGCACATGCACCGTTCGATGATAGAGGCTTCTTGCGAACTATTTGCAAGAGCCAGACCCTCGTGAATCGCGCGCGGCTCGTCGCGCGGGTCCGGTCGTCGCGCGATGTGAGTTGTCCTACGCCAAGGGGCGTGATCCGGAAAATATGGGACATTGGAGAGGGGTGGACGCACAGCTTCCACACAGATGACGCAGCGTGAGAGGTCCGTCACGATGTATGCAGTCGAACAGTACGCACGAGCCCACATCGTCACGGACGCGGACATCCCGGAGGACGAGGCCATCCCCGTCGTGCTGCGCTACGACCCCGAGGCCGACCCGCGCTCGGTGCGGGTCGGACTTCCCGGCACGCACCACGGGATGCACGAGTGGACGTTCTCCCGCTCGCTCCTGGAGCAGGGGTTGCGCGCTCCGGCCGGCTCCGGCGAGGTCCGCGTCTGGCCGTGCGGGCGGGTGCAGGCCGTCGTCGAGTTCCACTCGGCCCAGGGCGTCTCGGTGGTGCAGTTCGAGACCAAGGCCCTGCTGCGGTTCCTGCGCCGCACCTACATGGCCACGGCGCCGGTCAGCCGCTGATCAGCCCATCTTCAGCAGTGCCGCCACGATCGGGCCGGCGGTGTCGCCGCCGTGGCCGCCCGCCTGGACGACGCCCGCGGCCGCCAGGTCGCCGCGGTAGGCGGTGAACCAGCCGTTCGGCTTCTTCTGGCCGTCGACCTCCGCCGAGCCCGTCTTGGCGCCGACGTCGCCGTAGACCCCGGACATCGCCTTGGACGCCGTGCCGTAGCCCGCCGTGTACCGCATGACCTCCTTCAGCCAGCCCTGCGTCTGCGCCGACATGGTGCGCGAGGCCTTCGCCAGCGTGCGGTGGTCCACGTCGGGGGAGACCAGGTACGGCTGGCGGAACACGCCCGACTCGACGGTCGCCGACACCGAGGCCATGTTCAGCGGGTTCATGCGCACCCCGCCCTGCCCGATCAGCGAGGCGCCCATCTGCGCGCCGCTCTGCACCGGGATCGCGCCGTCGAAGGTTGGGACGCCGATGGCCCAGTTGTTCAGGCCGAGGCCGTAGACCTGCTGGGCCTCCTTCGTCAGATCGCTGTTGGACAGCTTCGGCGCGAAGTTGATGAAGGCGTTGTTGCAGGAGGCCCCGAAGGCCAGCTTGAACGTGCCCTGCTTGATCTCGGAGTCGTCGTCGTTGTGGAACGTCCAGCCCGCGAGCTTGTACGTCTTGGGGCAGGGGTGCGACTCGTCCGGTTTGACCAGCCCCTTCTCGAACAGCATCGTCGACGTCACGACCTTCATCGTGGAGCCGGGGGCCAGGGAGCCCTGGAACGCCACGTTGAAGCTGCGGCTGTTGTTCGCCACGGCCAGGATCTCGCCGGTCGACGGACGGATCACGACGACCGAGGACCGGGCCTTCGCGGCGACCTGCCGCTCGGCCGCGGCCTGGAACGTCGGGCTCAGCGTCGTCTTGACCTTGCCCGGCGTGCCCTTGCTCATGGTCAGCAGCGTCTTGTCGGACAGCTTCGCCTTCTGCGAGTCCTTGCCCCGCACCACCTGGAGCTCGATGCCCGCCTTGCCGCCGGCGGTCTTGCCGTACTTCTCGCGCAGGCCGTCGAGGACCGGGCCCAGCGAGGCGTACTTCGCGGTGGTCAGCTCGCCGCCGTCACGGTCGTACGCCTTGACCGGCGGAGTGCCGGACTCGCCGGTGACCAGGGTGTCGCCGTCCTTGAGGTCGGGGTGGACGACCGAGGAGTGCCAGTCGACCTGCGGCTTGCCGGTCTCCTTGTTCCGTACGACCGTCAGCGAACTCTCGTACGCCAGCGGCTTGCTGGTGCCCTTGTAGGAGACGGTGCCCTTGACGGAGAAGGGGACCTTGTCGCCGGTGCGGGTGCCGGCGGTGAGCGTGACGTCCTTGATGTGGGCGTCCTTGGTGTAGCCGGTGAGCAGGGCGGTGGCCGCCGTCGAGTCGCTCGTGACGGCGGCCGCCTGCGTCACCTTGCCCGTCTGCCAGGACGTGAGGAACGTCGTGGACGCCGACCGGACCTCTTTCGCGGACAGCGGTCCGGTCTTGACCTTGGGCTTGTGGTCACCGGACGAGGACGTCGTCGACGTCCGGTCGTCGGCGGCCGAGCCGCCGGTCAGTGCGTAGACGCCGAAGCCTGCGCCGACGACCACCACGGCGATCATCCCGCCGACCACGGCGGGCTTGGTCTTCCGTCGCTCGGCGACGCGCCTTCTGTTGCCCACAGTTCCCGTTCCTTCGCGGTATCCCCAGGGTCCCCGTCGCCCTCATCCATCCCAACCAACGACGGCAACAGCCTAGAGTCCCGTCCTGTACGGGTGACTTCAGCCTCCTGTTCGTAGCACAGCTGCGACAATCGGGCCGGCCGCGTCGATGCCGTGGCCGCCGTCCTGGGTCATGGCCGCCGCCGCGATGTCGTTGCGGTAACCGGTGAACCAGCTGTTGGACTTGGACTGCCCGTCGACCTCGGCGGAACCGGTCTTCGCGCCGATGCTGCCGCCGAGGCCGCTCATCACACCGGCCGCGGTGCCGCTGGTCGCGGTGCGGTTCATCATCGCGCGCAGCTGGGCGACCGTACTTGCGGACAGACCCTCGGCGGTGGCGAGTTCGCGGTCGTCGAGCTTGGGCGAGACGATGATCGGCTGCCGGAAGCGGCCGGTCATCGCGGTCGCCGTGACCGACGCCATGTTCAGGGGGCTCATCTGCACCTGGCCCTGACCGATCAGGTTCGCCGCCGTGTCCGGGCCGCCGGAGGCCGGGACCGAGCCGTCGAAGGACGGGATGCCGGTCTTCCAGTTGTCCCGTCCGAGCCCGAAGTGGTCCTCGGCCTCCTTGGTGAGGGAGTCGACCTTCACCTCGTCCGCGTACTTCACGAAGGCCGTGTTGCAGGAGCGGGCGAAGCTGTCGGAGAGCGTGGCCTTCTCGTTGGGGGCCATGCCCTTGAGGTTGTGGAAGGTCTGGCTCTGCCACACCGCCTCGTTCGGGCAGGGCGCCGGGCCGTTCATGCTCGTGATCTTGTTGTCGATGAGCGTGGCCGAGCTGAGGATCTTCATCGTGGAGCCGGGCGCCAGCTTGCCCAGGAACGCCGCGTTGAAGGCGTCCTCGCGGTGGTTGGCGACCGCCAGCACCTCACCGGTGCTCGGCTTCACGGCCACCACGGACGACTCGGCGTACTTCTTCACCGCGGTCTCGGCCGCCGCCTGCGCGCTCGCGCTGAGCGTGGTGCGCAGCTTGCCGGCCTTGCCCTCGGCGAGCGTCAGCAGCGAGGTGTCGGCCGCGCCCTCGGCCTGGTGCCGGATCGACAGCTCGATGCCGGGGATGCCGCCCGCGGTGTCGCCGTACTTGGCCCGCAGCTCATCCAGGATCGGCCCGAGCGAGGGGTACTTCGCCTTGGTCAGCACGACCCCGTTCCGGTCCACGGCCTCGATCGGCGGATCCACCGCCTCGCCGGTGACGAGCGTGTCGCCCTTCTGCAGCTGCGGATGGACGACGGACGGCTGCCAGTCGACCAGCGCCCGCCCGGTCGTCTTCCCGCGCACGACCGTCAGCTTGCTCTCGTAGGCGAGGGGCTCGGACTTCCCCTCGTACGACACCGTTGCCTTCACGGTGAACGGAATCGTCGCGCCGCTCGCCGCACCCGGCGTGATCTTCACGCCCTTGATGTGCGCGTCCTCGCCGTAGGCCGTGAGCAGCGGTTCGGCCGCCGCGTTGTTGTTCGTGTACGTCGCCGCGGTCGCCGCCTGCCCCTTCTCCCAGGCCGCGAAGAACTTGGCCGACGCCTCCTTGATCTCGTCCTTGCTCGGCGGCCCGGTCTTCACGGACGCCGATCCGCCGGCCCCCGAACCCCCGCCGTCGTCGCCCAGTGCGGACACGATGTTGTACGCGCCGTATCCGGCGCCGCCCACCATCACGGCGAAAACACTGCCGATGACGGTGGCCTTGACCCCCTTGCCCATCCTGCGAACCCCTCCCGTGAGCCTTCCACGCGTCTTCTGAACGCGTTCAGAAAAGCCGTTCGTGCTTCGCACTGTATGCGGGATGAGGGCTCTCTGTGACGGGAGTTTCCGTTTGTTGTCCGAAGAGAGACGGGCACTCCGCGCCGGGTGAGGGCGAAAGCGGGCCCAGCTAGACCCAGGTGTCCAGCCACATTCGTGAGCGCCAGTCGTCGATCGGGATGGCCGTGCCGGTGTACAGCGGCCAGAAGTAGATGAAGTTCCAGGCGATCAGCAGGACCAGGACGCCTGCGCCCGTTGCGCCCGCGACGCGCCGGGTGTCGGTCGAGCCCGGGGGGCCGATGATCGCGCCGAGCATCATCGCCACGGCCAGGCAGAGGTACGGCACGAAGACGACGGCGTAGAAGAAGAAGATCGTGCGTTCCTGGTACATGAACCAGGGGAGGTAGCCGGCCGCGATGGCGCAGGCGATGGCGCCCGCGCGCCAGTCGCGGCGGAACAGCCAGCGCCACAGGACGTAGAGGATCGCGAAGCCGGCCGCCCACCACAGCAGCGGGGTGCCGATGGCGAGGACCTCGCGGGCGCACTTCTGGCCCGCGTCGGCGGGGCAGCCGTCCGCGCCGGGCGAGGGGGACTCGTAGAAGAACGAGACCGGGCGGCCGTCGACGATCCAGCTCCAGGGGTTGGACATGTACGTGTGCGGCGAGTGCAGGCCGACGTGGAACTTGTAGACCTCGTGCTCGTAGTGCCACAGGCTGCGCCACCAGTCGGGGAACAGCCAGGTCCAGCTGCCGCCCTTGCCGTCGGTGGCGGCCCAGTTGCGGAAGTAGCCGCCGGAGCCGTTGGTGGGGGAGAGGATCCAGCCGGTCCAGGAGGCGAGGTAGGTGATGATCGCGACCGGGACCGTGGCCAGGAACGTGATGCCCGTGTCGCGCTTGAGGACCGCCGCGTACGGGTTGTGCGCGCCCGCGACCTTGCGCGAGCCGATGTCCCAGAGCAGCGCCATCACGCAGAACGCGGCCAGGATGTACAGGCCGTTCCACTTGGTGCCGATCGCGAGGCCGAGCATCAGGCCCGCCAGCCAGCGCCAGGGGCGCCATCCGAAGCGGGTCGTCTCCGCCGCGTGCACGTCCGGGCGGACCCGGCCGTCCGAGCCGACGGGCAGGGCGGCAGCGAGTTTCTCGCGGGTCCTGTCCCGGTCGATCAGCAGGCAGCCGAACGCGGCCAGCACGAAGAACATCAGCACGCCGTCGAGCAGCGAGGTGCGGCTCATCACGAAGTGCAGGCCGTCCACCGTCATCAGCGCGCCCGCCAGACAGCCGAGGAAGGTGGAGCGGAAAAGGCGGCGCCCGATACGGCACAGCATCAGGACGGAGAGCGTGCCGAGCAGTGCCGTCATGAACCGCCAGCCGAACGGGTTGAACCCGAACATCAGCTCGCCGAGTCCGATGACGTACTTGCCGACCGGCGGATGCACGACGTACGCCGCGTCCGACGGGATCGTGACATGGCCGTGCGTCTGCAGGATCAGGTCGTTGGCGTTCTTGTCCCAGTTGACCTCGAAGCCGCGGTGGACGAGCGCCCAGGCGTCCTTGGCGTAGTACGTCTCGTCGAATATCACCGACCTCGGGCTGCCCAGGTTCCAGAACCGCATGACGCCCGCCACCAGCGTGACCAGCAGCGGACCGATCCAGCCCGACCAGCGTGTGATCCGCTCGGCGAGCACCGGCGGCACCCCGAGCACCTGCCACAACCGCGTGCTGGGCCGGACATACGGCGGCACCAGGCGCTCGCGGACGTCGCTTCTCGGCTCCGCCGTGTATCCGAAACGGCGCAGCCGCTGCTGCCACGACGGCCGCTGGTCCTGCGTGCTCTGGCCTTGCCGGGTGTCCGGGGAGGACGCGGTACTGGTCACCGCGCCATCGTAGGGAACCGTTCTGTGTGAGTCCCGTGCATGGGCGGTAAGGGTTCGGATGCGTTCGCTTCCGTCGGCCCCTGGGAGGATGGGGGGCGTGACCGGAACCCTCGTACTCGCAGGCACCCCCATCGGCGACATCGCGGACGCGCCCCCTCGGCTGGCGGAGGAGCTGGCCGGGGCGGATGTCGTGGCCGCCGAGGACACGCGCAGGCTGCGGCGCCTGACCCAGGCGCTGGGCGTGTCGCCCAAGGGGCGGGTGGTGTCGTACTTCGAAGGGAACGAGTCGGCCCGTACGCCCGAGCTGGTCGAGGAGCTCGTGGGCGGTGCGCGTGTGTTGCTCGTCACCGATGCCGGGATGCCGTCCGTGTCGGACCCCGGGTACCGGCTGGTCGCCGCCGCCGTGGAGAAGGACATCCGTGTCACCGCCGTGCCCGGCCCGTCCGCCGTGCTCACCGCGCTCGCGCTGTCCGGGCTGCCCGTGGACCGGTTCTGCTTCGAGGGGTTCCTGCCGCGCAAGGCGGGGGAGCGGCTGACGCGGCTCAAGGAGGTCGCCGGGGAGCGCCGGACCCTCGTCTACTTCGAGGCCCCGCACCGCCTCGACGACACCCTCGCCGCCATGGCGGAGGTGTTCGGCGCCGACCGGCGGGCCGCCGTCTGCCGGGAGCTGACCAAGACGTACGAGGAGGTCAAGCGGGGTGGGCTCGGGGAGCTGGCCGCCTGGGCCGCCGAGGGTGTACGCGGTGAGATCACCGTCGTCGTCGAGGGGGCGCCCGAGAAGGGACCCGAGGAGCTCGACGCCGCCGAACTGGTACGGCGGGTGCGGGTGCGCGAGGAGGCGGGGGAGCGGCGCAAGGAGGCCATCGCGGCGGTTGCGGTGGAGGCCGGGCTGCCCAAGAGGGAGGTCTTCGACGCGGTTGTGGCCGCGAAGAATGCCGCTTCCGCGGGTGGTTCGTGAGGCTTTCGTGAAGTGGACCACACCCCCTCTGAGCAGGGCGCATCTCTCCTGAGCATGCGCCCCACGGGGAGGCAAAGGGCTGTCGTGAAAAGCAAAGCGAACAGCCCGTCTGCGGGGGTGGTATGGCAAGGAAAGTCCAAATCGACTCCAACAGTCGACAGGCCTGATGCATTCGCTCCGGCGCAGGCGTCCACTGGTTGCAGGGACGCACCCGTCCCTTGGTCCAGCAGATCAAGAGGAGCTGGCATGAGCGAGATCGCAGGGCAGACCGGCCCGCGTGGCGCGGCGACCGCAGTCGTGCACGAGTCGTATTCCTTCGCCTGCATGCGTTGCGGCAGCGGCTGGGAGCAGTCGTACGAGATAGAGCACCACCACGACGCCGAGGGCCACGAGTTCGTCATGTATGTGGCGGACGGCCAGGTCGTTCCGTCTCCGTTGTCCAAGCCGACCTGCCAGAACTGCGACAGTCACGTCGTACGGATCATGCGGCCGGGGCAGGTCTCGTCGGTGCGCGACGCGGCGCACAGGTCCCAGCACCGGACGCCGGCGCAGGCCGGGCCGGTCGAGGCGCCCGAGGTGGGCGGCGAGGACGCCGGAGACAAGGACAGCCATCACCACTGGCATCTGTCCGACCTGCTGCATCCGTTCCAGCGCAAGGCGAGCTGACAGCTCCCGAATCCGTGGCGGCATGCCCCTTTCGTAGGATCGGGGCATGCCTTCGAACGAGCCCGCCAAGAACGCGGCGCCGCCGCTCCCGGAACCCCTCCGGGTGCCCGTCGCCGACTCCCACACCCACCTCGACATGCAGTCCGGCACGGTGCAGGAGGGGCTCGAGAAGGCCGCCTCGGTGGGCGTGACGACGGTCGTGCAGGTCGGCTGTGACGTGAGGGGATCGCAGTGGGCCGCCGAGACGGCGGGACTGTACGACGCCGTCCACGCGACCGTCGCCCTCCACCCCAACGAGGCCCCGCGCATCGTGCACGGCGACCCCGACGGCTGGTCCCGGCAGGGCGCGCGCGAGCCGGGGGGCACGGCGGCGCTCGACGAGGCGCTCGCCGAGATCGACCGCCTGGCTGCGCTCCCCCAGGTCAAGGGCGTCGGCGAGACGGGCCTCGACTACTTCCGCACCGGCCCCGAGGGCAAGGAGGCGCAGGAGGCCTCCTTCCGCGCCCACGTCGAGATCGCCAAGCGGCACGGAAAGGCCCTGGTCATCCACGACCGCGACGCCCACACGGACGTGCTGCGCGTGCTGAAGGAGGAGGGCGCCCCCGAGCGCACCGTCTTCCACTGCTACTCCGGCGACGCCGAGATGGCGGAGATCTGCGCCGGCGCCGGATACTTCATGTCCTTCGCCGGCAACGTCACCTTCAAGAACGCCCAGAACCTGCGGGACGCGCTCGCCGTGGCCCCCCTGGAACTGGTCCTCGTGGAGACCGACGCACCGTTCCTGACACCGGCGCCGTACCGCGGACGGCCCAACGCCCCGTATCTCATTCCGGTCACGGTGCGCGCGATGGCCGCCGTGCGGGGCATCGACGAGGACGCGCTGGCGACGGCCCTCGCGGCGAACACGGCGCGCGCCTTCGGCTACTGAGAGTGCGCCGTTCATAAACGACCGGTAACGCTCGCAAGGGTCCATCTCGGGCCCCATCGCGACTGTGCGTAGTCGCGCGACTTTGGAGAGTGATACGCGCTCCGCTAGGTTCTGGTGGCCCGATCCGGACCCCGTTGGACCCCTCGGCCCCTGGAGCGTGTCGGCGTGAGCAACTCGCAGTACGAGAGGTATGAGGCGTACGAGGAGTACGAGCCGTACGGCCCGGCCCACCGGCCACCGGCGTACGACGGCTTCGACGTGCACAACGCGCACACGCTGGCGTACGGCGTGCCCGCGTCGCCCCTGCCGTACGAGGACACGTACCGGCCCGGTTACGAGATCTCCGTGGGGCCCGTGGTGTCCGTGGCCACCGGCGCTTCCGAGACCCCCGAGGTGCGCGAGCCCGTGCTCCCGCGGCAGGCGGGGAGCGCGCAGACGGCGGGCGGGGCGGTGCCCGCGGACGGGGCGCGCGCCGGAGCGGGGCGGCGGGGCGCGCGTCGCCGCCGGGCCCGGGCCGCCGAGCGTTCCGACGGTTCCGTGCGCCGGCTGCTGCCGCAGGCGCTGGTCGTGGCGTTCCTCGCGGGCGGCACCACAGCGTTCGTCGCCAAGGACAAGGCGGTCGAGCTGACCGTCGACGGCAAGCCGCGCACCCTGCACACCTTCGCGGACGACGTGACCGAGCTGCTCGCGCAGGAGGGCGTGGAGGTGGGGCGGCACGACGTGGTGGCGCCCGCCCGCGACGTGGCGCTCGCCAGCGGCGACGAGGTCGCGGTCCGCTACGGCCGCCCCGTGCGGCTCACGCTCGACGGGCACCCGCGCGAGGTGTGGACGACGGCGCACACCGTGCAGGGGGCGCTCGAACAACTGGGGGTGCGTGCCGAGGGCGCGTACCTGTCGACCTCGCGCTCGCAGCCCATCGGACGCGCCGGGCTCGCACTCGACGTGCGCACCGAGCGTTCCGTGACGGTGATGGCGGACGGCCGCTCGCGCCGGGTGCGCACCAACGCGGCGACCGTGCGCGAGGCCGTCGAGGAGGCCGGCGTCATCCTGCGCGGCGAGGACACCACCTCCGTCCCCCCGGACAGCTTCCCGCGCGACGGCCAGACGGTCACCGTGCTGCGGGTCACCGGCAGCAAGGAGGTCCGCGAGGAGGCGATCCCGTTCGAGGTGGAGCGGAAGAAGGACGACTCGCTGTTCGAGGGGACGGAGGTGGTCGAGCGGGAGGGACAGCTGGGGCTGCGGCGGGTCACGTTCTCCCTGCGCACCGTCAACGGCGTCAAGCAGAAGCCGCGCCTGACCGACGACGAGGTGGTGCGCGAGCCGCAGAGCCAGATCGTGAAGGTCGGCACCAAGCCGGTGCCGCCGTCCACGCACGACGCCGACGGCCTCAACTGGAAGGGCCTCGCGGCCTGCGAGTCGGGCGGGCGCCCGGGCGCCGTCGACGCGTCCGGCACCTACGGCGGGCTGTACCAGTTCGACACCCGCACCTGGCACAGCCTCGGCGGCAGCGGCCGCCCGCAGGACGCACCGGCCGCCGAGCAGACGAAGCGTGCGAAGAAGCTCTACGTCCGCCGGGGCGCCAGCCCCTGGCCGCACTGCGGGGCCCGGCTGCACAAGTGAGCGGCGCAGGGCCTGCGTCGGAAGTGGCGCCTGCCGGCCGACGCCTGGCACGTACTCTCGCCGCACCGGGCGCAAGCCCAAGTACGTCCAGACGAGGGCTTCCACCCGGCACGCCGAGAGCACTCACCGGACGCCGCCCGGCCCGCCCTTCGGGCGGCCGACGCCACTTCCGACACAGGCCCTGATGCCGCCCCGTACCCTTGTCGCCGTGAGCACCAGCCCCACTCCCGACGCCCTCCTGGGCCCCGCGGACATCCGTGAACTCGCGGCGGCCCTCGGCGTCCGGCCCACCAAGCAGCGCGGTCAGAACTTCGTGATCGACGCGAACACCGTCCGCCGTATCGTCCGTACCGCCGACGTCCGCCCGGACGACGTGGTCGTCGAGGTCGGCCCGGGGCTCGGCTCCCTCACGCTGGCGCTCCTGGAGGTCGCCGACCGCGTCACCGCCGTCGAGATCGACGACGTGCTCGCCGGGGCGCTACCCGCCACGATCACGGCCCGCATGCCCGAGCGCGCCGACCGCTTCGCGCTGGTCCACTCCGACGCGATGCACGTCGCCGAACTGCCGGGCCCGGCCCCGACCGCGCTGGTGGCGAACCTGCCGTACAACGTCGCCGTGCCCGTCCTGCTGCACATGCTCGAGACCTTCCCGAGCATCGAGCGCACCCTGGTCATGGTCCAGTCGGAGGTCGCCGACCGCCTCGCGGCCGCACCCGGTTCGAAGGTGTACGGCGTCCCGTCCGTGAAGGCCAACTGGTACGCCGAGGTCAAGCGGGCCGGCGCCATCGGGCGCAATGTCTTCTGGCCCGCGCCGAACGTCGACAGCGGGCTCGTCTCGCTGGTCCGGCGGGCCGAGCCGATCAAGACGACCGCCTCCAGGCGTGAGGTGTTCGCCGTGGTCGACGCGGCCTTCGCCCAGCGCCGCAAGACGCTGCGGGCGGCGCTAGCCGGGTGGGCCGGGTCCGCGGCCGCCGCGGAGGCTGCCCTGGTTGCCGCCGAGGTGTCCCCGCAGGCCCGTGGCGAAGCCCTGACCGTCGAGGAGTTCGCCCGTATCGCCGAGAACAAGGAGCAGGGTCAGCAGTGAGCGTCACCGTCCGCGTCCCCGCCAAGGTCAACGTCCAGCTCGCGGTGGGCGCCGCCCGGCCCGACGGGTTCCACGACCTGGCCAACGTCTTCCTCGCGGTCGGCCTCTACGACGAGGTGACCGTGACGCCGGCCGACGAACTGCGGGTCACCTGCGAGGGGGCCGACGCCGACCAGGTGCCCCTGGACCGTACGAACCTGGCGGCGCGGGCGGCCGTGGCGCTCGCCGAGCGGCGGGGCATCGAGCCCGCCGTGCACATCCACATCGCCAAGGACATCCCGGTCGCCGGCGGCATGGCGGGCGGCAGCGCGGACGGCGCGGGCGCGCTGCTGGCCTGCAACACGCTGTGGGGTACGGGCGCCTCGCGGGCCGAACTCCTCACCATCTGCGCCGAGTTGGGCAGCGACGTGCCGTTCGGCCTGGTGGGCGGCGCGGCCCTCGGCACCGGACGCGGTGAGCAGCTGCGCACGCTGGAGGTCGGCGGCACCTTCCACTGGGTGTTCGCGATGGCCGGGCGCGGGTTGTCGACGCCGGCCGTGTTCCGGGAGTTCGACCGGCTCGCCGAGGGCCTTGACGTCCCCGAGCCCGTCGCCTCCCAGAAACTCCTCGACGCCCTCGCGAAGGGCGACCCGGACGCGCTCGCCGCCGCCGTCTCCAACGACCTGCAGCCCGCCGCCCTTTCGCTCTTCCCGGAGCTCGCCGACACCCTCGCCGCGGGCCGCGACGCCGGCGCCCTGGCCGCGCTGGTCTCCGGTTCGGGCCCGACAACCGCTTTCCTCGCCCGGGACACCGAGTCGGCGGCCAAGGTGGCCGAGGCGCTGCGGACTTCGGGTACCTGCCGGACGGTGCGTACGGCACTGGGACCGGCGCCGGGCGCGACGGTGATCGGCGACTGACCGGCAGCCCGCCGCCATTCGGCGCCGCCTCCGAGGCGCGCGTGGTGCTCGAACTCGCCCGCGCGCGTGAAGCCGTGGCCCAGGAGCAGGCGTTGCTGGGCGCGGCGAAGGTGCGCGGCACGCTGACGCAGGCGCAGTACGTGCAGTTCGTCGGCGCCGTCGCCACCCGGCGGGAGCTGCTTCAGCCGGCGGTCGCCGATCTGAAGGCCGCGCACCGGGCGGCGTACCAGAAGGTCCTCGGCGGCGACGGATACGCGCAGTTGCAGGCCGTGGAGAACCGCGTGCAGAGCGCCGGGCCGGGCGCCACGGCGGTGTCGGCCGGGTTCCTCAAGGGCCGGGACTCGGCGGCGTCCGGGGTTCTGAACGGTCTTACGGCGGCCGAGACGAAGAACGCGGCCGCGTTCTCCCCGCCGAGCGCCAAGGTGCAGCTGGGGGCGGCCAGGATGCCCGAGGGCGTACTCATAGAGGTCGAGGACAGCGGCTTCGGCAGGAACGAGGAGGTCCTCGCCGAGGTCAACCGCAAGATCCAGTCCGACCGGGTCGACCTCCTCGACGCCAAGCAGATCGGCCTGTTCGTGGTGAACCGGCTGCGCGAGCGCCAGGGCCTGCGGGTGGAGGTGCGGTCCTCGCCGGGCGGCGGTGTGACGGCGACCGTGCTGATCCCGGAGAACCTGACGCGGGACGACATGCCGGTCGGCGAAGCCGCGGTCGGCGGGCGGGGGTTGGCGCCCGCGGCGGCACTGATTCCGCACCAGCGGTTCAACGGGGCGAGTGCGTGAGGAAGTCTGTGATCTTCACCTGATTTCCACCCGAAAGTACTGCAGGCGCAGTACTGGTGGGGCGAGTGGGGCGGATAGGGTCATTGACATTTCAAGCGACTGGTGTGGCGCCTGATGTCCTCTGGCGTCTGTACGTCCTCTGCACAGCCGAAGGGTCCACCTGTGTCCGAATCCCCCACTCCCCCCACCCACCGTCGTAAGCGCTCTCTGTCCCGTCGCGGCGCGATCGGAGCCGCCGCGGCGGTGGCCGGCGCAGCTGCCGTGACCCCGGCGGTCTTCGCGGCCACCGACTCCGGTGACTCCACCGGGTCCGCCGCCTCCGGAAGCTCCGGCACCAAGCCGGAGAAGTTCCCCGCCACCCGGACCGAGGCCGCCACCGGCACCGGCGAGGCCAACACGGCCTTCGCCGCCTCCTACGTCGGTCTGCGCTGGTCCGGCGCGAAGGAGGGCGCCGCCATCCGGCTCGCGGACGGCGACTGGCAGACCCTGGCGAGCGGCTGCGCGGCCGTCGAGGACGGCGGCACGGCCCTGGTCGCCGCCCAGAGCGCCACCGCGTACGAGGTGAAGGCCCCGAGCGACATCGACGGTGTGCGCTCGCTGGCGATCGACACCATCAGCGGCCCCGCCCACACCTTCGAGGTGCCGAGCGAGCCCACGCGCGTGCGGGGCGTGCGCTACCTCTCGCGCCCGGCCTGGGGCGCCGACGAGTCCAAGCGCTACAAGGACGGCAAGGTCAACTCGCCCGAGACGTACTACCCGTTGCAGATCATCACGGTCCACCACACCGCGACGCCGAACGACGATCCCGACCCGGCCGCGACGGTGCGCGCGATCTACGAGTACCACGCGATCACCAACGACTGGGGCGACATCGGCTACCACTTCCTCATCGACGAGGCGGGCGCGGTCTACGAGGGCCGTTACTCCGGCGACGACGGCATCCCGGCCTTCAACACGGACGGCGACCTGGTCACCGGCTTCCACTCCGTGGGCTACAACTCCGGTGCCCTGGGGATCGCCCTGATCGGCACGCTCCAGGAGAAGGGCCCCACGGACGCGGCCAAGGCGTCCCTGATCCGGCTGATCAAGGTGATCTCCCGCTTCAAGGGCCTGGACCCGCAGGCGCAGGTGACGTACGTCAACCCCGTCAGCGGCGTGAAGAAGGACACGCACACGGTCGGCGGCCACCGCGACTACTTCGCCACCGAGTGCCCCGGCCAGGTCATGTACGACCTCCTGACCGAGGTCCGCGCGGCCGCGGCCCGCTGATTCTCGGCTGACCTGCGGGGGGATCGGTCACCGACCGGCGCGCTGAGGCCCCTGTCGCCGGATTCCCGCCTGCCCGGCGACGCCTGGCACGCACGCTCGCCACGCACCAGCCGCCGTCGGGCCCGCCCTCCGGGCGGACGGCGGGAATCCGGCGACAGGGCCTAGGCTGGGAGGCTGATCGATCCCCCGGGCAGGAGAGAAATGGCCGTCAACCTGGTCAATGTCGAGAACGTCAGCAAGGTGTACGGCACTCGTGCCCTCCTCGACGGCGTCTCCCTCGGCGTCTCCGAAGGCGACCGGATCGGGGTGGTCGGGCGCAACGGCGACGGCAAGACCACGCTGATCCGCATGCTGGCCAAGCTGGAGGAGGCCGACACCGGGCGCGTCACCCACTCCGGCGGGCTCCGCCTCGGCGTGCTCACCCAGCACGACTCCCTCGACCCGGAGGCCACCGTCCGGCACGAGGTCATCCGCGACCTGGCCGACCACGAGTGGGCGGGCAACGCCAAGATCCGGGACGTACTGACCGGGCTGTTCGGCGGGCTCGACCTGCCAGGCTTCCCGCAGGGCCTCGACACCGTCATCGGCCCGCTCTCCGGCGGCGAGCGACGCCGTATCGCCCTGGCCAAGCTGCTCATCGACGAGCAGGACCTGATCGTCCTCGACGAGCCGACCAACCACCTCGACGTCGAGGGCATCGCCTGGCTCGCCCGGCATCTGCGCGAGCGCCGCTCCGCGCTCGTCTGCGTCACGCACGACCGCTGGTTCCTCGACCAGGTGTGCACCCGCATGTGGGACGTGCAGAAGGGCGACGTCTACGAGTACGAGGGCGGCTACTCCGACTACGTCTTCGCCCGCGCCGAGCGCGAGCGCATCGCCGCCACCGAGGAGGTCAAGCGGCAGAACCTCGTCCGCAAGGAGCTCGCCTGGCTGCGCCGCGGCGCCCCGGCCCGTACGTCCAAGCCGCGCTTCCGCGTCGAGGCCGCCAACGAGCTCATCAAGGACGTGCCGCCGCCCCGGGACACCTCCGAGCTGATGAAGTTCGCGTCCTCCCGGCTGGGCAGGACGGTGTTCGACCTGGAGGACGTCACCGTCCAGGCCGGCCCCAAGGTCCTTCTCAAGCACGTCACTTGGCACCTCGGCCCCGGCGACCGCATCGGCCTGGTCGGGGTCAACGGCGCCGGCAAGACCTCGCTGCTGCGGGCGATGGCGGAGGCCGCCCGTACCGAGGGCGAGAAGCAGCCCGTCGGCGGCCGGGTCACCGTCGGCAAGACCGTCAAGCTCGCCTACCTCTCCCAGGAGGTCGCCGAGCTCAACCCCAACACCCGGGTCCTGGAAGCCGTGCAGCAGGTGCGCGAGCGCGTCGACCTCGGCAAGGGGCGGGAGATGACGGCCGGGCAGCTGTGCGAGACGTTCGGCTTCAACAAGGAGAAGCAGTGGACGCCGGTCGGCGACCTGTCCGGTGGTGAGCGGCGGCGACTGCAGCTGCTGCGGCTGCTCATGGACGAGCCCAACGTCCTCTTCCTCGACGAGCCCACCAACGACCTCGACATCGAGACCCTGACCCAGCTGGAGGACGTCCTCGACGGCTGGCCCGGCTCGATGATCGTCATCTCCCACGACCGGTTCTTCGTCGAGCGGACCACGGACCGGGTCTTCGCGCTGCTCGGCGACGCCACCCTGCGGATGCTGCCGCGAGGCATCGACGAGTACCTGGAGCGCCGGCAGCGGATGGAGGAGGCGGTCGCGGCCGCCGCGGCGCCGGCCGCGCAGAAGGACGTGCCCGAGAAGAGCGCCGCCGACCAGCGCGCCGCCAAGAAGGAACTCCAGAGGATCGAGCGGCAGCTCGACAAGATCTCCGAGCGGGAGTCCAAGCTCCACAGCCAAATCGCGGACAACGCAACCGACTTCGCGAAAGTGGCCGAACTCGACGCGGAATTGCGCAACTTGACCGCCGAGCGCGAGGACCTGGAAATGCGTTGGCTGGAGCTTGCCGAGGACGCGTGAAGGGTGCGTGAAGGCGCATAACGACGGCATCACGGGCCGGTCCTCCCTTGGGAACAGGGGATGAACCGGCCCGGTGCGTTGTCGGTCCCGAGTGATAGAAAGGGCCGCCTGAGAACTTTCTGAGTACGACTCTGGGTCCATCACGTACCTCAGGGCGTGGCTAAAAATCAGTGAACGAGGGGGAGACGCGCTGATGACTCAGCCGCCCAACCAGCCGCCGCAACCGCCGCAGCAGCCACCGGGAGGCTTCGGCGCTCCGCAGACCCCGCCGCCGCCCCAGGGCCCGCCGCAGACCCCGCCGTCCGGCGCCCCCCAGCCCGGCTACGGCTACCCGCAGGCTCCTCCGCAGCCGGGACCGTACGGCCAGCCGTCGGGCCCGTACGCCCAGCCCGGTCCGTACGGCCAGCCGCCCGCCGGCCCGTACGGTCAGCCCGGCCCGTACGGCCAGCCCCAGCAGCCGGGCCCCTACGGACAGCAGCCCGGTTACGGCTACCCGCAGCCCCAGTACCCCGGTGGGCCCGGCACCCCGCCGCCCGGCTCCGGAAACCCCTTCAAGGGCAAGCCCGCCCTGGTCGCCGTCGCGGTGGTCGCCGCGCTGGCCGTCGTCGGCGGCATCGTCTTCGCCGTGACGAGCGGCGGCGACGACGACAAGAAGCCGGTCGCCGACAAGAGCGGCGACTCCAAGCCCTCCCGGTCCGCCCCGGTCAACCCCGGTGACGGCAGCGGCGACGGCGGCGCGGACCCGGAGAACCTCAACGAGGGCCGCCAGGCCGGCGAGTCGAAGGTCCTCTGGTACAAGGAGGCGCCCGACGCGCCCGGTTCCGGCGCCGACGCCCCCGGCATGTGGATCACCGACAAGACCGCGGTGAAGGCGGCGTACAAGCAGGTCTTCGCCTTCAACGTGGGCGACGGCAACCCCACTTGGGACCCGATCACCTTCCCGCAGAAGGTCTGCGCGGTCACCCCGCAGAAGTCCGCCGACGACAAGGTCGTCGTGGCGTACGAGAGCGGCAGCAGCGACCGCGCCAAGTGCAACAAGCTCCAGCAACTCGACCTGAACACGGGCAAGAAGGGCTGGAGCGGCACGCTCTCCGACGGCGCGCTGTTCGACAGCACCATCACCATCGACCTGTCCATCACGGGCAAGACGCTGATGGTGGGCCGCTCGCAGTCCGGGGTGGCGTACAACGTCGAGACCGGCAAGAAGCTCTTCGACAAGAAGAAGTACGGCGACTCGTGCTTCCCGACCGCGTTCGCGGGCGGCAGCAAGCTGATCGCCGTCGCCTCCTGCGACGCCACCGGTTCGAACGAGCACGACGAGGTCCAGGAGCTGGACCCGACGACCGGCAAGGCCAAGTGGACCCAGAAGTTCGACAAGGGCTGGACGGTCGCGCGGACGTACTCGGTCGATCCGCTCGTCGTCTACAGCACCAACCAGAACAAGAAGGCGTGGAACATCTCGACGTTCAACGCCAACGGCACCTTCCGCTCGCAGGTCGACTTCGACGAGAACTTCGCCCCCGAGTGCGGCTGGGCGATCATCGACCGTGAGCTGCAGGGCTGCCAGGGCGTCGCCGCCGACTCCACCACGCTGTACCTGCCGACCGAGGCGACCAGCGGGCCGAACGAGATCGTCGCGATCAACCTCGCCAACGGCAAGGAGAAGTGGCGCGTCAAGTCCCCGGCGGACGAGTCGATGATGCCGATCAGGACCGAGGGCGGCAAGCTCGTCGCGTACGTCGAGCCGGGGTACGACTCGGGCGGCCAGGTCGTGTCGATCCCGATCAGCGGCTCGAGCCACAAGCCGGTGAAGCTGCTGCAGAACCCGCAGAGCACCGCGGAGATCGAGGACGGCTTCTACTCCAAGGCCTTCGACTGGGTCGACGGGCGCTTCTACCTCTCGACGACCCGGCTGACCGGCAATGACGAAGCGAAGGAGAAGTTGATGCTCGCCTACGGCAAGTGACTCTTCCCTCCCTTCCGCCGTCCCCGCCGCTCGCTCCCGAGGTACTCACGTCATGACCCAGCCACCGCCCCCACCGCCCAACCAGCCCCCGCAGCAGGGCGGTTTCGGCCCGCCGCAGGACCAGCCGCCGCAGCAGCCCGGCTTCGGCACCCCGCAGCAGCCGGGCTACGGCTACCCGCAGGCGCCGGGGGCCCCGCAGACCCCGCCTCCGCCGCCCCCGCAGCAGCCCGGCTACGGCTACCCCCAGGCCCCGCCGCCGCAGGCGCCGCCGGGCTACGGGTACCCCGGGCAGCCGCAGAACCCGTACGGCCAGCAACCGCCCAACCCCTATGGCCAGCAGCCCGGTTACGGCTACCAGCAGCCGACCGTGCCGCTGCAGCCGCAGGCCGGGCAGCCGGCCGGCGGGCGGAAGATGAACGCGCAGCTGGTCATTATCGTCTCGGCGGTCGTCGCGATCGCGTTGATCGTCGGCGGCGGCATCTGGTACGCGAGCTCCGGCAAGGGCGACGACAAGAAGGACCCGGAGCTGAGCTCCGCCGGCCCCACGGGCGGCGGGGACGACAAGAGCGACACCGGCGGCACCTCGAGCAAGGGCGACGAGAAGGTGCCCGCCAACACCGGTTCCCAGGTCCTGTTCCAGATCCCGGAGCCCAAGGTCGACGACAGCACCGTGGTGTCCGGTTCGTGGCTGACCGACAAGGCGTACGTCAAGAGCGGCGTCGCCGAGATCAACGGCTACGACCCCGACAAGGGCACCAAGCTGTGGACGATCAAGCTGCCCGGCCCGGTGTGCGAGGCCAGTGACCACACCACCGCGGACAACAAGACGGCCATCGTCTTCCAGCCCAAGATGCCGGCGAAGAACAGCTCGGCTGGGTGCAGCCAGGTCGCCGCGATCGACCTGGACGCGGGCAAGAAGCTGTGGACGAAGACCGTCAACTCCGGTGACCGGCCGATCGGCCTGGACAACGTGACGGTCAGCGCGAACACCGTCGCCGTGGGCAGCACCAGCGGCGGCGCCGCCTGGGACATCACCTCCGGCAAGTCCCTGTGGGCCCCGAAGCCGACCGACACCTGCTACGACGCCGGGTACGGCGGCGGCGCGAAGCTGGTCGCGGTGCGCAAGTGCGGCTCGTACGACCAGCGGCAGCTGCACATCCAGACCATCGACCCGAAGACCGGGAAGGTGATCTCCGAGTACAAGATGACCCAGGGCATCGAGTACGCGGCCGTCGTCTCGACGGACCCGCTGGTCGTGGCGGCAGACGTCGGTGACACCGCGGGCGACGGCAGCGGTATCTCGGACTTCTTCTCCATCGACAACAAGACCGGCAAACTCCTCACCCGGATCTCCGCGCCGGGCGAGCAGTACGCGGCCCGCTGCGACGGCATCTCGAGGATCGAGTTCTGCAAGGGGCTCGCGGTCGGCAACGGCAAGCTGTACATCCCGACGGAGGAGCGGGACGACGCCAACGCGATCGTCGTCTTCGACCTGGCCACCGGCAAGCAGACCGGCCAGCGCGCCGACTCCGGCGACGGTTACACCATCACCCCGCTGCGGATGGACGGCGGCAACGTGATCGCGTACAAGAGCCCGCCGTACGACAAGGGCGGTCAGATCGTCAGCATCGACGGCTCCTCGTTCAAGGAGACCAAGTTGCTGGAGAACCCCTCGACGGAGTCGGTGCGGGATGCCGAGACGACCATGTTGCCGGACTCGGCGGAGATCCTGTACTCGCAGGGCCACCTGTACATGTCCGGGGTGTACGCCGACAAGTCGTCGGGTGTCTCGGACAAGGAGTATCTGGCGCTCGCGTTCGGCACGAGCGGCTGAACCACTCGTCCGTGAGAACGGCCCCGTCCCTGCTCAGGGGCGGGGCCGTGCGCGTACCGCCCATCACCCTCGAATGCCAGAAATTCCGTCGATCCGGGGCAGTTCTCACCAGTAGGGGGAGCGCAACGTCGAACAAGCGTGTAGCTTCCGGGGGCATGAAGAGCGGGGGAGCCGGGAGGGGGCTTCTGTCCGCGCGGACCAGTGGGCACCCGAGGTGGGGCACCCATGGCGGGGCATCCATAGGGATCCATTGGGGGGACTGGGGGGTTGGCTCGATGGGAGTGCGGCTCATGGTGGTCGACGACCACCGACTGCTCGCCGAGGCGCTGGCCTCGGCGTTGAAGCTGCGGGGGCACCGGGTGCTCGCCGCGGCGGCGCCTGCCGCGGGCGCGGCGGAGCTGGTGATCACGCGTGCGCCTGAGGTGTGCCTGCTGGGCACGGCGACACCGGCGGAGCCGGGCATCTTCGACCCGGTGGTGAAGATCAAACGGGAGCGTCCGCAGGTGGCGGTCCTGGTACTGGGTCCGGTACCCAGCCCGCGCGGCATAGCGGCGGCCTTCGCCGCGGGCGCCTCGGGCTACGTACGCCATGACGAGCGCATAGAGGGTGTGGAGCGGGCGATCATGAAGGCGAGGGCGGGCGAGGCGGCGGTCGCGCCGCAGCTCCTCCAGGGCGCCTTCAGCGAGCTGCTGAACCCTGCCGCCCAGCCGGACGACGAGGGTCAGCGCCTGCTCCAGATGCTCACCCCGAGGGAGGTCGAGGTCCTGGTCAGGGTCGCCGACGGCGAGGACACCCGCCTGATCGCGGCCGGCATGGGCATCGCCCCCTCCACGGCCCGCACCCACGTCCAACGGGTCCTGATGAAGCTGGGCGTGGGGTCGCGGCTCGAGGCGGCCGCGCTGGCGGCCCGCACGGGGCTGCTGGACCGTGCGGGCCCTCTTCCGAACGAACCACGACCGGCGGATTCCTGACTTGCCGGGACTTGCCCCACCTGGACTCGGTGTTACTTGGCTCACATGATCATTTGGGCCATGGTTGACCTGTTCTTGAACCTCTAAGATCCCGTCACAAGATCGTTCCAACCCGATCACTGGGGGGATTCTTTGAGACTTCGCCGTGGACTTACCGTGGGTGCGGCCGCTGTGGCGGCACTGGCCTTCGCCGCGTCACCCGCGTTCGCGGGCGACGTGTACGCGCAGGCCGACGGCTCCCAGGGCTGGGGTGAGTTCTACTACAAGAGCAGGACCGAGGCGTACAACATCGTCCTGGCCGTGCAGGACACCAAGGCCGATGGGCACCACGTCCGGGTGCGGGCGCAGTCCGAGGACCCGCTCCGCAACATCACCAGCTACCCGTGGCGTTACGACTACCAGGGTTACGGATCCAAGCTCAGCTGGACGACCTCGCTGACCGACTCGAACGGCATCTGGGCGATGCGCATCCAGGTGTGCACGTACGAGGGCGACACCCCGGTCTCCTGCGACACCTCGCCCTGGGACGGCAACCCGTACTACGGCTGATCCGGCGAGCGGGGGAGGGGCGGGTGACGCCCCTCCCCCGTCGGCGTCACTCGGCGGGCCTGTCCGCCTCGTCCCCCTCCTCCGCCGGGGGCGGCGGGGGCGTCGGGCGGAGCTTCAGCCAGACCAGGAAGAAGATGCCGAGCAGCAGCATCCCGATCCCGGTCCACAGGTTGATGTTGATGCCCTGCGCCTTGTCGATCGCGGCCTGGTCGTCGAGGAGGCCGGTGATCCCGAGGATCAGGCCGTAGAGCACGAAGAGGCCGCCGATGATGCGGCGCAGGTCGAAGATGCGGGCCGCGGTGGCCGACTTCTTCTGCAGTTCGGAGACCTCGCGCTGGACGTCCTGCTCGGAGTAGCCGTGCTGATCGGTCATGGTCCTTCGATCCTCCCTCGATCAGAACGAGAACGGGATGTAGCAGGCGGCCGCGATGATCACCGCGCCCCAGCCCAGCAGGGCCGGCCTGCGGTACCAGGCTTCGTCGCCCGGTGCGGGCGGCTCCGACATACCGGGGGAGGTGGTGCCGTAGACCAGGCCCTGCAGCTCCTCGTCCGGCTTCGGCTCGGTGAACAGGGACACGATGAACATCACCACCGCACCGGCGACGAATCCGGCGATCGCGGAGACGAAGTTGGCTCCCTGGTCGGAGGGGATGGAGATGATGTCCCTCTTGTAGAGGACGAAGTAGTTGACCATCGCGGTCACCGTGCCGGCGAGCAGACCCCAGAAGCCGGACTTCGCGGACGCGCGCTTCCAGAACATGCCGACGATGAAGACCACGAACATCGGCACGTTGAAGAAGGAGAACAGCGTCTGCAGGTAGCTCATGATGTTCGAGAAGGACGACGCCAGGAACGCCGTGCCGACCGAGGCGCAGACGCCGACCACCGTGATCAGACGGCCGAAGCGGACGTAGTACTCGTCCTCCCGGCCCCTGACCAGGTACCGCGCCCAGATGTCGTTGGTGAACACCGTGTTGAAGGACGAGACGTTGGCCGCCATGCCGGCCATGAAGGCCGCCAGCAGACCGGTGACCGCGATGCCGAGCACACCGTTCGGCAGCAGCTCCTGCATCAGGTAGGGGATGGCGTCGTTGTACTGGTAGCCGGAGGCGGGGGTGCCGAACTTCGGGATGAGGGCCGCGGCGACCAGGCCCGGGATCATCACCAGGAAGACGATGAAGATCTTCGGGTACGCGGCGATCAGCGGGGTGCGCTGCCCGGCGGAGAGGTTCTTCGCGGACAGGGCGCGCTGCACCTCGGCGAAGTTGGTCGTCCAGTAGCCGAAGGACAGCACGAAGCCGAGGCCGAGCACGATGGTCAGCCAGTTGGCGCCGAGCGGGTTGGAGCTGCCGATGCCGGTGCCGCCCCATGCGGTGGTGAAGTCGGCGCCGTGGGTCACGGTCAGCTTGTCCGTCAGCCCGTCCCAGCCGCCGACCTTCTTCAGACCCAGCACCACGATCGGGATCAGCGCCGCGAGGATCACGAAGAACTGCAGCACCTCGTTGTAGATCGCCGATGACAGACCGCCCAGCGTGATGTACGCCAGCACGAACGCGCCCGCGACCACGATCGCCACCCACTGCGGCCAGCCCAGCAGTGCCTCGACGACGATCGCGAGGGCGTAGAGGTTCACGCCGGCGATCAGGATGGCCGCGAAGGCGAACAGGGCCGAACTCAGCAGGTGTGCCCACTTGTCGAAGCGCAGCAGCAGCATCTCGGGGACCGAGCGGACCTTGCTTCCGTAGTAGAAGGGCATCATCACCAGGCCCAGGAAGACCATGGCCGGGATGGCGCCGATCCAGTACCAGTGCACGGTGTACGCGCCGTACTGCGCACTGTTGGCGGCCATGCCCAGGATCTCGGTGGCGGCCAGGTTGGCCGAGATGAACGCGAGACCGGTGATCCAGGCGGGCAGGGAGCGCCCGGAGAGGAAGAAGTCGAGGCTGGTCTTCACCGATCTGCGTGCGGCGAAGCCGATGCCCAGGACGACGACGAAGTAGATGCCGAGGATCGTGTAGTCGAGCCCGTTCGTGGGGAGCCGGAGCTCTGCAGCCAGATAGGTGGGGTTCTGCATGCACGTATCTATGCCCCTCACACGAAACATACGCCTGCTCACACCCTGCGACTTCCCGGTTGCGGGCCCTCACCCATTGACGCCACTGTTGCCTTGTGGTTTGTTATGTTTAGTTCTGTTGAGGGTTGCGTGTGTAAGGAGCGGTGGCGTGAAGAAGACCTCGACCTCGTTGGCCGACGGTCGTGAGCTCATCTACTACGACCTGCGCGACGACACCGTGCGGGACGCGGTGGACAGGCGTCCGCTGGAGCGCACCGTCACGACCTCCGAGATCCGCCGCGACCCGCTGCTCGGCGATTCGATCGCCGTCGCCTCGCACCGCCAGGGCCGCACCTACCACCCGCCGGCCGACCAGTGCCCCCTGTGCCCCTCGCAGGGCGACCGCCTGAGCGAGATCCCGGACTCGTCGTACGACGTCGTGGTCTTCGAGAACCGCTTCCCCTCGCTGGCCGGCGACTCGGGCCGCTGCGAGGTCGTCTGCTTCACCTCCGACCACAACGCCTCCTTCGCCGACCTGAGCGAGGAGCAGGCGGCCCTGGTCCTGGAGGCATGGACGGACCGTACGTCGGAGCTGTCGCATCTGCCCTCCGTGGAGCAGGTGTTCTGCTTCGAGAACCGCGGCGCGGAGATCGGCGTGACGCTCGGCCATCCGCACGGCCAGATCTACGCGTACCCGTTCACGACCCCGCGCACCGCGCTGATGCTGCGTTCCCTCGCGGCCCACAAGGAGGCGACGGGCGGTGAGAACCTCTTCGACGCCGTCGTGGCGAGCGAACTCGCCGGCGAGCGGGTCGTCCTCGAGGGTGAACACTGGGTGGCGTTCGTGCCGTACGCCGCGCACTGGCCGTACGAGGTCCATCTGTACCCGAAGCGCCGGGTGCCGGACCTGCTCGCGCTGGATGAAAGCGCGCGCACAGAGTTCCCCAAGGTCTACCTGGAACTCTTGAGGCGCTTCGACCGGATCTTCGGCGAAGGTGAACCGCCCACGCCCTACATCTCGGCCTGGCACCAGGCCCCGTTCGGCGCGCTGGAGGAGTTCGAGGGCGTCAACCGCGACGACTTCGCGCTCCACCTCGAGCTTTTCACCATCCGCCGAACCTCCGGCAAGCTGAAGTTCCTCGCGGGTTCCGAGTCCGGCATGAACGTGTTCATCAACGACGTGCCGCCGGAGCGCGCGGCCGAGCGACTGCGAGAGGTAGCGAGTTGATGAGCGGTAAGTACCTGGTCACCGGTGGCGCGGGCTATGTCGGCAGCGTGGTCGCCCAGCACCTGCTGGAGGCGGGCCACGAGGTCGTCGTGCTCGACAATCTCTCCACGGGCTTCCGGGAGGGCGTCCCGGCCGGTGCGACCCTCATCGAGGGGGACATCCGCGACGCCGCCAAGTGGCTGGACTCCTCCTTCGAGGCGGTCCTGCACTTCGCCGCGTTCTCGCAGGTCGGCGAGTCGGTCGTGAAGCCCGAGAAGTACTGGGACAACAACGTGGCCGGCACCATGGCCCTGCTCGGCGCGATGCGCGAGGCCGGCGTCCGCAAGCTCGTCTTCTCCTCCACGGCCGCCACGTACGGCGAGCCGAAGGAGGTCCCGATCGTGGAGTCGGCGCCCACCTCGCCGACCAACCCGTACGGCGCCTCGAAGCTGGCCGTGGACCACATGATCACCGGTGAGGCGGCGGCGCACGGCCTGGGCGCGGTCTCGCTGCGCTACTTCAACGTGGCGGGCGCGTACGGCAGGCAGGGGGAGCGCCACGACCCCGAGTCGCACCTGATCCCGCTGGTGCTGCAGGTCGCGCAGGGCAGGCGGGACGCGATCTCCGTCTTCGGCGACGACTACCCGACGCCGGACGGCACCTGCGTGCGCGACTACATCCACGTCGCGGACCTCGCCGACGCCCACCTGCTCGCGCTGAAGGCCGCCACCTCCGGCGAGCACCTCATCTGCAACCTGGGCAACGGCGAGGGCTTCTCGGTCCGCCAGGTCATCGAGACGGTCCGGCAGGTCACCGGCCACCCGATCCCGGAGGTCGTGGCCCCGCGCCGCGGCGGTGACCCGGCGGTCCTGGTCGCGTCGGCCGCCACGGCCCGCGAGAAGCTGGGCTGGAACCCGTCCCGCGCGGATCTCGCGGGGATCGTCGCGGACGCGTGGGAGTTCGCGCAGAACATCGCTAGGGAGCAGTAGTGGGCGCAGTGCAGGTGCGGGACGGTTTCGTCGAGCTGTACGGGACCGAGCCCGAGGGCGTGTGGTCGGCGCCGGGCCGCGTCAACCTCATCGGTGAGCACACCGACTACAACGACGGCTTCGTGATGCCCTTCGCGCTGCCGCACACGGCGGTGGCAGCGGTCTCGCGCCGCGCGGACGGCGTGCTGCGCCTGCACTCGGCGGACGTCGAGGGCGGCGTCGTGGCGCTGCGTGTCGACGATCTCGCCCCCGAGTCGGACCGCAACTGGACGGCATACCCGGCGGGCGTCGTCTGGGCCCTGCGCGAGGCGGGCCACGCGGTGACCGGCGCGGACATCCACCTGTCGTCGACGGTCCCGGCGGGCGCGGGCCTGTCGTCCTCGGCGGCCCTGGAGGTCGTCATCGCGCTCGCCCTGAACGACCTCTACGAACTCGGCCTGCAGCGCTGGCAGTTGGCCCGCCTGTGCCAGCGCGCCGAGAACGTCTACGTCGGCGCTCCCACCGGCATCATGGACCAGACGGCGTCGGCGTGCTGCGAGGAGGGCCACGCGCTCTTCCTCGACACCCGTGACCTGTCCCAGAAGCAGATCCCCTTCGACCTGGCCGCCGAGGGCATGCGCCTGCTGGTGGTGGACACCCAGGTCAAGCACTCCCACAGCGAGGGCGAGTACGGCAAGCGCCGTGCGGGCTGCGAGCGGGGCGCGGCACTGCTGGGCGTGGACGCGCTGCGGGACGTCCCGTACGGCGACCTGGACGCGGCCCTCGCCCGCCTCGGTGACGACGAGGAGGCGGTCCGCCTGGTCCGCCACGTCGTCACGGAGGACGAGCGGGTGGAGAAGGTCGTCTCCCTCCTGGAGTCGGGCGACACCCGCGCGATCGGCCCGGTCCTGGTGGCCGGCCACGCCTCCCTGCGGGACGACTTCCGCATCTCCTGCCCCGAACTGGACCTGGTGGTCGACACGGCCCTCGCCTCCGGCGCCCTCGGCGCCCGCATGACGGGCGGCGGCTTCGGCGGCTCGGCCATCGTCCTGGCAGAGGCATCCGACGTCGACACAGTCACCAAGGCGGTGACGGAGGCCTTCGCGGCGGCGGGCTTCACGACACCGCGGGTGTTCGAGGCGGTGCCGGGGGCCGGGGCGCGCAGGCTCAGCTGAGCCGCTTCGTCAGTGTGTACTCGGTGATCCCCGGCGGATAGTCGGGGATCACGCACACCACCTCGTACCCCTGTTTCTTGTAGAACCCCGGCGCCTGGAAGTCCCACGTCTCCAGGCGGGACGAGCCGCAGCCCCGTTCCTCGCGGGCGATGTGTTCCGCCTGTGCGAGGAGGTGGGAACCCAGGCCCGTGCCGCGGTGGCGTTCGTCCACCCACAGGTAGGTCACGTGCAGCCAGGTCGTCCAGGTGTGGCCCACCAGGCCGGCCGCCAGGTCGTCCGCGTCGTCCAACGCCCAGACGTGGAGTGGAAGTTCACGTTCACCTGGGGTTCCGCGCAGGCGGCGCAGGATCGGTGACGCCGCCGTGTTGGTGTCCCGCAGGCGGGAACGGAGAAGATCGCGCCGGCCCCTGTCGACTTCTGTCTCAAGACGAAACATGTGACTCACGATAAACGCGCTGGACAGCCAGTTCTGCAAATTACCTTCCGCTCCTGGCCCCCGGCCGTACCCTGATGAACAGCACCGGTGGGGGCCGGTGCCGATCAGGGGGCGAGACAGTCGGGTACGACGCCCGAAGTGGGGGTAGCAGTTTCCGCACGGCGGCGGCCGTGCGGTGTGCCGTTCCAGTCCCAGGTCGTCACAAGTGACCTGGGGCGCTTCGGGCGCCGTACCTGCGCCCGTGCCGTCTCCCGACACATGGGGTATCCCCTGCTCTTCGAGAGCTTGGGGAAGGGGGTTTCGTGGTTCGCATCCGAGTCCTGGTCGTCGACGACCATCGCATCTTCGCCGAGTCGCTTGCCGCCGCGCTGGCGGCCGAGCCCGACGTCGACGTGTCCGCGGCCGGCAGCGGTCCCGCCGCGCTGCGCAGCCTGGAGCGTGCGGCAGCCGAGGGACGCCGGTTCGACGTGCTGCTCGTCGACTCCGATCTGGGCGGGAACGTGCCGGGCGTCCGGCCGGCCGTGCCCGTTCAGGAGGGCAACGAGGACGGCCTCGTCGACGGGATCTCGCTGGTCGCCGGGGTGCGCACCGCGCAGCCGGGCGTACGGATCGTCGTGCTCGCCGAGAAGGACGATCCGCGCCGTGCCGCGCTCGCCCTGCAGGCCGGGGCCTCCGGCTGGGTGGCCAAGGACTGTTCGCTGTCCCGGCTGCTCAATGTCATACGGGGAGTGCTGCGCGACGAGACGCATCTGCCGCCGGCTCTGCTCACGGGCGTCCTCAGGGAGTTGACCGCCGCGCGCAAGCACCGCACCGAGAGCGAACGGCTCGTCGAGTCCCTCACGCCGAGGGAGCGGGAAGTCCTGCGGTGCATGGTGGCCGGGCTGGGGAGGAAGGCCGTCGCCGAGCGGTTGTTCCTCTCGCCCCACACCGTGCGTACGCACATGCAGAACGTCCTCGGGAAGCTGGGCGTCCACTCGACGCTCGCCGCCGTCGCGCTCGCCCGCCGGGCCGGTGTCGGGCCCGTCGACCTAGCCGGGGATGTTGTCGAACGGGGCGGTCAGCTGGCGTAGCAGCCCCGCCAGTTCACCGCGCTGGGCGCGGGAGAGCTCGGCGAGGATCGCCCGCTCCTGGTCGAGGAGGCCGGCGAGGGCCTGGTCCGCACGGTCCCGGCCCTCGTCCGTCAGCCGTACCAGCACACCACGCCGGTCGCTCGGGTCGGGCAGCCGCTCCACCAGGCCCTTCTTGGCCAGGCGGTCGATGCGGTTCGTCATCGTGCCCGAGGTCACCAGGGTCTGCGTCAGCAGCTGCCCCGGCGAGAGCTGATACGGCGTGCCCGCGCGCCGAAGTGCCGTCAGCACGTCGAACTCCCAGGGCTCCAGGCTGTGCTCGGCGAAGGCCAGCCGGCGCGCCCGGTCCAGATGCCGGGCCAGTCTGCTCACCCGGCTGAGCACCTCGAGCGGTTCCACGTCGAGGTCCGGACGCTCCCGGCGCCATGCTGCGACCAGCCGATCGACCTCGTCCTCCATGGCGATCAGTGTAGTGGTTGTGTCGACGTGAAGTCTCTTGATGTGAAGTCTCTTGACATCAAGAGAAGTTTCCGGGGAAGGTTTGAGGCATGAGCACCCCCACCTGGGACCCCGCCCAGTACCTGCGTCATGCCGGCCACCGCGCCCGCCCCTTCGTCGACCTCCTCGCCCGCGTCCCGGACCTGCCGGCCGACTCGCCGCGGATCGCCGACCTCGGCTGCGGCCCCGGCAACGTCACCGTCCTGCTCGCCGACCGCTGGCCCACCGCCCGCATCACCGGCTACGACAACTCGCCCGAGATGCTAGACAAGGCCCACGCCGACCACGCCGGCCCCACCGCCGGCGGCGGCCGCCTCGACTTCGCCGCCGCGGACGTACGGACCTGGGCGCCCGGGCAGCCGTACGACCTGATCGTCAGCAACGCGACCCTGCAGTGGGTGCCGGGGCACGCGGACCGTTTCGCCGACTGGATCGCCGGCCTCGAGTCCGGGGGCACCTTCGCCTTCCAGGTGCCCGGCAACTTCGACGCCCCCAGCCACACGCTGATGCGCGAACTCGCCCACTCAGCCCGCTGGAAGGACCGCCTCGCCGACACCCTGCGCCACGACGACGCCGTCCTCGCGCCCGAGGCCTATCTGGAACGCCTGACCGCCCTCGGCTGCGAGGCGGACGTATGGGAGACGACGTACGTGCATCTCCTCACCGGCGAGGATCCGGTGCTGGACTGGGTGAAGGGGACCGGGCTGCGGCCCGTCCTCACCGCCCTCGCCGACGACCCGGCGGCGCGGGCGGAGTTCCTGGGCGAGTACCGGGCGGCCCTGCGGGAGGCCTATCCGGCCGGGGCGCACGGTACGGCCTTCCCCTTCCGCCGGGTCTTCGCCGTCGCCCACAAGGAGGCATGAGCGTGATCACCGCCGTCGACCACGTCCAGCTCGCCGCACCGCCCGGCTCCGAGGACCGGCTGCGTGCGTACTACGTCGATGTCCTCGGGATGACGGAGATCCCGAAGCCGCAGGTGCTCGCGGCGCGGGGCGGGTGCTGGTTCCAGGCCGGGGTCGTGCAGCTGCACCTGGGGATCGAGGAGGACTTCCGGCCCGCGAAGAAGGCCCACCCCGGGCTGCGCGTCACCGGGATCGAGCGGTACGGCGCCCGGCTTGAGGCCCATGGGGCGCAGGTGGAGTGGGACGAGAACCTGCCGGGGCACCGGCGGTTCTACTCGTCCGACCCCGTGGGCAACCGGCTGGAGTTCCTGGAGCCGGTGACCGCTGTTTGACGGCACGGTGGAGGGTCACCCGCTGAGGTGACACCGACGTCGAGCTCCGCGGGGAGTGAGAAACGTGGCGAAGGAAGAGAAGGCCAGGGCCAAGAAGGAACAGATGAAGGGCAAGGCCAAGGAAGCGATGGGCCGCATGGCCGGCAACGAGCGGATGACCGCCGAGGGCAAGGCCGAGCAGATGAAGGGCGACGCACGCCAGGCCAAGGAGAAGGGCAAGGACACCTTCAAGCACTGAGCACACCGGCACCCGGGGTGCGGGCCTCAGCTCTTCCGGCGCCCGATCAGGTGCGGCTTCGCCTCCAGCCCGTCCAGGCCGTGCCATGCCAGGTTCACCAGATGCGCGGCGACCTCCGCCTTCTTCGGGCGGCGCACGTCCAGCCACCACTGCCCGGTCAGGGCGACCATCCCGACCAGGGCCTGCGCGTACAGCGGGGCCAGCTTGGGGTCGAAGCCACGGCTCTTGAACTCGCGGCCCAGGATGTCCTCCACCTGCGTGGCGATGTCCGAGATCAGCGAGGCGAAGGAACCCGTCGACTGCGGGATGGGGGAGTCACGGACCAGGATGCGGAAGCCGTCCGTGTACTCCTCGATGTAGTCCAGGAGCGCGAAGGCGGCCTGTTCGCACAGTTCGCGGGGGTGGCCGGCGGTCAGGGAGCCGGTCACCATGTCCAGCAGCCGCCGCATCTCACGGTCCACCACCACCGCGTACAGCCCCTCCTTGCCGCCGAAGTGCTCGTACACCACCGGCTTGGACACCCCGGCCTTCGCCGCGATCTCCTCCACGGAGGTGCCCTCGAACCCCTTGGCGGCGAACAGGGTGCGACCGATCTCCAGCAGCTGCTGACGGCGCTCGGCCCCCGTCATACGGGTGCGCCGCGCTCGTCGCTGCTTGTCCGGGCTCGGGGTACTGCTGGGATCGGTCGCCACGGCGTCAATCATGCCGCCTCGGCCGTCTCCTTCCGGCGCCGAGAGCCCTCTTCACCGGTGTTCCGGCGCGAATCGATACGCGAGCGTGACGGCCACCGCACGTCGTACGCCCAGCCGAACGCCTCGAACCAGCGGATGATCCGCGCCGAGGAGTCCACCTGCCAGCGCTCCACACCGTGCCGCGCCGAGGTCGGGTCCGCGTGATGCAGGTTGTGCCAGGACTCGCCGCACGACAGCACGGCCAGCCACCACACGTTGCCCGAGCGGTCGCGCGACTTGAAGGGCCGCTTGCCGACCGCGTGACAGATCGAGTTGATCGACCAGGTCACATGGTGCAGCAGCGCCACCCGTACGAGTGAGCCCCAGAAGAACGCCGTGAACGCGCCCCACCAGGACCAGGTGACCAGACCGCCGATCAGCGGCGGAAGGGCCAGCGACAGCATCGTCCAGAACACGAACTGGCGGGAGATCGCACGGATCGCCGGGTCCTTGATCAGATCCGGCGCGTACTTGTCCTGCGGCGTCTGCTCCTCGTCGAACATCCAGCCGATGTGCGCCCACCACAGGCCCTTGATCAGCGCCGGGACGGTCTCCCCGAAACGCCACGGGGAGTGCGGGTCGCCCTCGGCGTCGGAGAACTTGTGGTGCTTGCGGTGGTCCGCCACCCAGCGGACCAGGGGGCCCTCCACCGCCAGCGACCCCATGATCGCGAGCGCGATGCGCAAGGGGCGCCTGGCCTTGAAGGAGCCGTGCGTGAAGTAGCGGTGGAAGCCGATCGTGATGCCGTGACAGCCCAGGTAGTAGAAGAACACCATCAGGCCGAGGTCCAGCCAGCTCACCCCCCACCCCCACGCCAGCGGCACCGCCGCAAGGAGCGCGAGGAACGGGACGATGATGAAGAGCAGCAGCGTGACCTGTTCGATCGAACCCTTCTGCTCGCCACCCAGCGTGGCGGAGGTGACGGACGTGTCGCCGGGCGCCTTCGGGGCGTCTTCGATCACATCGGAGCTTGTGGTCATGGGCGTCCCCTGTGGGATCGAGGGTGGAGAGAGGTGCCGGGGCGGCTGTGGGAACCATGCCCGGGTTCCGTTACAACGTTCCCTACGGTTCCGTAACCTACGGCATCGTAAGTATGGCAGTGCCTCACCCGGCGGCAAGAGCCCGAAAGTCTGCGCGTCCGCATGGACACCTATCCTTGGAGTCGGTCGGACAGCGCGGTCCGCTCTGATTCATTCCCGGATGACAGGGCCGTATGCGGCGCCCGCCGCGCGGCCCCTGCCGCCGGGTTCCCCTCCCGGACGAGCTTCAACACTGCAAGGAGCCGCACCTGTGAGCAGTGCCGACGACCAGACCGAGCCCCAGGCGAACACCAGCAGCGAGCTGCGCGCCGACATCCGCCGGCTGGGTGACCTCCTGGGCGAGACCCTCGTCCGGCAGGAGGGCCCCGAGCTGCTGGAACTCGTCGAGAAGGTCCGCCGCCTCACCCGCGAGGACGGAGAAGCCGCCGCCGAGCTGCTGCGCGGCACCGAACTGGAGACCGCGGCCAAGCTGGTCCGCGCCTTCTCCACCTACTTCCACCTGGCCAACGTCACCGAGCAGGTCCACCGCGGCCGCGAGCTGCGCACCAAGCGTGCCGCCGAGGGTGGCCTGCTGGCCCGTACGGCCGACCGGCTCAAGGACGCCGACCCCGAGCACCTGCGCCAGACGGTCAGGCATCTCAATGTTCGTCCGGTGTTCACGGCCCACCCGACCGAGGCCGCGCGCCGCTCGGTCCTGAACAAGCTCCGGCGCATCGCCGCGCTCCTGGAGACCCCGGTCATCGAGGCCGACCGCCGCCGCTACGACACCCGGCTGGCCGAGAACATCGACCTCGTCTGGCAGACGGACGAACTGCGCGTCGTACGCCCCGAGCCCGCCGACGAGGCCCGCAACGCCATCTACTACCTCGACGAACTGCACGCGGGGGCGGTCGGCGACGTCCTGGAGGACCTCACCGCCGAGCTGGAGCGGGTGGGAGTCAAGCTCCCCGACGACACCCGCCCCCTCACCTTCGGCACCTGGATCGGCGGCGACCGCGACGGCAACCCGAACGTCACCCCCCAGGTCACCTGGGACGTCCTGATCCTCCAGCACGAGCACGGCATCAACGACGCCCTGGAGCTCATCGACGAACTCCGCGGCTTCCTGTCGAACTCCATCCGCTACACCGGCGCCACGGAGGAGCTCCTGGAGTCCCTCCGGGCCGACCTGGAGCGCCTGCCCGAGATCAGCCCCCGCTACAAGCGCCTCAACGCCGAGGAGCCCTACCGCCTCAAGGCCACCTGCATCCGGCAGAAGCTGGAGAACACCAAGCAGCGCCTCGCCAAGGGCACCCCGCACGAGGACGGCCGCGACTACCTCGGCACCAGTGAGCTCCTCCAGGACCTCACCCTCATCCAGAGCTCCCTGAGGGAGCACCGCGGCGGCCTCTTCGCCGACGGCCGGATGAACCGCACCATCCGCACCCTGTCCGCCTTCGGCCTGCAGCTCGCCACCATGGACGTACGCGAACACGCGGACGCCCACCACCACGCCCTCGGCCAGCTCTTCGACCGCCTCGGCGAGGAGTCCTGGCGGTACGCCGACATGCCCCGCGAGTACCGCGCCAAGCTGCTCGCCAAGGAGCTGCGGTCCCGGCGCCCCCTCGCGCCCACCCCGGCGCCCGTGGACGCGCCCGGCGAGAAGACCCTCGGCGTCTTCCAGACCGTCAAGCGGGCCCTGGAGGTCTTCGGGCCCGAGGTCGTGGAGTCGTACATCATCTCGATGTGCCAGGGCGCCGACGACGTCTTCGCGGCCGCCGTCCTGGCCCGCGAGGCCGGTCTCGTCGACCTGCACGCCGGCTGGGCGAAGATCGGCATCGTGCCGCTCCTGGAGACCACCGACGAGCTCAAGGCCGCCGACACGATCCTCGAGGACATGCTCTCCGACCCGTCCTACCGGCGTCTGGTGGCGCTGCGCGGGGATGTCCAGGAGGTCATGCTCGGATACTCCGACTCCTCCAAGTTCGGCGGAATCACCACCTCGCAGTGGGAGATCCACCGCGCCCAGCGGCGCCTGCGCGACGTCGCCCACCGCTACGGCGTCCGCCTCCGCCTCTTCCACGGCCGCGGCGGCACCGTCGGCCGCGGTGGCGGCCCCTCGCACGACGCGATCCTCGCGCAGCCGTGGGGCACCCTCGAGGGCGAGATCAAGGTCACCGAGCAGGGCGAGGTCATCTCCGACAAGTACCTCGTGCCGTCCCTGGCCCGCGAGAACCTCGAACTGACCGTCGCGGCCACGCTGCAGGCCTCCGCCCTGCACACCGCGCCCCGCCAGTCCGTCGAGGCGCTCGCCCGCTGGGACGCCGCCATGGACGTGGTGAGCAACGCCGCCGAGGCCGCCTACCGCAGGCTCGTCGAGGACCCCGACCTGCCCGCGTACTTCTTCGCGTCGACACCGGTCGACCAGCTCGCCGACCTGCACCTCGGGTCCCGGCCCTCCCGGCGCCCCGACTCGGGCGCAGGTCTCGACGGACTGCGCGCCATCCCGTGGGTCTTCGGCTGGACCCAGTCCCGGCAGATCGTCCCCGGCTGGTTCGGCGTCGGCTCCGGACTGAAGGCGCTGCGCGAGGCGGGCCTGGACACCGTGCTCGACGAGATGCACGAGCAGTGGCACTTCTTCCGCAACTTCGTCTCCAACGTCGAGATGACCCTCGCCAAGACCGACCTGCGGATCGCCGCCCACTACGTCGACACCCTCGTCCCCGACGAGCTCAAGCACGTCTTCGAGACCATCAAGGCCGAGCACGAACTCACCGTGCGCGAAGTGCTGAAGGTGACCGGCGAGGACGAACTCCTCGACGCCGCCCCGGTGTTGAAGCAGACCTTCAGCATCCGTGACGCCTACCTGGACCCGATCTCCTACCTCCAGGTGACCCTCCTCAAGCGCCAGCGCGACGCTGCGGCCGCGGGCGAACAGGCCGACCCGATCCTGTCCCGCGCCCTGCTCCTGACGGTCAACGGCGTGGCGGCCGGCCTGCGCAACACCGGCTGATCCGCCCGCACATGGGGGTGCCCCCGAGCTCGTACGAAGCTCGGGGGCACCCTCGTCTCATGCCGTACGTCAGGCCTTGCGCCGCCGGACCACCAGGTAACCGCCCCCGGCGAGCAACGCGGCCGCCACGCCGGACAGCACGCCCACGGGGGCGCCGTTGCCCGTCTCCGCGAGGTCGTCCGAACCGCTGCCGGCCTGCGGAGACGGCGAGGAGGACGCCTCCGGCTCCGCACCGGAGGCCGGCCTCGGGGACGCCGACGCCGGAACGGACGCGGACGCCGACGGCTCGGGCGTCGAATCGCAGGGGCATGCCCCGCCGCCGTCCTCCGAGTCCCCGCAGTCCGTCCAGAACACCTTCTGCTTGGCGGCGCCCTTCTCGCCGTCGAAGTTCCAGAACAGCTTGTAGTGCCCGTCGGGCAGCGACAGGTCCTCCGTGCGGCCGTGGCCCTTGGCGTCCAGCGTGATGGCGCCGGTCTTCACGGTCTCGCCCTTCGTGGCGGCCGTCGGAGCCCAGGCCTCGATGTGCCAGTCGACCTGCTGGACGGCGTCGAAACCGAAGGCGTCCAGGTAGAACGTGCAGACGTGGGGCTCGTTGCGCTTCAACTCCTCGCCGGTGGAGGCGTCGTGGATCTTGACGGTCCCGTTGTCACCAGGAGCGGTGGCGTGAGCGGCGACCGGAGCGGCGAGCAACGCCGCCGCAGCGACGGCGCACAGGGCGCCGGCGCGGGTGAGGGTACGCATGGGGCAGTCCATCTTCGAGTTACGGACGGGAAGATGTGGAGGGGGCGGCTCAGCATCCTGCCGTGATTGACGCAAGGTCAATCACGAACAGAGAACACTCAGGCTCTCCACAGATGTGGAGAACGCCGATACACGTCAGATGGTCACGAACACAGCCGTGACCAGCGCAATTCCCGACCCCGCCAGCACCCACGCCGGCCGCGTCCGCCCCAGCCCCCCGGCCACCACCACCGACGCCAGCAACAGCGCACCGCCCAACGGCACCCAGGAGTAAAGGACCCCCGCCGGACCACTGCGCACGACCTCACCACTGCCCGGCTTCACGACCACGCTGTACGTCTGCCCCTTGCGCACCGCCACCGACTTCTCGATGACCATCCGGTCACGCGCCTGCGAGCCCGCCGAAACCGGCGTGTACGGGCCCGTGCAGGTGTCCGCACCGCACCGCGTCACCTCGATCGTGCCGTGCTCCCGCCCCTTGGTGAGCATCACGTACTGAGCCGTCCCCCACGACGCCCACACACCGGCGATCAGAATCAGGACGGCGACCGTGCCCATCGCCGCGAACCGCCCGAAACGCAGCGCGACGACCGAGGACTGACGGGAAGAGGTGGCTGTGGCGGGCATGGCGGGGATCATTGGCCATGCCCGCACGGCCAGTCAACCGAGCTGGGGTACACGTCACACCCGGCCCGGGGACAAGTCAGGAGTTGTACGTGCTTTGCGCCCGCTCCAGCCCCTCGATCACCAGACACTCCACGGCATCCGCAGCCCGGTCCACGAAGTAGTCCAACTCCTTGCGCTCCGCAGACGAGAAGTCCTTCAACACGAAGTCCGCCACCTGCATACGACCCGGAGGGCGCCCGATCCCGAACCGCACCCGGTGATAGTCCGCACCCATGGCCTTCGACATCGACTTCAGCCCGTTGTGCCCGTTGTCCCCGCCACCGAGCTTCAACCGCAGCGTCCCGTAGTCGATGTCCAACTCGTCATGCACGGCAACCACGTTCGCGAGCGGCACCTTGTAGAAGTCCCGCAACGCGTTCACCGGACCACCCGACAGATTCATGTACGACATCGGCTTCGCCAGGATCACCCGCCGGTTCGCCGGCCCCGGCGGCCCGATCCGCCCCTCCACGACCTGCGCCTGCGCCTTGCCGGCCCGCTTGAACCTCCCCCCGATCCGCTCGGCCAGCAGATCGGCCACCATGAACCCGACGTTGTGCCGGTTGCCCGCGTACTCGGGCCCGGGGTTGCCGAGGCCGACGACCAGCCAGGGCGCGTTGGACGGGGTGGTCACGTTCATGTCTCCTTGATACGCGCCAGCCGCCGTCCCGTACGGGAACAGCGGCTGACGAACGGTCGAACGCGGTGGGCCGGGGATCAGGCCTCCGCGACCTCCTCGGCCTCGGTCTCCTCGCCCTCCGCGGCCTCCTCGGCCTGCGCGGCCAGGACCTGCAGCACGACCGCGTCCTCGTCGACGGCCAGCGTGGTGCCGTTCGGCAGCGTGATGTCCTTGGCGAGGATCGAGGCACCGGCCTCCAGGCCCTCGACCGACACCGTGACCGACTCGGGGATGTGCGTGGCCTCGGCCTCGACCGGCAGCGCGTTCAGCACGTGCTCCAGCAGGTTGCCACCCGGGGCCAGCTCGCCCTCGGCGTGCACCGGAACCTCGACCGTGACCTTCTCGCCGCGCTTGACCAGCTGCAGGTCGACGTGCTCCAGGAAGCCCTTGATCGCGTCACGCTGAACGGCCTTCGGGATCGCCAGCTCGTTGCTCTTGCCGTCGATGTCCAGGGAGATCAGGACGTTCGGCGTACGCAGCGCCAGCAGCAGGTCGTGGCCCGGAAGCGTCAGGTGCAGCGGGTCCGAGCCGTGGCCGTACAGCACACCGGGGACCTTGCTGTCACGACGGATACGACGGGCGGCACCCTTGCCGAACTCGGTACGGGTCTCGGCGGAGATCTTGACCTCGGACATGATCACTCCTCGTAGAAATAGGAACGGACGTGGTCACCCGGCCACGAACGGCCTGCTACGAAGAGCGCGTCGATAACGGATCGCCGTATCCCGGACCTTTCGGAACGAGTACGGCCTCCCTCGCCGAGCAACTGGAGCAGTCTACTCGGAGGGGGAGGCCGTACCCAAAAGGATCTTCGGGGCCCTGCCGAACCCTTACTGCTCGTCGAACAGGCTCGTCACCGAACCGTCCTCGAACACCTCACGCACCGCACTCGCGATCGTCGGGGCGATCGACAGCACCGTGATCTTGTCCAGGTCCCCGCCCAGCTCGCCCGGTGTCGGCAGCGTGTTGGTGAACACGAACTCGCTCACCCGCGAGTTCTTCAGACGGTCGGCAGCGGGACCGGACAGCACACCGTGCGTCGCCGTCACGATGACGTCCTCCGCACCGTGCGCGAACAGAGCGTCCGCGGCGGCACAGATGGTCCCGCCCGTGTCGATCATGTCGTCGACGAGGACGCACACCCGGCCCTTGACCTCACCCACGACCTCGTGGACGGTCACCTGGTTCGCCACGTCCTTGTCGCGCCGCTTGTGCACGATCGCCAGTGGCGCACCGAGACGGTCGCACCACCGGTCCGCCACCCGCACACGACCCGCGTCCGGCGAGACCACCGTCAGCTTGTCCCGGTCCACCTTCCGACCCACGTAGTCCGCGAGCAGCGGCAGAGCGAAGAGGTGGTCCACCGGACCGTCGAAGAAGCCCTGGATCTGGTCCGTGTGCAGATCCACGGTCAGGATCCGGTCCGCACCGGCCGTCTTCATCAGATCCGCGATCAGACGGGCCGAGATCGGCTCACGGCCACGGTGCTTCTTGTCCTGCCGGGCATAGCCGTAGAACGGCACGATCACCGTGATGGAGCGGGCCGACGCACGCTTCAGCGCGTCGATCATGATCAGCTGCTCCATGATCCACTGGTTGATCGGAGCGGTGTGGCTCTGGATCACAAAGCAGTCGGCACCACGCGCCGACTCCTGGTAACGAACGTAGATCTCGCCGTTCGCGAAGTCGAAGGCCTTCGTCGGGACGACCCCGACACCCAGCTGATGGGCGACCTCCTCGGCAAGCTCGGGGTGGGCGCGGCCGGAGAAGAACATCATCTTCTTCTCGCCGGTCGTCTTGATCCCGGTCACAGCTGTCTCCTCAGAGGTGTCTCAACTGGGTGTGCACTTATCACGGTACGCCGTGTTTGGCGCACCGGTTTCCGGTCAGTCCTCGCCCTCGACCTGCCGAGACGCCGCCTCGGCCGCCTTCGCAGCCGCGCTGCCCGGACGCTTGCGAGCCACCCAACCCTCGATATTCCGCTGCTGACCACGGGCCACGGCCAGCGAACCGGGCGGTACGTCCTTCGTGATCACGGACCCCGCGGCGGTGTACGAACCGTCCCCGACCGTGACGGGAGCCACAAACATATTGTCCGAACCCGTACGGCAATGCGACCCGACGGTGGTGTGGTGCTTCTCCTGCCCGTCGTAGTTCACGAACACGCTGGCCGCACCGATGTTGCTGTACTCACCGATCGTCGCGTCACCGACGTAGGACAGATGCGGGATCTTGGTCCCCTCACCGATCGCCGCGTTCTTGGTCTCCACGTACGTACCGACCTTGGACTTGAGCCCGAGCCGCGTACCGGGACGCAGATAGGCGTACGGCCCCACGCTCGCCTGCGGTCCCACGTGCGCACCGTTGGCCACCGTGTTGTCCACGCGGGCACCGGCCTCGACACGCGTGTCCGTCAGCCGGCTGTTGGGGCCCACCTCCGCGCCCTCGCCGACGTGCGTGGAGCCGTGCAGCTGGGTGCCCGGGTGGACCACGGCGTCCTGCTCGAAGGTGACGGTCACGTCGACCCAGGTCGTGGCTGGGTCGATGACGGTCACACCGGCGAGCATCGCCTCGGTCAGTAGCCGGTCGTTGAGGATCCGCCGGGCCTCGCTCAGCTGCACGCGGTTGTTGATCCCGGCGATCTCGCGGTGGTCGCCGGCGACGGAGGCGCCCACGCGGTGACCGGCCTCGCGCAGAATCCCCAGGACGTCGGTGAGGTACTCCTCGCCCTGGCTGTTGTCCGTACGGACCTTCTTGAGGGAGTCGGCGAGCAGCTGCCCGTCGAAGGCGAACACCCCGGAGTTGATCTCCCGGATCGCCCGCTGGGTCTCGCTCGCGTCCTTGTGCTCGACGATCTCGGTGACGGCACCGGTGTTCTCGTCCCGCACGATCCGGCCGTAACCGGTGGCGTCCGGGACCTCGGCGGTCAGCACGGTGACGGCGTTGCCGTCGGAGGTGTGGGTGGCGGCGAGCTGCCGCAGCGTCCGGCCGGTGAGAAGGGGAGTGTCGCCGCACACGACGACGACGGTTCCGTCGACGCCGCCGCCGAGTTCGTCCAGCGCGATGCGGACGGCGTGGCCCGTGCCGTTCTGCTCCGCCTGCACGGCGGTGCGGACGGTGGCGTCGATGTCGGCGAGATGCGCGCCGACCTTCTCCCGTGCGTGCCCGACCACGACGACGAGGTTCTCGGGGTCCAACTCACGGGCGGCGGCGAGCACATGGCCCACGAGGCTGCGCCCGCAGAGCTCGTGCAGGACCTTTGGTGTGGCCGACTTCATACGGGTGCCCTCACCCGCTGCGAGAACGACGACGGCTGCCGGGCGAATGGCGCTCACGGGGTTGCCCTTCGGCTGTGGAGTGGGTGGGGACATCCGCAGGATACCGGGGCGTTTCGTGGGGGACATGAGAGCGGGCCCTGACAGTGCTGTCACCGGTCAGGACCCGAACTTGCTTGAGCTCCCCCGCCAGGACTCGAACCCGGACAGATGGCACCAAAAGCCACAGTGCTGCCAATTACACCACGGGGGAACAAGCTCGGCTGAACCGGACATTTAGTCAGGCTGCCGAGCGGCGCCTCCTACTATGCCGTACCAGGCACCCTCCTTGCGACGATACAAGTCGGCGCCCTTCAGGACGTAGATGATCAGGCAACCGCGGTAGGCCTCCGGGGTGTTCCTCCTCCCGGCGTTGCAGCGTTGCCTCCCGGCCCTTGAGGATGCCGTCCGGGCGGAATCCGATCTTCCGGCATCGAACAGTGACTGATTCAGCAGTTCGAGGGATATCGGGCTGTTTCGTGCTCGGGCCGTCACGGAATGTGGTGTAGGCCAGTCCCGGAAACTCACCGGAAAACCCGTGCCCGGCGCCCGTAGGCTGGAGGCATGACCACGACGGGGGAAGACCACGCCGCGGCCCGGGGAGGGCCGTGGTGGTGGGCCAGGTGGCGCAGTGCGGCGTTGGACGTCGGCCTCGCGGTGGCGTCCGCGGTGGAGTGTGCGTTCGAGGGGATCCGGTTCGCGCGGGACGCGGGGATCCCGGTCGCCGCGGGGATCGTTTTCGGGGTGATCGCCGGGTCCGCGCTGGTCGTGCGGCGCCAGTGGCCCATTGCCGTGGTGCTCGTGTCCATCGCCATCACGCCGGCCCAGATGGGCTACCTGATGGGCATCGTCGGGCTGTACACGCTCGCCGCCTCGGAGCTGCCCCGCCGGATCATCGCCTCGCTCGCCGGGATGTCGCTGGTCGGCATGCTGATCGTGATGTTCGTGCGGGTACGGCAGGACATGGCGCACGGCGACTGGAAACTCGGCGACTGGTTCGTGCCGTTCGCCGCCATCACCACCGCGATCGGGATGACCGCGCCGCCTCTGCTGCTCGGTCTGTACGTGGGGGCTCGGCGGCGGCTGATGGAGAGTCTGCGGGAGCGGGCCGACAGTCTTGAGCGGGAGTTGCAGTTGCTCGCCGAGCGGGCGGAGGAGCGGGCCGAGTGGGCGCGGAACGAGGAGCGGACCCGGATTGCCCGGGAGATGCATGACGTCGTTGCGCATCGGGTGAGTCTGATGGTGGTGCATGCTGCTGCGCTGCAGGCCGTTGCTCGGAAGGATCCTGAGAAGGCCGTGAAGAATGCCGCCCTCGTGGGGGACATGGGGCGGCAGGCGTTGACCGAGTTGCGGGAGATGCTCGGGGTGCTCCGGAGTGGGGACGGCGCGGTGCGGCGGGCCGAGCAGTCCGTTCCCCTGGCGGCTGTGGGCGTGGCCGCGGCCGTGGCGGCTTCGAAGGTTGCCGACGAGGGGGACGGGCCCTGTCTCGAGGAGCTGGAGGAGCTTGTCGGGCAGTCGGCGGCCGCGGGGATGGTCGTGGATCTGTCCGTCGAGGGGGATGTGCGGCTGTATGCCGCCGAGATCGAGCAGACGGCGTATCGCGTGGTGCAGGAGGCGTTGACGAACGTCCACAAGCATGCGGCGGGGGCGAAGACGCATGTGCGGGTGGCGCACCGGGTGTCGGAGATAGCGATGCAGGTGGAGAACGAGTCGCCACCGGAGGTGTCCTCGGAGGCGTCGGCGCGGTTGCCGTCCGGGGGGAACGGGCTGGTGGGGATGAAGGAGCGGGTCACCGCGCTGGGCGGGGTGTTCGTGTCGGGGCCGACGGATGCGGGCGGTTTCCGGGTGTCTGCGGTGATTCCGGCGGCGTAGCGGCCCCGTGTGCGTTGCTCAGCCCGCGGTGAGGCGTACCGGTTCGATGCCTGCGACGAGGCCGGCGAGGGCCTGGTCGATGTCGGGGCCGAGGTACCAGTCGCCGGTGTGGTCGAGGGTGTAGACGCGGCCTTCGGCGTCGATGGCGAGGAGGGACCGGGTCTCGGTCTCGGTGCCCAGGGGGCTGAGTTCGGTGTCGAGGGCGCGGCCGAGGTCGCCGAGGGTGCGGGCGAGGTGGAGGCCGTGCAGGGGGTCGAGGTGGAGGGCGGCGGGGGCGACCTGGCGGCCGGTGCCGCCGGGTGTGATGTGCAGGCCGCCGAACTCGGCCCAGGCCTCGACGGCGGCGGGGAAGACGGCGTGCCGGTGGCCTGCGGGTGAGGCGTGTTCGCGCAGGGCGTCGGCCCAGATCTCGGCCTGCTTTATGTCCCAGCGTCCGGGTTGCCAGCCGGCGGCGCGCAGGGCGGCGTCGACGGGTACGGGGAAGCGCGTGGTAGAGGTGCGGTCGGGGTGCATCTGCCCTTCGATCGTCGAGGTCATGGGTCCGGCCGGGGCCGTCTTGCCGGTGGTGCTGGGTGTGGGGGTGTCAGTCCTCTGCCGCCGCGGGGTCGACGATGCGGACGCCGAAGTGGGCGCTGAGCGCGGTGCAGGCGCGGCAGGGGGCGGCGAAGCTGCCGTGGAGCGGGTCGCCGTCCTCGCGGATGCGGCGGGCGGTGAGCTTGGCCTGCTTGAGGGCCTTGCGGGCCTCGCCGTTGGTCATGGGCTTGCGGGCGGCGCGCTTGCTGCGGGCGGCGTCGGCCGTGGCTATGTGCCGGGAGATGAGGATGGTCTCGGCGCAGCGGCCGGTGAAGCGGTCGCGCTGGGCGCTGGTGAGGGTGTCGAGGAAGTCCTGGACCAGGGGGTGCAGGGCCGGCGGCTGGTCGCCGCGGGCGGCGGTGCCGGTGAGGGTGGCGCCGCGGACGGAGAGGGCGGCGGCGACGGTGGGGAGTATGCCGTCGCGGCGGTGGCGGAGGGCGGGCGCGGGCGAGGTCTCGGTGGCGCTCCAGCCGATGCGGGGGTCGCCGGAGGTCCCCGCGTGCGGTGCCGACTGTGGTCCCGTCTGCGTCACATTCATGATCGTCATCCCCTCCCGAGCATCCCCCGGACGTCACAGAGTGCCAAATGCCGTGGCTGGTGCGGAAGCTGGGGCGGTGCGACACGCCCGGGTTTGGGCGGGCTGTCACGGCAGGGTGACGGCTGGTCACGGAAGCGGAGGGGTGCTGACCGGTGCCCGGTGACCGGTGTCGTCGTACCGCATAGGCTGTCGGCACCGCGATCCATGCGGTTGACGCGTGGAGACAGTCAGACATACGGGGTGTGGTGGCCGGAGGTGGTCACTGGGGTCCGTACAGAGTGCCGCAGGGGGCAACCGCCATGACGACAGGTCGGCTCGGGCAGCAAGCCGCGCCGCCGAACGCGGCCTATGCCGGGCAGGTCGTGCATTTCCCGGATCCGGTGCGGGCCGGGCGTCACCCGAGAGGGGTACGCATCGACGAGCGGGGTTACCCCGACTTCTCGGCGTACGCGCGTGCCGCTGCGGAGATCGCGGAGCCGCCGGAGGGTTTCGGTGTCGACGAGCTCAGGCTGACGGACTACGTGTCGGCGAATGCGGCGCTGTCGGCGTCCGGGCACGAGTTGTGGGACACGGTGCCTGCGGTGGCGACGCCGCACGGCTGGACGTGGCATCACGTGGTGGGTTCGCGACGCCTTGAGCTGGTGCCGGTCGAGGTGAAGGCCCTGCTGCGGCATCACGGCGGGATAGCGACCGCGGCCGTCGACCAGAACAAGCGGGGTACACGGCCGCTTCAGGAGACGCGTCCTGCGCACTTCGGGCTGCCGAAGTCGGGTGTGGCGGTGACGGAGGCGCAGGTGCAGGGGGTCGAGGAGGACCTCGGGTACCGGTTGCCGGGTGCGTACCGTTCGTTCCTGAAGGCGGCGGGCGGGTGTGCGCCGGTGGGTGCGGCGCTGGACGCCGAGTTGGGGCTGCTGATCGACCAGCCGTTCTTCACGGTGCGGGACGAGGCGGCCGTCAATGACCTGGTGTACGTCAACAAGTGCCTGCGCGACCATCTGACCAAGGATTACTTGGGTGTTGGGTTCGTGCAGGGCGGTCTGCTCGCCGTGAAGGTCAAGGGTGAGCGGATCGGTTCGGTGTGGTTCTGCGCGTACGACGATGCGCGGGACGTGGATCCCTCGTGGGCGCCGGCGGACCGGGTGGAGCGGTTGTTGCTGCCGTGCGGTGAGGACTTCGACACGTTTCTGTCCCGACTGGCGGGCAATCCGCCGGAGTTGGAGACGGTGGCGAATCTGATGGTGGACGGCGGGTTCGCGCGTTCTGTTCCCGTGTCGTCCGAGGGGGAGTGAGCGTTCGATGGTGACCTTCGCGCAGGCGCAGGAGCGCGCCGAGGAGTGGATCAACGGGGACGTGCCGTCGTACCAGCACCGTGAGGTGCGGGTGCGGGAGTTCGAGCTCGGGTTCGTGGTGTGGGCCGAGGACCGCGCGGACGGGCCGCGTTCGGACGGGGGCACGCAGCGGCTGGTGATCGCCCGGGACAGTGGCGAGGCGACGCTGTGGCCCTCGCTGCCGGTGGGTGAGGTCATTCGCCGGTACGAGGAGGAGTACGGCCGTCCCGACGAGGCGGAGGAGCCTGCGCCGGCGGCCCCCGCGGCGCGGGTGGATCTGAACCAGACGTCGTTCCTGCTGAGTCCGCCGGAGTGGTTGCAGGAGGCGGCGGACAAGCTGGGCATCCCGGACCGCAGGGGCGGCTCGGGGGCGTCGGCGCCGGCGCCTGCGGCGGCTTCGGCCGACGGTGCCTCCGCGAACGGGGGGCTTCCCGAGACGCAGGCCGGGGCGCCCGAGGGCGGTGCGGGGTGGCCGAAGGCCGGGGCGCCGGCGGGTTCGCCCGGTGTTCCCGGTACGCCCGCCGGGGCGACTCCCTGGGCCGGGACCGACACCAACGCCGATGCGGGCGGTGAGGACCGTTCCGTACCGCTGCCGGCGACGGTGTTCGCACCGCCGCTGAGCGAGCCCGACGAGGACACACCGCCGGACGCCAAGACGGCACTGATGTCGGGCGGCAGCCAGCTTCCACGGACTACGGTCGCACCGGCGCTCAACAATCAGGGGACGCCGGGCGCGCCTGCGCCGGGTACCACGCCTCCGCTTCCGCCGTCGTCGTACGGCTATCCGCAGGGTGCGGGCGGTGCCGCCGCCGCGCCGGGCACGCCTCCGCCGGGTGCCACCCCTCCGCCTCCGCCGGGTGCCTCGACGTACGGCTATCCGCAGGGCCCGGGCGCTCCCGCCGCGCCGGGTACGCCTCCGCCGGGTGCTCCCGTGCCGGGTGCCACCCCTGCGCCTGCGCCGGGTGCTTCCACGTACGGCTATCCGCAGGGCCCGGGCGCTCCCGCCGCGCCGGGTACGCCTCCGCCGGGTGCTCCCGTGCCGGGTGCCACGCCTGCGCCTGCGCCGGGTGCCTCGACGTATGGCTATCCGCAGGGCCCGGATGGAGCCGCCGCGCCGGGTTCGCCTCCGCCGGGTGCCACGCCTGCGCCTGCGCCGGGTGCTTCCACGTATGGCTATCCGCAGGGCCCGGATGCAGCCGCCGCGCCCGGCGGTACGCCTTCGCCCCGGTCCTCCTACGGCTACCCGCAGGCGCCCGGCGGTGCGCCTCAGCCGCCCGCGGGGCCGGGGCGGCCGCTCGCGCCGAATGCCGGGGACATCGCGGACGCCGCGACCAGCAAGGCCGGGCCTCCGCCGCGTCGGGGTTCGACCACGCCGCCTCCGCCGAGCGCGCCGGGGGCTCCCGGTGCACGGCCGGGGAGCGAGCCGCCGCCTCCCGCCGGGCCCGGTGCGGGCGGGTACGTCCCGACGCAGCTCGTGTCGGCGCTCGGTCCCGACGGGCCCGAGGGCCCTGCCGGCCCGGGGGCTCCGCAGCCTCCCGGCCCGCAGCAGCCGCCGGGCGCCCCGAACCCGCCCGGTGCTCCGAACACCCCCGGCGGTGCGCCTCCCGGCGGTGTCCATCACGCCGCCACGATGCTCGCCGACCCGGGCCGGATGGGCCCGGGCGCGCCGCAGCCGCCGGGTGCCCCTGGTGTGCCCGGCGCTCCCGGTACGCCTCCGCCGCCGCAGGCTCCCGGCGTTCCGGGTGCCCCGAACCAGCCTGGTGCGCCGCAGCCTCCGGGTATGCCCGGTGCGTCCCAGCCGCCGGGTGCCCCCGGCGCTCCTGGTGCACCAGGCGCTCCCGGTGGTGCGCGAGGTGCCGTTCACCACGCCGAGACCGTGCTGGCCGCGCCTCCGGTCGGCGCTCCCGGTGCGCCCCCGCCGCCGCAGGCCCCCGGTGTTCCGGGTGGCCCGGGTATGGCGCCGGGCGGTGCACCTCAGCCGCCCATGCCGCCCGGTGCCGTATCGCCGCCCGCCTACGGCTACCCCCAGCAGCAGGGGCAGCCGACCGTCGGCCCCGGCTACCAGGCCGTTCTTCGCTATCGCGCGCAGGACGGGTCCGAGCAGCAGTTGATCCGGCGGTCCGCGCCCGGCACCCCGCACCCGGAGTGGCAGATCTTCCACGAGCTGCGCGGTATGAACGTGCCGCCGGACCAGGTGCTGGAGCTGCACACCGAGTTGGAGTCGTGCGAGCTGCCGGGTGCGTACTGTGCGCGGATGATCCGCGAGCAGTGGCCGCAGGCGCGGATCACGAGCATCGCGCCGTACGGCACGGATCACGCGAGCCGGCAGCAGGGCATGCAGCAACTGATCGCGCACCAGGGCGAGTTGCACCAGGTGGCGGACGGGCCGGCCCGACCGGCGCCGGTGCGCGCGCCGTTGCCGCCGGTGCAGGCCGCGCCGCCGATTCCGCCGGAGGGTGTGGCGCAGGAGCTCGCCGGGGCGTTCGGGCCGGGGCTCTTCCGGTTCGAGCAGCAGGCGGTGTCCCGGCAGGGCGTGCCGCCGGTGGTGGCGCACTCGCTGGTGGTGGCGGGCCTGCCGATGGACATGGGCCCGTTCTTCTGGGCGCAGGCCCAGCCGGGACGGCCGGTGCCGACGCTCGCCGAACTGGCGCAGGAGCGCGGGGTGCAGCCGGCCGCGGACGCGGGCTCGTACCTCGTCATGGGCAGCGACTTCGGCCGGGCGATCTGTGTCCAGTACGGCACCGCGAACATCGTGGCCGTACCGGTGGAGGCCGGCCCCGGTGGTGCGCCCGTGCCGCCGCAGTTCGTGAACACGGGTCTGCCGGAGCTCCAGCGTTGCCTCGCCCTGCTCGGGCGTATGTGGCGGCTCAGGTTCGGGCTGAACCAGGAGCAGGCGGGCCGCTGGACCGTCGACTTCCAGGCCCAACTGGCCTCGCTCGACCCGGCGGCGCTCGGCTCGCCGGAGAGCTGGTGGTCGGTGCTGCTGGAGCAGATGTGGGACGGGCTGCTGTAACGCGAGCCTGAGTGCCGAAGGGGCCGGGCCCGGTCGCTGTGACCGGGCCCGGCCCCTTCGTGTGCGCATCACGTACGGGTCATGTGCGGATCATGACCGTGCCCTGCGCGCGGAGTGTCGCGTTATGAACACTTACGTCCGATATATCAAGATATGCGCGCAATCATCATTTCTTGACCGTTCGGCGGAGAGGGGTTCCAGGATGAGCAGCGCACCGGTCTCGCCCCACGGCTTCGGGGCCGTACGGGGGCGCGGTTACCGTCCCGAACAGGTCGAAGCGTTTGCCGACGCCCTCTCCCTCGACCGGGACGCCGCCTGGGAACGGGCGGCCCGCCTCACCGTGCTCGCCAGGGAGATGGAGGAGGAGGCGGCCATCCTCGCGGAGGAGGTGGCCCAGCTCGCGCCCCAGACGTACGAGGCGCTCGGGGACGGCGCCCGGCGTCTTTTCGTGTTCGCGCAGGAGGAGGCCGAGGCCGTACGCAAGCGCGGGCGGCGGGAGGCGCAGCGCATCGAGGACGATGCGGAGGCGTACGCGAAGAGCGTGCGCGGTGCCGCGCAGGCATACGCCGACGAGGTGCGCGGCGAGGCCGAGGAGCGCGCCCGGCAGCGGCTTCTCACGGCGCAGGCCGAGGCCGACGAGATCCGGATCTCCACCCGGCGCGAGGTGAAGGAGCGCCGCGGCGAGGCACTGGCCGCACTCCGTGAAGTACGGCAGCGCACGTCCGGGAAGCTCATCGAGCAGGCCAAGGAGCTCGCCGACCGGCTGGCCGAGGTGGACCGCGCGGAGGACGACCGGGCGGCCGCGTCGGACGTACGGCGGTCCGATCGGGTGGTGCGGGCGGAGGCGGCGCTGGCCGAGGCGGAGCGGCTGTTCGCGGAGGCGGAGGAGTTCACGCGCCGGTGCGAGGAGGACGCACACGCGCGCGCCGCCGAGATCCTCGCCGGGGCGCGGATGCAGGAGGAGCGGATCGCCCGGGAGACGGAGCAGGTGGTGCGCGCGCACAGGGAGCAGTGCGACTTCATGCAGACGCAGATGGACAACGTGCGGAATTCTCTTACGGCGTTGACGGGGTCGGCGCCCGGAGCTGAGTGACGGGTGGGGGCGCCGTCACTCGGCTCCGGGCGCCCCGGCCGGATGAAATCCGGGCTCAGCCGCCCCGCCTGACAGCTCCCGCCAGGATCCATCCCTCCATGGCCTCGTACTGCCGCCTCTGTTCCTCCGATGCGCGGCGGCCGGAGAGCACCGTGCCCAGCCAGCCGAAGGCGAAGCCGAGGGGGATCGTCACCAGGCCCGTCGTCGTGAACGGGAACCAGTTGAAGTCGGCGTCGGGGAAGGCCGAGACGGGGGAGCCGGAGACCAGGTTGGTGCCCGGCATGAAGAGCAGGACCGCGAGGGTGCCGCCGATCAGGGTGCTCAGCAGGCCCGTACGGGTGTAACGGCGCCAGAAGAGGCTGTAGACCAGCGCGGGTGCGATGGCCGAGGCGCCGAGGCAGAAGGACAGGGTCACCAGGGGCTGCAGGCTGCGGTGCTGGACCAGGGTGGCGAGGAAGATCGCCGGGGCGCCCACCGCGAGTGCCGAGAGCCGGGCCACGGTCATCTCGCGCTGTGCCGACATCTCCTGGACGCGGGCGGCGAAGACGTCGTGGGCGAGGGAGTTGGCGCAGGCGAGGATCATGCCGGCGACGGAGGCGAGCAGGGTCAGGAAGATCGCCGTGGTCACCGTCGTGAACAGGAACGTCTCCGCCGTCGACACGTTCGCGCCGAACGCGGCCCGCGAGCCCAGCAGATACGCCGTGTTGCCCTGCGGGTCAGCCTGCGCGATCACCGCACGCCCGATCAGCGCCGTCGCGCCGAACCCGACGACGGTCATGATGAGCACGAACAGCACCACCGAGGACACCGCCCACGACATCGAGCGCCGCACCTGACGGGCGCTGCGCGCGGTGTACATGCGCATGGTGACGTGCGGGAGGCAGGCGCCGCCGATCACGATGGTGAGTTCCGAAGTGATCATGTCCAGCCGGGGGTTGGGGCTGCCCGCGAACTCCAGCCCCGAGCGCAGGAAGGAGGAACCGGCCCCGCTCTGCGCGGCCGCCGCGTTGAACAGCGCCCCCGGGTCCCAGTCGAAGCGCTGCAGGATGAGCAGGGCGACCACGGCGCCGGAGCCGAGCAGCATCACGATCTTCATGATCTGGATGAGGGCGGTGCCCTTCATGCCGCCGATCGCCGCGTAGCTGATCATCAGGGCGCCCAGGCCGATGATGCAGCCGGTCTTCAGCGCGTCGCCGGAGAAGCCGAGGATGAACGCCAACAGCTGTCCCGTGCCCGCGAGTTGGACCAGCATCAGCGGCATCAGCGCGGCGATGGTCACCACGCACGCGGTGATCCGGATGCCGCGTCCGGGCATACGGCGGGTCAGCGCGTCGCCCATGGTGAACCGGCCCGCGTTGCGCAGGGGTTCGGCCAGCAGGAACATCAGCAGCATCAGCGACAGCGCCGTGCTCAGCGCCAGCGCGATGCCGTCGTAGCCGCACAGGGCGATCACGCCGCCCGTGCCCAGGACGGTCGCCGCGGAGATGTAGTCGCCGGCGATCGCGAGGCCGTTGCGCATGGGGGACAGGGAGCCGTAGCCGGTGTAGAACTCGTCCAGGTCGTCGCGGTCCGGGCCTGTCATCACGCACAGCAGCAGCGTGATGGTGGCGACGGTGGAGAAGGCGACGAGGGACATGGCCTGCGCGTTGCCGCTGAACCCGGTCATCGTGCGGCCTCCCGCCTGGCGTCCAGTTCGGACTGCTTGCGGATGCGGTCCGCGATCGGGTCGACGTAGCGGCCGGCCGTGTGCTCGTACAGCGCGATCGCCAGCCAGGTCACGGGGATCTGCAGCAGCGCGAGCAGCAGCCCGACCGGGAGGCCGTCGGTGACGGTGCTCGACATGAACGAGGGCGCCGACGCGGACAGGATCAGGAAGAGCGTGAAGTAGCCGAGCGCGGTGAGGGTCGCGGTGCGCCGCTGCCAGCGGTAGGCGTTGCGCAGGACCCGCAGGTCGCTGTGGTGCCCGAGGGCGGGCTCGGGCGGCCGCCGCCGTCTGGCCGGTTCGGGTGGCGCCTCGGGTGGCTGCCAGGGGTAGGTCGGGTAGGCGGGCGGTGCCTCCTGCGCCGGATGTCGGTACGGATAGGACGGGGACGAGTCGTAGGACATCCCGGTGCTCCTTGCGTGGCTCGGGTCCTGTGCGGGGGACCGCAGGGAGATGGGGGTGGAGAGCGGAGTCACGCACGCTACTCGCCGGTACCGGGATTGCGCGAGGGTTTCACCAAACTGATTGGTCGGTATGCGCTTACTGCGCTGACCTCGGGTGTTACCCCCGTTAACTCAGACTTTTGACGGTCCGGTTGGCCTACTCGAGGTGTACGAGTGCAACGCGGACGGCACTTGGGAGCCGCCGTCGAGCAGCACCCATCGGCCCCTGGAGCGGGCGGAGCGCGCGAGGGTGCTGGTGGTCGTGCTGCTGTTCCGGTCGGAGGCTACGGCCTGGTTCGACCGAGAGAAGTGACGAACGCCTGCCAGGCCGGGGGTGAGAAGGCGATCGCCGGGCCGGTGGGGTTCTTGCTGTCGCGGACGGGGACCAGTGCCCTCGGGTGGGCGGCGTCGGTCACTTCGAGGCAGTCGCCGCTGCTGCCGCCGCTGTACGTCGACTTGCGCCACGAGGTCAGCACCGAGGCGTCAGGAATCCTGTGCTCGTTGCGCTTCATGTTCGTAATCCTCCGCGACGGACCCGAGCAGGTCCAGCGACTTACGGTGCGATAAGGCATCGCCCAGCGCATGATCGTAGGCGATCTGGCATTCGCGTACCACGGACGGGAGTTCCCAGACCCGACCCGACTTCAGGCCCTCCACATAAGCGATGGGCGGCTGGTCGTCGAACCACATGAGCGACACGAACCCCTCCATGAGGGCGTGGTACCCGACCGAGAAGGGGAGGACGTGCACGCGGATACGGTTGAGCTCGCCAAGCGCCGCGATGTGACGGAGCTGTTCGCACATCACGGGGGGGGCCCGCCCACCGGGCGCCGCAGCACGGCTTCGTCGAGGACCACCCACACCCTCGGTGAGCCGGGATCGTCGAGGATGCGGGCGCGGTTGAGGCGTGTGACAAGGAGCTTGTCACGTTCCTCGGAGCTCTTGAGCGAGGTGCCGGAGTTGAGCACCTCGCGTGCGTACGCGGGCGTCTGCAGGATGCCGGGCACCACCTTGGGGGCGTACTCCCGGATCTCGGTCGCCTGGCCCTCGAACTCCAGCGCCTCCGCGAAGTGCTCCGCCACTTTCCTGCCGTCCAGTGTCGGCAGAAACCGCTCGAAGAACCCACTCGCTTCCAGCACTTGATCGAGCCGCCGTGCATCCTCCACGTCCGGCCTGCGCCGACCACCCTCGATGTGGGCGATGTGCGTGCGTGACATCACTACGCGCTGGCTCAGTTCCTCCTGCGTTAGTCCGGCCGCCTCCCGCCGCCGCTTCAGCTCCTGCCCGTACTGCTCCCGCGAACGCGGATTGTCCTCGATCGCCACCGTGCAACTCCCCCTCGTGCGGACTCCGTTGTCACGCTCAGCTACCTGCCGAGCGTACCCAGCGTCACGTCACTCTGTGCAGGGAACACCACACAACGTGAAAGGCGCTGTACAGCATGGAGCCCGCACAAGAACAGGAAGAAGCCTTCATCGGCGCGTCCATCACCCTGCGTGTCTCACGCGACGGCGGTCGCACCTGGGGGCCGACGACCGTCTATCAGCCGTCCCGCAAGGAGGCCCCGTTCGACCTCCCCGGCCGCTTCCCGCCCTGTGCGGTGCCCCCGGTGCCGTACGGCCGTCGGACCGTGATCAGTCCTTGAGTACCGGAAAGCGTCGCGGCGCCAGCACCAGCAGCACCACGAACGCCAGCGCCGCAGCGCACCCGGCGCCCAGATACACGGCATGCACCGCGTCCGCGATCGCCCGTCGCGTCGCCTCCGGTACCGCCCCCGCGTCCAGCCCCCGCGTGACCGAGTCCAGGTCGCCCGCGCCACCGAGCCGCGACGCCAGCACCCCGTTGGCCACCGCGCCGAACACCGATGCGCCGATCGTCTGGCCGGTCTGGCGGCAGAAGAGCACCGATGCCGTCGTGGTGCCTCGCTCCGCCCAGCCCACGGTCGACTGCACCCCGACGATCAGCGGGAGTTGGAACAACCCCAGCGCGCCGCCCAGCAACAGCATCAGCAGCGCCGGCTGCCACGCCGCTCCCGGATACGGCAGCAACGGGAACGTGAACAGGATCAGTGCCGCCACGCCGATGCCCAGCATGGCCGTGTTGCGGAAGCCGATCCGCCGGTACACGTGCTGGCTGAATGCCGCCGACACAGGCCAGCTCAGTGTCCAGACGGACAGGACGAAGCCCGCCGCGACCGGCGCAAGGCCCAGTACGGACTGCGCGTACGTCGGCAGGAACACGCTCGGCGCCACCATCAGCAGACCCAGCGCACCCAGGGCCAGATTGACCGCCGCGATCGTACGGCGGCGCCACACCCACCCGGGGATGATCGGCTCGGCCGCGTGGCGTTCGACCGCGACCACGACGCCGACCAGTGCAAGTCCCGTACCGAACAAGGCGATTGACGGCCCCGACAGCCACGGCCACGCCACCCCGCCCTGCACCAGTGCCGTCAGCAGTACGCCTCCGCACGCGAACACCGCGAGCGCGCCCGCCCAGTCGATACGGGGGCGGCCGCTCGACTCCCGTTCCGGCTCGTGGAGATGACGGATGATCAGCCACAACGCCACTGCCCCTATGGGCAGGTTGACGAGGAAGATCCAGCGCCAGTCCGCGTAGGCCGCGAGGACACCCCCGACTCCCGGGCCGGCGACCGCCGACACCGCCCACACCGTGGACAGTTTGGACTGGATCTTCGGGCGGTCCTTGAGGGGGTAGAGGTCGGCGGCCAGGGTCTGGACCGTGCCCTGCAGTGCTCCGCCGCCCAGGCCCTGGATGATGCGGAACGCGATCAACGCGCCCATGTTCCAGGCCACCGCGCACAGCAGCGAACCGAGCAGGAACACCGCGGCGCCCGCTATCAGTACCGGCTTGCGGCCGAAGGTGTCCGACAGCTTGCCGTACACCGGCAGCGTCACGGTGACGGCGAGCAGATAGCCGGAGAAGAGCCAGGAGAAGACCGAGAAGCCGCCGAGATCGCCGACGATCTGCGGGACGGCCGTGGAGACGATGGTGGAGTCGAGGGCCGCGAGTGCCATCGCGAGCATGAGGGCGGCTACGACGGCTCCCCGTCTGCGCGTGTCCCGCGGGCGCTCGTCCGCCACCGACGCCCGTGTCTCTGTGTCCCCCTGGTCCACGGGATTCCTTCCCCTTGCATCTATCGGCCGCCGAACAGCTTCCCACTTGACCCTCACGTCGCGGCAGGGTGGAACCTGAGCGGGCCGGTGGGTGGACCGAACCCCGAGATCGCCTCCACCCGTCGGTGGACTGCCCCTAGGGGTTCCTCCGTACTACGGCCCGGGGAGGGTTCGTACCGCCGGAGGAGGAGATGGCGCCAGGGCGTCCTTAACCTGGCTTTATGCCGCTGGGGGGCGGTTGACCGAACCGGTGGGGGTGGGGTTTTCCCCCGTAGAAGAGGGTGCTGGGCACCAGCGCGCTGTACCCCTCTCCGACGCCAGACTCATCGACGTAGCACCGAGAACCGCTTCGCACAGCTCATCCGCCGGCAACCAGAACCGTCTGGTGCCCGACATAGGAGACTTACCATGACATCGGCCGTGACCATTCCCAGGCACGGGGGCACTGGAGGGCGTACGGCCGTTGCCGCGCGGGCGCGGCAGGTCGTCAAGGCGTACGGGGCCGGAGAGACCCGTGTCGTCGCCCTCGACCATGTGGACGTGGACATCGCGCGGGGTCAGTTCACCGCGATCATGGGCCCCTCGGGGTCCGGCAAGTCCACCCTCATGCACTGCCTCGCCGGGCTCGACACCGTCACCTCCGGGCAGATCTATCTCGACGAGACCGAGATCACCGGGCTGAAGGACAAGAAGCTCACGCGACTGCGGCGGGACCGGGTCGGGTTCATATTCCAGGCGTTCAACCTGCTGCCGACGCTGAACGCGCTCGAGAACATCACGCTGCCCATGGACATCGCCGGGCGCAAGCCCGACAAGCAGTGGCTGGCGCGGGTGGTGGACACGGTGGGGCTGAGCGACCGGCTCAAGCACCGGCCGACCCAGCTCTCCGGTGGTCAGCAGCAGCGTGTCGCCGTGGCGCGGGCGCTGGCTGCCCGTCCCGAGATCATCTTCGGTGACGAGCCGACCGGAAACCTCGACTCCCGTGCCGGTGCCGAGGTGTTGGGCTTCCTGCGCAGGTCGGTCGACGAGCTCGGCCAGACCATCGTGATGGTCACGCACGACCCGGTGGCGGCCTCGTACGCGGACCGCGTGCTGTACCTCGCCGACGGCCGGATCGTCGACGAGATGTACAAGCCGACCGCCGACGCCGTCCTCGACCGTATGAAGGACTTCGACGCCCGGGGACGTACGTCATGACCGTCATGAAGACATCGATGCGCAACTTCTTTGCGCACAAGGGGCGGATGGCCCTCTCGGCCATCGCGGTCCTGCTGTCGGTGGCCTTCGTCTGCGGGACGCTGGTCTTCACCGACACCATGAACACCACGTTCGACAAGCTGTTCCAGGCCACCTCGTCCGACGTGACCGTGAGCGCCAAGGGCGCCTCGGACAGCGGCGAGACGACCGCCGACAACGGCAAGCCGCCGGTGATGCCGGCGTCCGTGGTCGGCAAGGTGCGCGCGGCGCAGGGCGTGAAGTCGGCGCAGGGGACCGTCTTCTCGACCTCCGTGACCGTGGTCGACGGCAAGAAGAACAACCTGTCGCCGTCCAGCGGTGCCCCGACCATCGTCGGCAACTGGAACGCCAACGAGGCCCGCACCATGAAGATCACCTCCGGTGCGGCGCCCAAGGGGCCGGACCAGGTGATGGTCGACGCCGACACCGCCGACAAGCACCACCTGAAGCTCGGTGACTCGCTCGGCGTGATCAGCGCGGTCGGCACGCACGACGCGAAGATCTCCGGCATCGCCGACTTCCAGGTCACCAACCCCGGTGCGGCGATCTTCTACCTGGACACCAGGACGGCCCAGGAGACCCTCGTCGGCCGGACCGGCGTCTACACGAACGTCAACGTCACCGCCGCTTCCGGCGTGAGCGACGCACAGCTGAAGACGAACGTCGCCTCGCAGCTCGGCGGCGGCTACAAGGTGCAGACCGCCAAGGAGACCGCCGACGCCAACCAGAAGGACGTCGAGGGCTTCATGAACGTCATGAAGTACGCGATGCTCGGCTTCGCCGGGATCGCCTTCCTCGTCGGCATCTTCCTGATCATCAACACCTTCTCGATGCTGGTCGCGCAGCGGACGCGTGAGATCGGTCTGATGCGGGCCGTCGGTTCCTCCCGCGGGCAGGTCAACCGGTCCGTGCTGACCGAGGCGCTGCTGCTGGGTGTCTTCGGTTCGGTGCTCGGTGTCGGCGCGGGCGTCGGCCTCGCGGTCGGGCTGATGAAGCTCATGGGCTCCATGGGCATGCACCTGTCGACCGCCGACCTGACGGTCGCGTGGACGACCCCGGTGGTGGGCCTGCTCCTCGGCGTCGTGGTCACCGTCCTCGCCGCCTACCTGCCCGCCCGCCGGGCCGGCAAGGTCTCGCCGATGGCCGCGCTGCGGGATGCGGGGGCTCCGGCGGACGCGAAGGCCGGGCGGATCCGGGCCCTGGTGGGCCTGGTGATGACCGGTGCCGGTGGCTACTGCCTCTACCTGGCCGCGAACGTCGACAAGGCGAAGGACGGCTCGCTGTGGCTGGGCCTCGGTGTCGTGCTCTCGCTCATCGGGTTCGTCGTCATCGGACCGCTGCTCGCGGCCGGCGTGGTGCGCGTCCTGGGCGCCGTACTGCTGCGGATGTTCGGCCCGGTCGGGCGGATGGCCGAGCGGAACGCGCTGCGCAACCCGCGCCGTACCGGTGCCACGGGTGCCGCCCTGATGATCGGGCTCGCGCTGGTCGCCTGCCTGTCGGTGGTCGGCTCGTCCATGGTGGCCTCGGCGACGGACCAGCTCGACAAGACCGTCGGTACGGACTTCATCATCCAGAACGACAACGGGCAGCAGGTCACCCCGCAGGCCGTGCAGGCGGTGAAGTCGACGCCGGGTCTTGAGCGGGTCACCGAGTACAGGACCACCGAGGCCGACTACACCACCCCCGACGGCAAGCTGCTCAAGGACACGGACATCACGGCGGCCGACCCGACGTACGCGACCGACCTGCGTACCAAGACGGTCGCCGGGAACCTCAAGGACGCGTACAAGCCCGACTCGATGTCGGTCCACGAGAAGTTCGCCAAGGCGCACGACATCCACCTCGGCTCGAAGATCAAGGTGGCCTTCAAGGACGGGCGCACGGCCGAGCTGACGGTCCGGGCGATCACCAGCAGCGACGTCGTCATCGACGCGGGCGCGAAGTACACGTCGATCGCGACGCTGGCGAAGTACGTGCCGGCCGACAAGATGCCGCTGGACGAGCTGGTCTTCGCCACCGCCAAGGACGGGCAGCAGGACGCCGCGTACAAGGCGCTGAAGTCCTCGCTGCACGACTACCCGCAGTACAAGGTGCGCGACCAGACCGACTACAAGCAGGCGCTGAAGGACCAGATCGGCCAGCTGCTGAACATGATCTACGGCCTGCTGGCACTGGCGATCGTGGTCGCGATCCTCGGTGTCGTGAACACCCTGGCCCTCTCGGTGGTCGAGCGGACGAGGGAGATCGGCCTGATGCGGGCGATCGGCCTCTCGCGCCGCCAGCTGCGCCGGATGATCCGCATGGAGTCGGTGGTCATCGCCCTCTTCGGTGCCCTGCTGGGCCTCGGCCTGGGCATGGGCTGGGGCGCAACCGCCCAGAAGCTCCTCGCCCTGGAGGGCCTGAAGGTCCTGGAGATCCCCTGGCCGACGCTGACCGCGGTCTTCCTCGGCTCGGCCTTCGTGGGCCTGTTCGCGGCACTGATCCCGGCGTTCAGGGCGGGCCGGATGAACGTGCTGAACGCGATCGCCACCGAATAGCCACCGCAGACGGGGGTTGCGGGGGAGCGCCCGGTGCCGGGGAGTCTTGGGGGACTCACCGGCACCGGGCTCTTTGCTGTACGGCGAGATCGACGCGGGGGTGTCGACGCCGACGTACGCTGGAGGGACCCCCGGCCCGCCACGCGTGTCGGGCGATTCGCGTTGCCCACCCCCGGACGAAAGCCGCCCCGAATGAGCCTGCACGGTCTGCTCGACGCCGTCGTCAAGGACACCGCCCTCGCGGAAGCCGTCAAGGCGGCAGCGAGCGGCAACCGCATGCACGTCGACCTGGTCGGCCCGCCCGCGGCCCGCCCCTTCGCCGTGGCCACCCTGGCCCGCGAGACCGGCCGCCCCGTACTGGCCGTGACGGCGACGGGCCGCGAGGCCGAGGATCTCGCGGCCGCCCTGCGCTCCCTGCTGCCGTCGGCCGGCGTCGTGGAGTACCCCTCCTGGGAGACCCTCCCGCACGAGCGGCTGAGCCCGCGCAGCGACACCGTGGGGCGTCGGCTGGCCGTCCTGCGGCGGCTCGCCCATCCGAGCTCCGACGACCCGGAGACCGGACCGGTCTCCGTCGTCGTGGCGCCGGTGCGGTCCGTGCTGCAGCCGCAGGTCAAGGGCCTGGGGGATCTCGAGCCGGTCGCCCTGAAGACCGGGCAGACCGCCGATCTCAACGCCGTCGTCGACGCCCTCGCCGCCGCCGCGTACGCGCGCGTGGAGCTCGTCGAGAAGCGGGGCGAGTTCGCCGTACGAGGCGGGATCCTCGACGTCTTCCCGCCCACCGAGGAGCACCCTCTCCGCGTCGAGTTCTGGGGCGACGACGTCGAGGAGATCCGCTACTTCAAGGTCGCCGACCAGCGGTCGCTGGAAGTCGCCGAGCACGGCCTGTGGGCGCCGCCCTGCCGTGAACTCCTGTTGACGGAAGACGTACGCACGCGTGCGCGTACTCTCGCCGAGCAACACCCCGAGCTGGGTGAACTGCTCGGCAAGATCGCCGAGGGGATCGCCGTGGAGGGCATGGAGTCCCTGGCTCCCGTCCTCGTCGACGACATGGAGCTGCTGATCGACGTCCTGCCCAAGGGCGCCATGGCCGTCGTATGCGATCCGGAGCGGGTACGCACGCGTGCCGCGGATCTCGTGGCGACCTCGCAGGAGTTCCTGCAGGCCTCCTGGGCGGCCACCGCCGGCGGCGGCGAGGCCCCGATCGACGTCGGTGCGGCCTCGCTCCGGTCCATCGCGGACGTCCGGGACCGGGCCCGTGAGCTGGACATGATGTGGTGGTCGGTGTCGCCCTTCGCGGCGGACCTCGAACTGGACGCCGACACCCTCAAGCTCGGCATGCACGCGCCCGAGACCTACCGCGGCGACACCGCCAAGGCCCTCGCCGACACCAAGGGCTGGCTCGCCGACGGCTGGCGCACGGTGTTCGTCACCGAGGGGCACGGCCCCGCGGCCCGTACGGTCGAGGTGCTGGGCGGCGAGGGCATCGCGGCCCGCCTCGACGCCGACCTCGCAGCGCTGAGCCCGTCCGTCGTGCACGTGGCGTGCGGCTCGATCGACTACGGCTTCGTCGACACGGCACTGAAGCTGGCCGTCCTGACCGAGACCGACCTCTCCGGGCAGAAGGCGGCCGGCAAGGACGGCGCCCGGATGCCGGCCCGCCGCCGCAAGACCATCGACCCGCTCACCCTGGAGGCGGGCGACTACATCGTCCACGAGCAGCACGGCGTCGGCCGCTACATCGAGATGGTGCAGCGGACCGTGCAGGGCGCGACCCGCGAGTACCTGGTCGTCGAGTACGCCCCCGCCAAGCGCGGCCAGCCCGGCGACCGGCTGTACATCCCGACCGACCAGCTGGAGCAGATCACCAAGTACGTCGGCGGCGAGGCCCCGACGCTGCACCGCCTGGGCGGAGCCGACTGGACGAAGACCAAGGCGCGCGCCAAGAAGGCCGTCAAGGAGATCGCGGCCGACCTGATCAAGCTGTACAGCGCGCGCATGGCGGCCCCCGGGCACACCTTCGGCGCGGACACCCCCTGGCAGCGCGAGCTGGAGGACGCCTTCCCGTACATCGAGACGCCGGACCAGCTCACCACCATCGCCGAGGTCAAGGAGGACATGGAGAAGTCGGTCCCGATGGACCGCCTGATCTGCGGCGACGTGGGCTACGGCAAGACGGAGATCGCGGTCCGGGCCGCCTTCAAGGCGGTGCAGGACGGCAAGCAGGTGGCGGTCCTCGTCCCCACCACCCTCCTGGTCCAGCAGCACTTCGGCACGTTCAGCGAGCGCTACTCCCAATTCCCCGTCAATGTACGGGCGTTGAGCCGCTTCCAGACCGACACCGAGGCGAAGGCGGTCCTGGAGGGCCTGCGCGAGGGCTCGGTGGACGTCGTCATCGGCACGCACCGCCTGTTCTCCTCGGAGACCAAGTTCAAGGACCTGGGCCTGGTCATCGTCGACGAGGAGCAGCGCTTCGGCGTCGAGCACAAGGAGCAGCTGAAGAAGCTGCGCGCCAACGTCGACGTACTGACGATGTCCGCGACCCCGATCCCCAGGACCCTGGAGATGGCGGTCACGGGCATCCGCGAGATGTCGACGATCACGACCCCGCCGGAGGAGCGCCACCCGGTGCTCACCTTCGTCGGGCCGTACGAGGAGAAGCAGATCGGCGCGGCCATCCGCCGTGAACTCCTGCGCGAGGGCCAGGTCTTCTACATCCACAACCGCGTGGAGTCGATCGACCGCGCGGCCTCGCGCCTGCGCGAGATCGTCCCCGAGGCGCGCATCGCCACGGCCCACGGCCAGATGTCCGAGTCGACCCTCGAACAGGTCGTCGTCGACTTCTGGGAGAAGAAGTACGACGTCCTGGTCTCCACCACGATCGTCGAGTCCGGCATCGACATCTCCAACGCCAACACACTGATCGTGGAGCGCGGCGACAACTTCGGCCTCTCCCAGCTGCACCAGCTGCGCGGCCGTGTGGGCCGTGGCAGGGAACGCGGCTACGCCTACTTCCTCTACCCGCCGGAAAAGCCCCTGACGGAGACCGCCCACGAGCGCCTGGCGACCATCGCCCAGCACACCGAGATGGGCGCGGGCATGTACGTCGCGATGAAGGACCTGGAGATCCGCGGCGCCGGCAACCTCCTCGGCGGCGAACAGTCCGGCCACATCGCGGGCGTCGGCTTCGACCTGTACGTCCGTATGGTCGGCGAGGCGGTCGCGGACTACCGGGCCTCCCTGGAGGGCGGTGTGGAGGAGGAACCGCCGCTCGAGGTCAAGATCGAGCTCCCGGTCGACGCCCACGTCCCGCACGACTACGCGCCGGGAGAGCGCCTGCGCCTCCAGGCCTACCGCGCCATCGCCTCCGCCAACACGGAGGAGGACATCAAGTCCGTACGCGAGGAACTCGTCGACCGCTACGGCAAGTTGCCCGAACCGGTGGAGAACCTCCTCCTGGTGGCGGGCCTGCGCATGCTCGCCCGCGCGTGCGGCGTGGGCGAGATCGTCCTCCAGGGCAACAACATCCGCTTCGCCCCGGTGGAGTTGAGGGAGTCCCAGGAACTGCGCGTCAAGCGCCTCTACCCGGGGACCGTCATCAAGCCGGCGGTGCACCAGGTGCTGGTGCCGCGCCCGAAGACGGCGAAGGTCGGCGGAAAGCCGTTGGTCGGGCGTGAGTTGCTGGGCTGGGTGGGGGAGTTCCTGGCGTCGATTCTGGGGTCGTAGGCAGCGAAGCCGTACGCGGAGGTGGGTCTCCGCGTACGGCTTCCTCAGGCTGAAGTCCTACGGCTGTTCGGGCCTGTCGCGGTCCATGCCGAGCTGGACCTCGATCCGCTGCTGGGCCTCGTCGACCTGGCTCTCGTACTTGTTGCCCGATTTCTCGTTGACCTTCCGCTCCGCGGCGTCGGACATCTGCTTGGCCTTGTCCTGCGCCTGGCGGTTGCTCCTGAACCTGTCGAAGATGCCCATCCAGAGCTCCTTCCGCAGTGACTCAGCAACGACGATACGGCCCATATTTGCCGAATGCCCACTTGGGGCGGGTTTTGGTCTGGACCTCATGCGTGCCCCCGTGCGCCCTCTCGCTACGGTGTGCGGAAACTCGTACGGGAAAGTCGTACGAGAGCAGGCCGCCCGTGCGGGGGCGGATCGCGCAGGCAAGGGGAGGGCACCGTGAGGCGTCTGAGGGGTGGGGCGGCGGTCGCCGTGGTCCTGGTGTTCGCCGTGGCCGGATGCAAGGCCGAGACGAAGACCGGGTCCGGCGGGCCGCAGGAGACCGGCGGCGGGGGCGGAGGCGCGGCGCTCACCGCAGCCGAGTCGCTGACCGTCAAGGGACGGGCGCCGAAGACGGGTTACTCCCGGGAGCGGTTCGGTGCCGCCTGGGCGGACACGGACTCCAACAGCTGCGACACCCGCGACGACATCCTCAAACGGGACCTGGAAGACGTGAAGTTCACCAGCGGGACCTGCAAGGTGTCGTACGGCGTGCTGGAGTCGGACCCCTACTCCGGCAAGGAGGTGACGTACCGGCGCGGCCGCAGTCTCGTCGACATCGACCACCTCGTCGCCCTCTCCGACGCCTGGCAGAAGGGCGCCAAGTACTGGAACGCCAGCAAGCGAATAGCCCTCGCCAACGACCCCCTCAACCTGCTCGCCGTCGGCGCGAGCGCCAACCGCTCCAAGGGCGACGGCGACACCGCGACCTGGGTGCCGCCCAAGGCCTACCGGTGCACGTACGTCGCCGCCCAGGTCGCCGTGAAGAAGAAGTACGGGCTGTGGGTGACCGCCGCCGAGAAGGCCGCGATGGAGAAGGTCCTGAAGGGCTGCCCGGGGCAGAAGCTTCCCTCCGGCGGCAACCCGACGGAGGCGCCGGCGCGGTTCCACGCGGACTGAAAAAGCGGTGTGCGGCCGTGCGGCGCCCCCTTACGGTGACGGCATGGAGCTGAAGGTGTCGAGTCTCGCCGAACGTCCGGAGATGCTGGGTCCGGTCCTCGACATGCCCGACACCTGGGCGGTGTTCACCACCGAGGACCCCGTGGGCAACTCCCACTACGGACGCATCCCCACCGAACTCCCCGAGTACGTGCTCTTCGCCGAGACCGAGCGCGGCGAGGTCCTCGCCCACGCCTACAGCGTGCCCTTCCGGCTCGACACCGAGGGACGGGGCCGACTGCCCGACCGCGGCTGGGACCAGGTCCTCGTGTGGGCCTTCGCCGACCTGCGCCGCGGGGTGCGTCCCGACACGGTCAGCGCCATCTCCATCGTGGTCCACCCGGACGCCCAGGGCCTCGGCCTCTCCGGCCGCATGCTCGAGGCGATGCGGGACAACGCCCGCGCCCACGGCTTCACCGAGGTCGTCGCCCCGGTCCGCCCGAGCGCCAAGCACCTCGAACCGCACACCCCCATCGAGGAGTACGCCCACCGGGTCCGGGAGGACGGGCTCCCGCACGACCCTTGGCTGCGCGTGCACGCCCGCGCCGGGGCGACCGTCGAGCGCGTGGCCCCGGCCTCCATGACCGTCGCCGCCTCCCTGGAGGAGTGGCGCGGCTGGACCGGGCTGCCCTTCGACACCCAGGGCGACATCGAGGTCCCCGGCGCACTGGTGCCGGTCCGCTGCGAACCCGAGCGCGGGTACGCCGTGTACGTCGAGCCCAACGTGTGGATGCGGCACGCTCTTTGAGTCAGCCGCCCAGCGCGTCCAGGTCGACGATGCGGCCGGCGGGCTTCTTCGCCGGGACCGGCTTCTCGTAGTCGCTGAACGTGATCGAGCCCGGGTCCTTGGCGGACGTGCTGTCCAGTCGCAGCAGATACGGCTTGCCCTCGGTGGCCACGTACAGCGTGTAGCTCTCCTTGCCGTCCGTCGCCTTCAGCACGACAGCTCTGGCGCCGCCGACCTCGGCCGTCCCGGCCCGCTTCACCGTCGGGTCGGCGCCGCCGGAGGAGTCGCCGCCGGAGTCCACGTCCTCGGCTCCGCCGAGCACCGTGTCCAGGTCGCAGAAGCCCGCGATGTCCTTGGCGTCCGAGCCCTTGGCGGACATCTTGGCCCACTTCCCGGCCAGCATGTCGACCGCCGCGTCCACGTCCGCCTTGGCCTCGCCCTTGCTCTGCTCGCGCAGGAACGCCTCGTCGTACTTGATGTAGAGGGTGTCGCCGGTCTTGATCAGGTCGGCCTTGCCCTTGCCGCCCATGCCCATCGTCCCGGCGCACTCGTTCTTCTTGTCGAGCGCCATGTCGATGTGGATCGTGCCGTCGCTCTCGTCGTCCTTGACGCCGCCCTTCATACGGAGCGTGGAGGCGCCGGTGGTGGCCGTCATCGCCCGGGCGGCGATCTCCTCGGCGGTCAGGCCGGCGAAGGGTTCTTTGGGCTTACCGGCTGCGGTGGCCTTGCTGTCGCCGGTCTTGCCGTCGGCCTTGTCCGTGCCGGACTGGCAGGCGGTGAGTCCCGTGGTGGCCGCGGCGACGAGGCAGATGGCGGCAAGTGCGGTGCGACGCATGAGGATTCCTCGGCTTCCTTGGTGAGCTGCGGTGAGGTACAGCGGGGCGGCCCGTGCGGCGCGCCCCGTTGGGTGACGAGTCGGGTGGCGAGCGGTGGATCGCGTCGTACGGGCCGTCAGGCGGCCTTCTTCCAGTCCTTGCAGCCGGTCGTCTTGAAGTAGCCGTCCGAGGTGCTGATGGTGACGACGGCCGTACCGGTCACGTTGTTGTTCGCGATGATCGAGTGGAGCGAGTGGTCGGCGTCCTTGGCCCGCTCCCAGTAGCAGGAGTCTTCGGTGTTGCCGGTGGACTTGTAGGTGCCGGGGGCGATGTCGGTGCCGACCCTGAACATGCCACCGTCGCCGGCCATCCCGGAAGCGGGCGTCCCCTTGGCCTTCGCCTTGAGGTCGACGGCCTCCCAGTCCTTGCAGCCGCTGGACTTGAAGAGCTTGTCGGTGGCCTTGACGGTCACGTAACTGGTGCCGCTGACGTTGTCGTTGGCCAGGATCGAGTCCATCTCGCCCTTGGCGTCCTTGGCGCGCTCCCAGTAGCACATGCCGTCGTCGTTGCCGATGGTGCGATAGGTGCCGGGCTTGACGTCCGAACCGACCTGGAAGTCGCCGTCCCCCGCGAACGCGGCCTTCTTCTCGGCGGCCTGCTTCCCGTCGGCCTTCTTCGCGCTGTCGGACCTCTTGCCGCCGGAGCCGTGCTGCGACTGCGCGGACGCCGAGGAGCTCTTGCCGCCCGTACCGCCGCCGTTCCCGTTGTCCCCGGCGTTCGCCGAGACGACCCCGATGACCACGACCCCCACGACGGCGCCCAGCGCGACCTTGCCCTTCATGCCCATGACTGTGTCCCCCCTCGGACCACGGCGACCACCTCCGTTCGGCGATCGCTTGTTCGCTGGGTCAATAAGAGCAGAGCGTGTGAACCGAGTCAACACGATTCACGGAGTGGGATGTGTACACGGCCGTGAATGGGTAGGTCTTGCGTACGTCGGTATGCTCGCTGTCACACGTGTGACGCGGGGCGCGGCACGGCAGCGGGACGACGAGGGGAGCCGGGCGGGTGCAGGACAACGCGACAGAGGTGACCGCCGCCGGAATCGCCCGGCTGGCCGGCGTCGGCCGCGCCGCCGTCAGCAACTGGCGCCGCCGCCACGCCGACTTCCCCAAGCCGGTCGGCGGCACCGAGACAAGCCCGTCCTTCGCACTCGCCGAGGTCGAGGCATGGCTCCGCAAGCAGGGAAAACTCGCCGAGGTCCCGCTACGGGAGCGGGTCTGGCAGCAACTCGCGGGGCACCCCGAGGGGCCGGTCACTGCGCTCACGCATGCCGGGTGCGTCCTGCTGCTCATCCATGACCGGCCGACGGTGTGGCTGGACGTGAGCGCGGCGTCGGACACGGTGCTGGCGGCGAAGCTGTCGGGGGCGCTGGAGGAAGTGCTGGTGCCGCGGTTCGGGGCGGTGCCGCGGAGACGGAGTGTTCACACGCGGGCGGCCGGCGGTGCGGCGGCGGGTGTTCACACGCGGGCGGCCGGGGATGCAGCCGCGGGTGTTCACACGTCGGCGGCCGGAGGGGAGGCGTCGGGTGTGAACTCGCCGTCTGCTGTGAACGGCCCGCACCCCGTGAACACCCCCACCGCACCCACCGCACCCGCCGTCCACGCCCCCACCAGCCCCCAACTGCTCCCCTCCGCCCCCCTCTTGCGCGGCGCCGCAGAACTCGCCGCCGAGATCGGCGCCCGGCAGACCTTCGAGTTCCTGCTGGGGCGGCACCTCGACGCCAACCCGCGCCAGTACACGCTCACCCCCGCCGAACTCGCCGCTCTCATGGCCGACCTGGCCGGCCCCGCCCGCACCCTCCTCGACCCGGCCTGCGGCACCGGCGCCCTCCTGCGCGCCGTCCCCGCACGCCCCGACCAGGAGCTGTACGCCCAGGACAGCGCCCCCGAACTCGCCGCACTCACCGCCCTCCGGCTCGCGCTGAACACCCGGGCCACCGTGCGCGGAGCCGCCGGCGACACCCTGCGCGCCGACGCCTACCCCGGGCTGCACGCCGACGCCGTGCTGTGCCACCCGCCGTTCAACGAACGCAACTGGGGCCACGACGAACTCGCCTACGACCCCCGCTGGGAGTACGGCTTCCCGGCCCGCAACGAGTCCGAGCTCGCCTGGGTCCAGCACGCCCTCGCCCGCCTCAAGGACGGCGGCACCGCCGTCCTGCTCATGCCCCCTGCCGCCGCCTCCCGCCGCTCCGGCCGCCGCATCCGCGCCGACCTGCTGCGCCGCGGCGCCCTGCGCGCCGTCATCGCCCTGCCGGTCGGCGCGGCACCGCCGTACAACATCCCCCTCCACCTGTGGGTGCTGCGCCGGCCCGACAAGGCGCCCGCGCAGCCCGAGGTGCTGCTCGCCGACACCGGCCAGTACGCCACCGAGGGGCGCGGCGGGCCCGACTGGCGGGCCGTGCGGGAGGCCGTGCTCGACGCCTGGCAGGACTTCGACCGGGCCGGAACGCTCGACGAACGCCCCGGCCTGGCTCGCTCCCTCCCCGTCATCGACCTCCTCGACGACGACGTCGACCTCGCCCCGGCCCGCCACCTCCCGCCGCCGACCGCGGCCGACGGCGCCGACGCGCTCACCGCCGTACGCGAACGGCTCGGCGAGACCCTGCGGCTGACCGCCGACCTCACGCCACCGCCCGCGGACTTGACGCAGCCCGCGCCCCGCTGGCCGTTCACCACCGTCGGCGAACTCGCGCGCGGGGGCGCCCTCGTGCTGCGCACCGGCGGAAACGGCGGCCACGCGCGCGTGCCCGTCCTCACCGACAACGACGTCCTCGCCGGGACCGCCCCCTCCGGCGCGCTCCCCGAGAGCGACGAGGAGGCCGTGCTGACACAGCCGGGCGACGTCGTCGTACCGGTGCTCGGCGGCGGCTCGGTCGCGCGCGTGATCGACGACGCGACCGGGGGCGCCGCCCTGGGCCGCAACCTCGTGCTCTTGCGACCCGACCCCACCGCCGTCGACCCCTGGTTCCTGGCCGGCTTCCTGCGCGGCACCGCCAACAACCGCCAGGCCAGCAGCTACGCCTCCACGGCCACCCGCCTGGACGTCCGCCGCCTCCAACTGCCCCGGCTCCCGCTCGACGAACAACGCCGCTACGGCGCCCGCTTCCGCGCCCTCGACGACTTCGAACGGGCGCTCAGGCACGCGGCCCGACTCGGTGAACAGCTCGTGCGCGGGATGTACGACGGCCTGACGGACGGGACGGTCGCGCCGGACTGATTCGCTCCGGATCGTGGGAAGCGATCAGGGTCGCGATCAGGGTTGTGATCAGTACGACAACGGTTCGGTGCAACCCGGGACCGGTTGTCCGAGTCGGCCTATACGCTCGAACTCCGAAACACAGCCAGCCCGTCACTCGCACGTCCGTCCCCATCGGCTTCACCGGTCCAGGAGCAGTCATGTACGGCCCCGGCGCGCCGCCGCCCACCCGCACCGCGGGTTCCGTCATCACTCTGCGCGTGCTGTTCGCGGCCGCCGGCTTCCTCTCGTGCGGCGTCCTCGCGTGCGTGCCGCTGTTCCGGGTCGCCTTCCTGCGCGGCCGGTGGTTCAACTGGGCGGCGGCCTGGCTGAGTCTGCCGCTGTCCATCGTGTGCTTCGCGGTGGTCGGCTCGGTGAAGGAGAGCGACGTCAGGGGCGACATCGCGCTCGCCGCGGTCCTGCTCCTGGGCGCCCTGGCCAGCGCCTACTTCGTGGTCATGGACATCCGACTGGACGGCCGGCAGCGGCAGTTCGCCGGTTACGCCCCGCCCCAGGCACCGACCATGCCCTCCGGCTACGGCTACCCGCCGCCGTCGCCGTACGCGAACACGCAGACCGGGCTGCAGCCCCCCATGCCGCACACGCCGATACCCCAGCCCCAGGCCCCGACCCCGCAGCCGCCCGTCTCCCACGGCCCCGTACCGCCCCCGCCGCAGCGCCCCGCGCCCGCCCGCATAGACCAGGTGCGCGCCGAGCTCGACGAGCTCAGCGACTACCTGCGCAAGCACCCCGGGCATGACGGCAACCACGAGGGCGGAAGGTGACCGTGACGGCAGGACGTGTCGTTGCCGACCGCTATGCCCTGTCCACGCTCATCGGGCAGGGCGGCATGGGCCAGGTCTGGACGGCGTACGACCAACGGCTCGACCGGCGCGTGGCGGTGAAGCTGCTGCGTCCCGACAAGGTGGCCGGGCAGGAGGCCGACGAACTGCGCCGCCGCTTCGTGCGCGAGTGCCGGGTGACCGCGCAGGTCGACCACCCCGGACTGGTCACCGTGCACGACGCGGGCAGCGAGGGCGAGGAACTGTTCCTCGTCATGCAGTACGTCGACGGCGCCGACCTCTCCGACCACCTCGCCGAACACGACCCGTACCCCTGGCAGTGGGCGGTCGCGGTCGCCGCGCAGCTGTGCGCCGTGCTGAGCGCCGTGCACGCCGTGCCGATCGTCCACCGCGACCTCAAGCCGCGCAACGTGATGGTGAAGCAGGACGGCACGGTCACGGTCCTCGACCTCGGTGTGGCCTCCGTGATGGACACCGACACCACGCGCCTGACGCACACCGGTTCACCCATCGGTTCGCCCGCCTACATGGCGCCCGAGCAGGCCATGGGCGGCGCGGTCGGCCCGTACACCGATCTGTACGCGCTCGGCGTGCTGTTGCACGAACTCCTCAGCGGAGACGTCCCGTTCGCGGGCTCCACGGCACTCGGCGTGCTGCACCGGCACCTGTACGAGCCGCCGGTGCCCGTGCGCCGTATCCGACCCGAAGTCCCCGAGGCGCTCGAAGCCCTGGTCCTGCGCCTGCTCGCCAAGGACCCGCAGCACCGCCCTGCCTCCGCCCAGGAGGTCTACGAGCACCTGGCACTGCTCCTGCCCGCGCGCGGGACCCCCACCGGGGCACCGCTCGACCCCACGCGCCCCTTCCTCCGCCCGCACGCCCCGTGGCCGGACCGCGCGCGTACCCCCGCGCCACAGCCCGCCCCGGTCTCGCCCGCCCTCGAGAGGGCCGAGAAACCGGACGTCGCCCGCGCCGTCGACGAGGTCAAGCGCCTCCTCGGCGAGGGTCGCATCACCCAGGCCGTCGACATCCTCGGCGCGATCCTGCCCGCCGCCGCCGAACAGCACGGCGAGCACTCCCCGGTGGTACGTACCCTGCGCAAGCAGTACGCGGCCACGCTCATGGACGACGGCCAGTACCGGCGCGCGCTGCCCGAACTGCGCCGCCTCGCCGACGAACGCGCCGCCGAGGCAGGCCAGGCCGACCCCCAGTCGCTCCGCTTCCGCTACGAGGCCGCCCAGTGCCTGGAGTCGCTCGGTGAACCGGCGGCGGCACTCGCCGAGTACCGCGCGCTGCTGCCGTACTACGAGAACCAGTACGTGGCCGGCGACCCCGAGCTCTCCCACGACGTCCGCCGCCGCATCGGCCACCTCCTGCTCGCCCTCGGCGACCGCGGGGCCGCCCACGAAACCCTGGCGCGCCTGCTGATGGACGTGGAACGGCTGCGCGGCCCGGGCCACCCGCTCGCGACCGAAATCCGCCGCACCCTGCAGTGGCTGGGGCAGGTGCGCGGCTAGATTTTGCCGAGCCCTGGGAGTCTCTTGTGATCTTCCGGGGTTTGAGTTTCCCGAACATATGGGCGGCGCCGGATATGTTGCCGTTCGTTTTACGCCAGGCAACGCACAACCAGGGGTGGGGTAACCATGGCCGGCCATCGGCAGTCCAAGAAGCGCAGATACGTCACCTGGGGCGTCGCCGGTGCCGCCGTCGTCGCCGGTGCCGGCATCGCCGCGCAGACCTCCATGGCCGCCACCACCTGGCCCGCCCAGAAGACGTACACCGGACGCGCCTTCGACACCTGCGCCGCGCCCTCCCTCTCCGCAATGAAGGCCTGGCACACCGGCTTCTACGCCGCCGCCGCCGTCTACATCGGCGGCAAGAACCGCGGCTGCTCCCAGCCCAACCTCACCGCCTCCTGGGTCAAGTCGGTCAGCACGGTCGGCTGGAAGCTCATCCCGCTCTACGTCGGCGCCCAGCCGCCCTGCGGATCCGGCGGCTCCGAGAAGATCAGCGCCTCCACCGCCGCGTCGGTCGGCAAGAGCGAGGCGGACGACGCGGTGGCCAAGGCCTCGGCGCTCGGCATGAAGGCCGGCAGCCCGATCTACCTGGACATGGAGTCGTACGACACCACGAACGCATCCTGCAACAACGCCGTGCTGACGTACGTGCGCGCCTTCGACAAGGAACTGCACGCCAAGACGTACCGCACCGGCTACTACGGCTTCACCAGCTCCAGTGCCAAGGCGATCGCCACCGCGACCGACAAGACCGACCTGCCGGGCAACCTCTGGTACGCCCTGTGGGACAAGCAGAACACCACGACGGCGGACTGGCCTTGGGGCTCCACCCAGTTCACCAACCACAGCCGCGCCCACCAGTACATGGTCAACAGCAAGGAGACGCGGAACGGCTACACGATCACCGTGGACCGTGACGCGTGGGACGCGCCGGTGGCCATCACGGGCTGACCTCCGGCACCCGAAGGACGCGGCGGTGCCCGAAATCGCGGTGAATCGTTGGTCGAATGGGTTGGCCAGAGCTTGGCCACTGCCTACCATCGATCACCGCAAGACTTTGTGCACCGTCGCACAATCTCCTCGGGAGGCTTCCTTGCACCGCCGCCGTCGCACCGCGCTCCTGCTCACCGCCGCGATCGTCGCTGCGGCCCCCCTCCTCACCGCCTGCGGAAGCGACGCGCATCCCGGCGCGGCAGCCGTCGTCGGCGGCCAGCGGATCACCGTGGCGCAGCTGGAGACCCGGGTGAACGAGGTGCGCACGGCACAGCGCGCGGCCGTGTCGGACGACGCGCAGTACAAGCAGGCCGTCGCCCAGACCGGCAGCCTCACCCGCGACACTCTGCACGGCATGGTCCTGGACCGGGTGCTGCACCGCGCCGCCCAGGACGCGAGCGTGACCGTCTCCCCCAAGGAGATCCAGCAGATGCGCACCGGCCTGGAGCAGCAGGTCGGCGGCTCCAAGGCCCTCGAGACGGCCTGGCTGCAGCAGTACGGCGTCGCCCCGCAGCGCCTCGACGACAACCTCCGCCTTCAGCTCGAGGCCCAGAAACTCGCCCAGAGCCTCGGCACCGACACCAGCAAGCCCGCCTTCTGGAACGCCCTCTCCAAGGCCTCCAAGGAACTGAACGTCGACCTCAACCCGCGCTACGGCACCTGGGACGTCCAGAACAGCAGCCGGGTCGACGCGAAGACGCCGTGGGTACGCGAGGTCACTGCCACGCAGCAGAAGGCGTAACGGCACGGCGGTTCCTGAAACCGGGTCGTCCGCCCGGCCTGTGGATAACTCGTGGGGCTGTCGGTGACGTGCGTTAGCTTCGAACCGTGAACGCAACCAGCCCCGAAGCCGCCCCCGGCCGCATCGTCCTGCTCACCACCAGCCACCGCGTCGCGCCCGGCCTGCTGTCCTGGCCCGCCTGGCAGGCGCTGCACGCCGCCGACCGCGTGCTGTGCGCGGACGGTGCGCACCCGCAGCTGCCGTATCTGCGGGAAGCGGGCATACGGGTGGACGAGGCGAGCCCGACAGCGGAGGAACTCGTGGCTGCCTGCGCGGGCGGCCGCACGATGGTCGTGGTCGCGACGGGCGAGGGCGAACCGACCCTGACCGACGGCCTGGCCCGCCTGGCCGGCTCCGGCCGCGTGCAGATGCCCGAGCTGGAACTCCTCCCCGCCTCCTACGACCTGCCCGGCGCCCGTCTCCTCGACCTGGTCCAGGTCATGGACCGCATCCGCGCCGAGTGCCCCTGGTCCTCCCAGCAGACCCACAAGGGACTGGCGAAGTACGGCATCGAGGAGGCGTACGAACTCGTCGAGGCGATCGAGGAAGGCGACCGCGACGAACTGCGCGAGGAACTGGGCGACGTCCTGCTCCAGGTCGTCTTCCACGCCCGCATCGCGGAGGAGGACCCGGACACGCCCTTCTCCATCGACGACGTGGCGGCCGGCATCGTCACAAAGCTCATCCACCGCCACCCGCACGTCTTCGGCGACGAGACGGCGTCGACGCCGGAAGAGGTCAAGGAGCACTGGCTCCGAACGAAGGCGATAGAGAAGCAGAGAAAGTCGCTGACGGACGGCATCCCCCTGGGCCAGCCGGGCCTGGCACTGGCATCGAAGCTGGCGTCGCGGGTACGGACGGCGGGGCTGGAGGTGCCGCTGCCGAAGGGCGAGGGCATCGGCTACGAACTCCTGGCTCTGGCGGTGCGCGCCGAGGCGGAGGGCGTGGACCCGGAAGCGGCACTGCGGGCGGCCGGGCGGGCCTACCGGGATGCGATCAGGGAGACGGAGGGCTGAGATCGCCAGCTAACGTCGAGGTGTGACCAACCAGCCCGCCCCCGACCCTCATGCCCCCGAACTCTTCACCTGGGAGTTCGCCACAAACCCCTACCCGGCCTACGCCTGGCTCCGCGACCACGCCCCCGTCCACCGCACCCGACTCCCCAGCGGCGTCGAAGCCTGGCTGGTCACCCGCTACCAGGACGCCAAACAGACCCTCGCCGACCCCCGCCTCTCCAAGAATCCCGCGCACCACGACGAACCCGCCCACGCCAAGGGCAAGACCGGCATCCCGGGGGAGCGCAAGGCCGAGTTGATGACGCATCTGCTCAACATCGACCCGCCGGACCACACCCGCCTCCGTCGACTGGTGAGCAAGGCGTTCACGCCCCGCCGCGTCGCCGAGTTCGCCCCCCGGGTCCAGGAGCTCACCGACCACCTCATCGACCAGTTCGCGGCCAAGGGGGAAGCCGATCTCATTCACGAGTTCGCCTTCCCGCTGCCCATCTACGCGATCTGCGACCTGCTCGGCGTCCCACGCGAGGACCAGGACGACTTCCGGGACTGGGCGGGGATGATGATCCGGCACGGCGGCGGGCCGCGGGGCGGTGTCGCGCGGTCCGTGAAGAAGATGCGCGGCTATCTCGCCGAGCTGATCCACCGCAAGCGCCAGGCCCTCCCCGAAGCCCCCACCCCCGGCGAGGACCTCATCTCCGGCCTCATCCGCGCCTCCGACCACGGCGAGCACCTCACCGAGAACGAGGCCGCGGCGATGGCTTTCATCCTGCTGTTCGCCGGCTTCGAGACCACTGTCAATCTCATCGGAAACGGGACGTACGCCCTTCTCACCCACCCCGAGCAGCGCCACCGCCTCCAGGACTCCCTCGTCGCCGGCGAAAGCGGCCTCCTCGAAACCGGCGTCGAGGAACTCCTCCGCTACGACGGCCCCGTGGAACTCGCCACCTGGCGCTTCGCCACCGAGCCGCTCACCATCGGCGGACAGCACATCGCACCCGGCGACCCCGTCCTCGTCGTACTCGCCGCCGCCGACCGGGACCCGGAGCGGTTCGCCGATCCGGACACCCTCGACCTGGCCCGCCGTGACAACCAGCACCTCGGGTACGGCCACGGGATCCACTACTGCCTCGGCGCACCGCTCGCCCGGCTCGAAGGCCAGACCGCGCTCGCCACACTCCTCACCCGGCTCCCAAACCTCCAACTTGCCCAGGACCCCGCCGAGTTGAGGTGGCGGGGCGGGCTCATCATGCGCGGACTGCGTACGCTTCCGGTCGAGTTCACCCCGATTGAGCCACTGCATCCCCCCGGTCAAAGGTGAAACGCCCTCTACTCTGTGATCTTCACGTGATCTACGCGGCATTAACTTGTGACAAGTGATCGAGTGCCGATACGTTCACGGATCAACGACGGCGCCCGAGTTCCATGCGCCGCGGTCATTGCTGTCTCGCGAAAGGCCTCCGCATGCTCTCCGGGAACGGTCGTCACCGTCGCCCCCGCCAGGCTCCGGCACTTCTCGTCGCGGCCGGAGTGACCGGCTCCGCCATCGCCATCCCGCTCCTCGGGGCAGCGAGCGCGAACGCCGCCGACGGCACCACCTGGGACAAGGTGGCGAACTGCGAGACCGGCGGCTCCTGGAGCGAGAACAGCGGCAACGGCTTCTACGGCGGGCTCCAGCTCTCCCAGAAGAACTGGGAGAAGTACGGCGGCCTCGACTACGCCCCGAGCGCCGACCTCGCCAGCCGCAACCAGCAGATAGCCGTCGCCGAGAAGCTCCTCGACGACCAGGGCGTCGGCGCGTTCCACACCTGCGGTCTGACCTCCGGGCTGAGCAAGAGCTCGGGCTCGGCCGACGTCGACACGGGCATTCTGGGCGACAGCTCCGATTCGTCCAGTTCGTCTGATTCTTTGGACGGTTCGGGCTCGACCGGTCTGTCCAACTCTTCGGGCGAGTCGTCGAGCAACTCGTCCGACGGCACGTCCTCGGCGGACAAGTCGGCCTCGCCCTCCACCTCTCCCGACTCCTCCGCGGACTCCAAGGGCAACTCCAGCAAATCGGACAAGTCGGCCTCGCCTTCCGTCTCTCCGTCCGATGCGCAGTCGGCCGACAGCTCATCCACAGGCCGGACGAACAGTGACGACTCGGACAAAGCCGAGCAGGCTGCGGGCTCTTGGGCCCTCGTCGACACCGGCGCGACCGGCACCGGCCGCCATCGTGGCGCCAGCGCCGACGAGTCCGCCGCCGACAGTCGTACGGACGACACGTACACCGTCCATGCCGGCGACACTCTCGCCTCCATCGCCGACTCCCTTGACCTGGACGGCGGATGGCGCGCGCTCTACGCCGAGAACAAGAAGGCCATCGGTACCGACCCGAACCACATCTTCGCCGGTCAGACCCTGCAACTCCCTGCCGAATAGGGCGAAAAGCAGAGGGAGTTCGCGTCACACTTCGCGCCGAATGTCCGCTTTGGCGAAAGTGTGGGATGAGTCTCAGAAGCCCTGATCGTCTTTGAAATTCCCCGGATTCCCTGTCTACGGTCGTCACCGCTCGTCACCACGAGCCCCGGCTGCCGCAACGCCGAATCCTGCCAGCGGCCGTACGGGAACAGTCGTCGCGTAAAGCGCCGTAGGCAGGAGCGGGGGACCCAAGGTAAGTGCCGGGTCCGGCAGTTGAGGCCGTATGGCCGAAGGCAGCCGGAACCGGCTTGGGGTGAAGTCGTGCACCGGGAGGTGCGCGGCAGGGCAACTCAACCGGCCCTAACCCGACAGCTCACCTCGCAGGCGTCGGTGAGGGGATCCTTCCATGCTGTTTTCCGGCAAGGGCAAGCACCGTCGTCCGTCCAAGGCCACCCGCGTCGCCGCGCTCGCCGGCGTCACCGGTGTCGCCATCGCCGCCCCGCTGATGGCGGCCGGCAACGCCTCCGCCGCCACCGCCTCCGAGTGGGACGCCGTCGCCCAGTGCGAGTCGGGCGGCAACTGGTCCATCAACACCGGCAACGGCTACTACGGCGGCCTGCAGTTCTCCGCCTCGACGTGGGCCGCGTACGGCGGCACGAAGTACGCCTCCACCGCCAACCAGGCCAGCAAGGCGCAGCAGATCGAGATAGCCGAGAAGGTCCTCGCCTCCCAGGGCAAGGGTGCCTGGCCGGTCTGCGGCAAGGGTCTGTCCGGCGCCACGTACAGCGGTTCCAGCAGCTCCTCCAGCTCCTCGAACTCGGGCAGCACCAGCACCCGCTCCTCCGAGCAGAGCGCCTCCCGCTCCTCCGAGCGTCCGACTGTCAAGAAGTCGACGAAGACCGTCACCACCCCGACCGGCAAGAAGGTCAAGAAGGGCGACGGCGAGTACAAGGTCGTCAAGGGTGACACCCTCAGCTCCATCGCCGAGAAGCACGGCGTCAAGGGCGGCTGGCAGAAGCTGTTCAAGCTGAACAAGGACATCGTCGAGGACGCCAACCTCATCTACCCGGGCCAGCAGCTGCACCTCAAGTGACAGCGGGCCGGTAGCTGAACCACAGCGCCCTGACAGCCGTGTCCTTCACTATGGAGGACACGTGAGGGCCTCCCCCGTCCCCACGGGCTCCCCGCTCCGGTGCGTGTTCCCCCGTACGCACCGGGGCGGGGCTCTTTTTGCGCCCACGCTTTGTTCCGTTCGGAAACAATTTACTCTCGGTTCCGCTCAAGGGGTGGTCGGCAGCGTGGCCGATCGGCCGGAGACGGTTAGGCTCGTCTCGCAGAGCCACTGCGCTACTGCCGTAGCCGCGTCACATCCATGAAGGAGATGCTCGTGCCGTCCATCGACGTCGTCGTAGCCCGGGAAATCCTGGACTCCCGAGGCAACCCCACGGTCGAGGTCGAGGTCGGCCTCGACGACGGCAGCACGGGTCGTGCCGCCGTCCCGTCCGGCGCCTCGACGGGTGCCTTCGAAGCCATCGAGCTCCGCGACGGTGACCCCAACCGCTACCAGGGCAAGGGTGTCGAGAAGGCCGTCCTCGCCGTCATCGAGCAGATCGGCCCGGAGCTGGTCGGCTACGACGCCACCGAGCAGCGTCTGATCGACCAGGCGATGTTCGACCTGGACGCCACCGACAACAAGGGCTCCCTCGGCGCCAACGCCATCCTCGGCGTCTCCCTCGCCGTCGCCCACGCCGCCTCCGAGGCCAGCGACCTCCCGCTCTTCCGCTACCTGGGCGGCCCGAACGCGCACCTGCTGCCGGTGCCGATGATGAACATCCTGAACGGCGGCTCGCACGCCGACTCCAACGTGGACATCCAGGAGTTCATGATCGCCCCGATCGGCGCGGAGTCCTTCTCCGAGGCGCTGCGCTGGGGCACCGAGGTCTACCACACCCTCAAGAAGGTGCTGAAGACCAAGGGCCTGTCCACCGGCCTCGGCGACGAGGGCGGCTTCGCCCCGAACCTGGACTCCAACCGTGCCGCCCTCGACCTCATCCTCGAGGCCATCAAGGAAGCCGGCTACGCCCCGGGCGAGCAGATCGCCCTCGCGCTCGACGTCGCCGCCTCCGAGTTCTACAAGGACGGCAAGTACCTCTTCGAGGGCAAGGAGCGCTCCGCCGCCGAGATGACGGAGTACTACGAGGAGCTCGTCGCGGCCTACCCGCTCGTCTCCATCGAGGACCCGCTGTTCGAGGACGACTGGGCCGGCTGGAAGGTCATCACCGACAAGCTCGGCGACAAGGTCCAGCTCGTCGGCGACGACCTGTTCGTCACCAACCCGGAGCGCCTGGCCCGCGGTATCGAGGACGGCGCCGCCAACGCGCTGCTCGTGAAGGTGAACCAGATCGGTTCGCTCACCGAGACCCTGGACGCCGTCGAGCTCGCCCAGCGCAGCGGCTTCAAGTGCATGATGTCCCACCGCTCCGGCGAGACCGAGGACGTCACCATCGCCGACCTCGCCGTCGCCACCAACTGCGGCCAGATCAAGACCGGCGCCCCGGCCCGCTCCGAGCGCGTCGCCAAGTACAACCAGCTGCTGCGCATCGAGGAGATCCTCGACGACGCCGCGGTGTACGCGGGTCGTTCGGCCTTCCCGCGCTTCAAGGGCTGAGCCTTCCCGAACGTCCGCTCTGCGGACCACGGGCACAGTAAGGGCTGACCCAACCAGGTCTAAGCCTTAGCCAGTCGTACGTACGTCCCCGTACTCGGTCCCGTACCGTGTGCGGGGACGTACGCGCGTGTGAAAGGGGAAGCGGAGATGGCCGTGAAGGACCGGGACCGTTTCTCCACAGCGACCAGGATCAGGCTGCTCGGCGAGCAGACCGCGGCCCGCGTCTACCGCTCCCAGACCAAGCGGCAGGCCCGCCGCTCCCGGCTGACCGGCCGGGCCGCGCTGCTCGTGCTGGTCCTGTGCTCGCTGGTGGTGGCGCTCGCCTACCCGATAAGGCAGTACGTCTCCCAGCGCGCCGACATCGCGGATCTCCAGCGGCAGAAGGAACAGGCCAGGCAGCGGGTCGAGCAGCTGCGCGACCTCAAGGCGCGCTGGCAGGACGACTCGTACGCCGAGCAGCAGATCCGGCTGCGGCTGCATTATGTGATGCCGGGGGAGACGGGCTACGTCGTCATCGACCCGGACGCGGCCAGGAAGGCACGCCTCGACCACACGGCGGCCGACCGCCCCTGGTACGCGAACGTCTGGGACGGGGTCGACAAGTCCGACGCCTCCGACCAGTGAACTGACCAACGAGAAAGACAGGCATGGAAACGCCCCCGCCGCCCACCCCGCGCACCGAGCCCACCGACGCCGACGTCGAGGCCTTCAAGCAGCAGCTCGGGCGGCCCCCACGCGGGCTGCGCGCCATCGCGCACCGCTGCCCGTGCGGCCGGCCGGACGTCGTGGAGACCGCGCCGCGGCTGCCCGACGGCACGCCCTTCCCGACGACGTACTACCTGACGTGCCCCCGTGCCGCCTCGGCGATCGGCACGCTGGAGGCCAACGGCGTCATGAAGGAGATGACCGAGCGGCTGCAGACCGACCCGGAGCTGGCCGCCGCCTACCGGGCCGCGCACGAGGACTACATCGCGCGCCGTGACGCCATCGAGGTCCTGGAGGGCTTCCCCAGCGCGGGCGGCATGCCGGACCGGGTGAAGTGCCTGCACGTCCTGGTGGGGCACTCCCTGGCCGCCGGCCCGGGCGTCAACCCGCTCGGCGACGAGGCGATCGCGATGCTGCCGGAGTGGTGGCGCAAGGGCCCCTGCGTGCAGCCGCTGGAGGCCCCCGACCCGGCGGACGAGCTCCCCGGCGAGGAGGGCGTCGTCTCCGACCCCGCCGAGGTCCGCAGCGGGTTCTTCGCGGACCGGCCGCTGGTTCCCGAGGGCTTCAGCCGGGTCGCCGCCGTCGACTGCGGTACTAACTCCATCCGTCTCCTCGTCGCGGACGTCAACCCGGCGACGGGCGAACTGCTGGAGCTCGACCGGCGCATGACCATCGTGCGGCTCGGCCAGGACGTGGACCGCACCGGCCGGCTGGCGCCCGAGGCGCTGGAGCGGACGTTCGCGGCCTGCCGGGAGTACGCGGAGGTGATCCGCGAACTGGGTCCCGGGAAGGTGCGGTTCGTGGCCACGTCGGCCTCCCGGGACGCCTCGAACCGGGACGAGTTCGTACGGGGCGTCGTGGACATCCTCGGCGTCGAACCCGAGGTCATCTCCGGCGAGCAGGAGGCGGAGTTCTCCTTCACCGGCGCGACCAAGGAGCTCACGGGCCGCGACGACCTCGCCCGGCCCTACCTGGTCGTGGACATCGGCGGCGGCTCCACCGAGTTCGTCGTGGGCGAGGAGCACGTCCGCGCCGCGCGCTCGGTCGACGTCGGCTGTGTTCGGATGACCGAGCGGCACCTCGTGCAGGACGGCGCGGTCACCGATCCGCCCACCGAGGAGCAGATCGCGGCCATGCGCGCCGACATCGAGCGCGCCCTCGACCTCGCCGAGGAGACGGTCCCGCTGCGCGAGGCCCGCACGCTCGTCGGGCTCGCGGGGTCGGTCACGACCGTGTCGGCGATCGCCCAGGACCTGCCCGAGTACGACTCGGAGCGCATCCACCACTCCCGTATCTCCCGTGCCAAGGTCCGCGAGATCACCGAGTGGCTGCTGCACTCCACCCACGCCGAGCGCGCGGCCGTCGCCTCCATGCACCCGGGGCGCGTCGACGTCATCGCGGCGGGGGCTCTCGTACTGCTGTCGATCATGGACAGGATCGACGCGGAGGAGGTCGTCGTGAGCGAGCACGACATCCTCGACGGCATCGCGTGGTCGGTGGCGTAGGTCTCCTTTGCTACCGACCAGTAGCCCTCTGCTGAGCAGGTCGGATAACGTATGAGCGCGTCCGGGGCGTCGTGCTGGGGGTCGTGGAAACGCCCCCCGAAGGCCCCTCGGGGAGCCCTCTCGGGCGCCCCGCCGAGAAACTTCGTGAAGTTCTTCACAAGGAATTCGGCCCTGTCGGAGGACGAAAGTGGCCCGGTTGGCCCTTCCGGGGGTTCCAGCGGTCGGTGAACATGTTCAAACCGGCGGGTCGAGGGCTGTTCGGGAGGGTGTCGCGGGGGGTTGTTTCGGGCGGCTCACGGGTGGCCCGGCGACCAAGAGAGGCAGCTCACGCGGCATTGACAACGGGTCGTACCGGACCCGGAGTTCCTCGCCGGATCATGACCTGCGTCACGCGGGTCGCGGAGGATAGCACACCCCCTGCAAGAGCTTGTGAAGGGGCGCACGAGCGACCCCCCTGGGCCGGGTGGATACTCGATGGCATGAGCACCACGGAGCGTCCCAGGATCCTCGTAGTAGGCGGTGGGTACGTAGGCCTGTACGCAGCTCGGCGCATCCTCAAGAAGATGCGCTACGGCGAGGCGACCGTCACGGTCGTCGACCCCCGGTCGTACATGACCTACCAGCCCTTCCTTCCCGAAACCGCCGCCGGCAACATCTCCCCGCGCCACGTCGTCGTCCCGCTGCGACGCGTGCTGCCGAAGGCGGAGGTTCTCACCGGCCGGGTCACCACCATCGACCAGGACCGCAAGGTCGCCACGATCGCCCCGCTGGTCGGCGAGGCGTACGAGCTGCCCTTCGACTACCTGGTGATCGCGCTCGGCGCGGTCTCCCGCACCTTCCCGATCCCCGGCCTCGCCGAGCAGGGCATCGGTATGAAGGGCATCGAGGAGGCCATCGGCCTGCGCAACCACGTTCTCGAGCAGCTCGACAAGGCCGACTCCACCACCGACGAGGAGATCCGCCGCAAGGCGCTCACCTTCGTCTTCGTCGGCGGCGGCTTCGCCGGTGCGGAGACCATCGGTGAGGTCGAGGACCTGGCCCGCGACGCGGCCAAGTACTACAACAACGTGTCCCGCGAGGACATGCGGTTCATCCTCGTCGACGCCGCCGACAAGATCCTTCCCGAGGTCGGCCCCAAGCTGGGCGCCTACGGCAAGGAGCACCTGGAGAGCCGCGGCGTGGAGATCTACCTCTCCACCTCGATGGACTCCTGCGTGGACGGCCACGTCGTGCTGAAGAACGGCCTCGAGGTCGACTCCAACACCATCGTCTGGACCGCCGGCGTCAAGCCGAACCCGGTCCTGTCCCGTTACGGCCTGCCGCTCGGCCCCCGCGGTCACGTCGACTGCGCGCCGACCCTCCAGGTCCAGGGCACCGACTACATCTGGGCCGCCGGCGACAACGCCCAGGTCCCGGACCTCGTCGGCCGCAAGGCGGGCAACGAGAACGCCTGGTGCCCGCCGAACGCCCAGCACGCCCTGCGCCAGGCCAAGGTCCTCGGCGACAACGTGATCTCCGGTGTGCGGGGCTTCCCGCAGAAGGACTACAGCCACGGCAACAAGGGCGCCGTCGCGGGTCTCGGCCTGCACAAGGGCGTCGCGATGATCGTCATGGGCAAGATGAAGATCAAGCTCAAGGGCCGTCTCGCCTGGTACATGCACCGCGGCTACCACGGTCTGGCCATGCCGACCTGGAACCGCAAGGTCCGCGTCTTCGCCGACTGGACCCTCGGCATGTTCCTCAAGCGCGAGGTCGTCTCCCTCGGTGCGATGGAGCACCCGCGCGAGGAGTTCTACGAGGCCGCGAAGCCGGCCCCGGTCGCCTCCGCCCCGAAGGAGAAGACCGAGCAGAAGGCCAAGGCCTCCTGACCTCAGGCCGTCCGACAGCCCGAAGGGGCCGCCCGCCATCCGTGGTGCGGGCGGCCCCTTCGGCGTGTCCGGGGGGTGTATGGGGCTTCCTGACCGGTCGTCACAACCCTTACGCCCGTGGGTGATGGAGCGGATACTCGTCGTTGCGCTCGGTGCGGCCCAACGGGGGGTCGGGGGAGGGGGCGGCGCGTGCCCGAGGAACCGGCGGGGATCCGCAACAGAATCCGGGGAGAAGTCGTCGAAGCCCTGGTGAAGAGCGGGGTGTTGACGACCCAATCCGCCAGGACTCTGCTGCTCGAAGAGCTGCAGGACAAGGTCGGACGCGAGCTGCAGTCGGACGACACCCTGGTGCCGCGCATGTGGATCATGCGGTTGGTCCGGTCCTGTACCCAGGACGGCGAGGCGTGTCTGCTTCCGGAGCTCGTCAACGTCCTCGACCTGATGGCCCCGGGCAATCATCAGACCCTGCGCGTCCACAGACTGGCCGACGAGTGGAACGCGACCCTCGCCCTGACCCTGTTCGCACACAAGTGGGCATGGCTGCAGGAGAAGTTGAGCGGCACTGGGACGGAGGCCGTCCGGTTTGCCACCGAGGGCCGGGTCACCGGGGCACCGTCCCACTGCGGCACGGCGTGGGACGCGTTGCTCCATCTCGTCGGGCACACCGCCCCTCCGGGAGGAGTGCCGCCCTGGATGCGGCTGATGGTCCGGCTTGCCAAGGAGCTCGGCGGCGGGGAAGGGCGTGAACTGTTCGCCCTGACCCGCAAGACCGCCCTGGAGGTGGAACAGAGCCGGGAGCTGGCCGCCCGGCTGGACGGTCTGGCCCCCCACGTGCTCAAGGCGGTGCCCGGTCCACAACAAGCCAGCGACTACCTGATCATCGCCATCACCCAGGAAGGCCGGTCTCGCAAGTTGTACCGGGTCTCCTACTGGCTGCAGTTGCCGGGCCACCCGGAGCTGGTCCCCGGGACCGGAGATCGCACCGCCGACCGCAAGGGTCTGGAGGTCGCGGTCGACCAGGTGGTCTCGCTGGCAGAGCAGGACGAGGGCATCCGGCAACGCAAGGGGGAGCTGCAGCTCGAGATCGTCCTCCCGCTGGAGCTGCTCAACCTCGACGTGCACGGATGGTCCGTCGGCCGGCCGGGCCCGCAGGCCGAACTCGCCGCCCGCTATCAGGTCGTCGTGCGGAGCCTGGACCGACTGCGCAACCACAGCTGGCACCGGGTCTGGCGACAGCGCTGGGAGCAGCTCGAACATGAGGACTTCAAGCATAAGTTCATGGATCCGGTGGACCTTTCGCCGGAGGCGGCGGATCTGACCCGGCTGGTGGCACAGCTCAACAAGGAGCAGTACGTCGCCGTGGTGCTGAGCGGACCGCCCGAACCCGAGCGGTCGCGGGGGTGGCGCGAGGCCGCGGCCGCCCTGCTGACCGGGACGCCCGTCCTGGTGTGGCATCGCACCGAGGAGACGAACGAGGAGCTCAGGAAGTACGTCGGCAGCCTGATCCGACCCCGGCTGGTCGAGCTGCCCACCAAGGTCACCGCCGCCCGCCGCGACGATCTGGCCGAGGCTCTGGACTCGCCGAGCCGACATCTCTCCGTCCTCTGGGACGACCCCGACCGCAACCCCTACGCACCCCCGCGCACACCGTTCGCCCCCGACGACCCGCTGGGCTCGGGGGCCCTGTAGAAGGGAGCCCGCGTTGGAAGCCGAGTCCTGGTGGATGTACCGGGGGGAAGCGCAGCCGTCGGCCCCCGAGAAACGTGCGCCCTGGCCGTCACCCCCGCCGTGGCGCCGCTTCGGCGGCGGACCCGTACGACCCGCGCCTCCGGACGAGGATCCCGGGGCCGCCCGCTATCTGGGCGCCGGTGAAGCCGCCCCGGCCGGCCCGGACCTCGACGCGGACGGGCTCGCCGTGGTGAACGCCGCCGTCATGCTGCGCCGCCCGCTGCTGGTGACCGGTCCGCACGGGGCGGGCAAGACCAGCCTCGCCCACCGCATCGGCCGCGAACTGGGCCTCGGCCGGGTGCTGCGCTGGTGGATCAGCAGCCGTACGACGCTGCGCGAGGGCCTGTTCTCCTACGACGCGGTCGCCAGGATCTCGGCCGGTGCGGCCGGGCAGGCGTACGCCGACGCCGGGAGGTTCGTCCGGCTGGGCCCGCTCGGCACCGCCCTGCTGCCGTACGAACGGCCCCGGATGCTGCTGATCGAGGGGCTGGATCGCAGCGATGTGGCTCTCGCCGACGAACTGCAGGGCATCTTCGAGGAGGGCGGCTTCTCCGTCCCCGAGCTGCGCTCGACCCCGTCGGCCCGGGTTGCCGCCGACGACGGGCCCGGTGCGGAGGTGACAGAAGGCCGCGTGCAATGCCTGCAGTTCCCTGTCGTGGTGATCACCGCCGAGGACGAGGAGAGCCTGTCGCCCGCCTTCGTGGACCACTGCATGCCGCTGCGATTACCCGGCCCGCCCGAACCCGAGCGGCTGGCCGCGTCCTGGCTGCCGCCCGAGACGGTCGAGCCGGCATGGCGGATGGCGCTTCGGGTGGTCGAGGGGATGGAACCCGGCCGGGTGCCGTCGGCCGGGGCGCTGCAGGACGCGATGTGGCTGGGAGTGGTCCGGGCCCAAGAGGGTGGCTGGAACTCGGAGGGGGAATATCCGGGGCAGGCGGCCCTTGACGCGCTGTGGCGGCGGGGCGGGGGGAGGGACGAATGAGCGCCTGTCGGGGTCATCCTGCGGGTGGGCTGTCCGACCGGCGTGCCGTGCTGCTCGCGCTGCGTCGGTTCGCCGCCCTGCCGGGCCGCCCCGATGCCGTGGTCGTGCTGGACGCCGGGCCCGCTGCCGATGTATGGCGGCAGACCGCCCGGGAGCTCACCGAACTCGTGCGCCGCTGCGGGGCGTTCGACCGGGTCGCGCTGCGCGAGAGAGACGACAGGCGGGCGCTGCCGGGCGGGCCGGGACGGGTGCTCCTGCTGCTGACCGACGGCTGGGGGGAGGGATGGGCGTCCGGGCGTACCCAGACCGCACTGGCCCGCTGGGCGGCGCACGGCCCGGTGGCCGTCGTCCATCTGCTGCCCCGGAGCCTGTGGGACCGGGGTGCGCTCACCACCTGGCCGGCGTTTCTGCGGCCCGCCGGACGTGGCGTCCCGGCACACCGGCTGCGTTGCCGGGTGCGCGGCATCGCCCCCGACGTGGCCGGACCGCCCGGCGTCGGTGCCCTGATCCCCGTACCCGTGCTGGTGCTCGATGCCGGGGAACTCACGTGCTGGGCTCGGCTGTTGAGCGCCGAGGAGACCGGCCCCGCCCCCTTCCCGGTCACCTTCGCCGGCCGCGCCGCGAGCGGCATGGCGGCTGCTTTCGCGTCCCCGGCCCCACCCGTGCCCGTGCGGCCGTACGAACTCGCCGAGGGCTTCCGGCGCTGGGCGCCGCCCGAGGTCTTCCAACTGGGGGTGCTGCTCGCCGCGATCCCGCTGACCTGGCCGCTGATCGACCGGGTGCGACGGCTGTGCCTGCCCAAGGCGGGGCCTGACAGCCTTGCCCAGCTGTTCGCGTACGGCCTGGTGCGACCGGTGGACCGAGTCCGCACCGACGCGCAGCGGGTGCGCTGGGACTTCGTCACGGGCGTGCGCGAGGAGCTGTTGGCGTATCTGCGCAAGGACGAGCTGCGCCGGCTGGTGGCGACGGTCACCGACGGCCTGGGCCCGGTCTCCCGGCGGTTGTGGGAGCTGCCACGCCTGATGGCCGAACCGCACATGTCCCCGAGCGTTCGGGTCGACGAGGAGACCTTCCCCTGGCTCACCGCCCAGAAGGCCGTTCTCGGCGCCCTTTCCGGCCCGGGGCTGGAGCCCGCGGCCCGGATGGGCCAGGCTCTGGCCGAACACATGGTCGCCCGCCGGCTGCGCCGCGCGCACGTCCGGCTGCCCGAACGCACGCAACCACTGTCATCGACGCACGCGGTCACCGAGGAAAGGGGCCCGGAGATGGTCGAGGCCAGCCGCCCGCAGAGCGGTACGCGGTCCGGGAACACCCCCGCGGTGTGGGGCAATGTGCCTCCACAGAACGCCAACTTCATCGGCCGTGAGGACCTGCTGGACAGCCTGCACCGTCGCCTCCAGCGCGAACGCGCCACGGCTGTCCTGCCGAACGCCCTGCACGGCATGGGGGGCGTCGGGAAGTCCGCCCTGGTCGTCGAATATCTCTACCGGCAGCTCAGCGACTACGACGTGGTGTGGTGGATCCCCGCCGAACGCACCAGCCAGATCGTGCGCTCTCTGGCCGAACTCGCCCTGCGCCTGGGCCTGAAGACCAGCGGCGAGGCGGGCACCGCCGTGCCGGCCGTGCTGGAGGCGCTGCGCCGCGGGGACCCGTACGAGGACTGGCTGCTCGTCTTCGACAATGCCGAGAGCCCCGAGACCGTACGGGCCTATTTCCCGGCCGGTGGCACCGGCAACATCCTCGTCACCTCCCGCAACCCCCAGTGGTCCAGCATCGCGCGGCCGTTGGAGGTTGACGTGTTCGCCCGCGCGGAGAGCATGCAGCTGCTGCGCCGCCGCACCCCCGAGCTCACCGACGACGAGGCCGGCCGGCTGGCGGGCGCCCTCGGTGACCTTCCGCTGGCGGTCGAGCAGGCGGCCGCCTGGCTGGCCGAGACCGGTATGTCGGCGGACGAGTACTTACGGCTGTTCGAGGAGAAGCGGCTGGAGCTGCTGGACGAGACCGAGTCCCCGGACTACAAGGCGCCCGTGATCGCCGCCTGGAACGTCTCGCTGGACCAGCTGGAGGCCAAGAACCCGGCCGCCCTCCAGCTGCTCCAGGTGTGTTCGTTCTGCGCCCCCGAGCCGATTCCACGGAACCTCTTCAACATGCTCCGGGAACGCTCCATCGCGCCCGAGCTGGACCAGGCACTGCGCGATCCGATCCGGCAGGCACAGGTCATCCGGGAGATCGGCCGCTTCTCGCTGGCACGCATGGACCACCGCGCGAACGCGATCCAGATGCACCGACTGGTCCAGATGGCGCTCCAGGCCAGGATGACCGACGAGGAGCAGGACCGGATGCGCCGCGGTGCCCACCAGCTCCTCGTCGCCTACGACCCCTCCAACCCGGAGCACGCCGGCCACTGGGACCGCTACGCCGAGCTGACCCCGCACGTCATGGCCTCCGGCGCGGTGCACTCCGACGACCAGTGGGTGCGGGAACTGATCATCAACGAGATCAAGTACCTGTGCCGGTGGGGGGATTACGACACCGGCAGCGAACTGGCCACCGAGGCGCACCAGATCTGGAAGGACAGGTTCGGCCCCGACGAGGAGCAGACGCTCCTGGTGGCGAAGTGGCTGGGCGTGCTGAACTTCAGCCGCGGCCGCTACGAGGACGCCGCACGGCTCAACGCCGAAGCGCTGGAGGCCTACCGGCGCCGGCTCGGCGAGGACCACCCCGAGACCGTGGACGCCCTGGGCAACGTGGCCATCGACCGGCGGGTGCAGGGGAAGTTCGGCGAGGCTCTCGAACTCTCCGAGTCCGTGCACGAGCGCCTGGTGCGGCTCAACGGCGACGAGGACCCGGACACTTTGCGGGCGGCCCACAACGTGGGCGTTAGCCTGCGGCTGGCCGGACTTTTCGATCGTGCTCGGCGGCTGGACGAGGACACCTGGTCCCGCAAGGTGCAGATGTTCGGGCAGGACCACGCGGTGAGCCTGGTCACCCGGCTGGGGCTGATCGTGGACATCCGCGAACTCGGCGACTACCACCAGTCGCTCACCTTCCAGGAGGACATCACCTCCCAGTGCCGTCGCGCCCTCGGGAGCGAGAACCCGCTCACCATGTCCTGCTTGCGCCACCTGGCCGTCGCCCGCCGCAAGGCCGGCCGTCACGACGAGGCCCGGCAGGCGGCGGACGGCGCCCTGCGCCGGCTGCTCTCGCGTTACGGCGAGCACGACCCGGAGTCGCTCGCGGCGAACCTGGAGGTGACGGTGAACATGCGGCACTCCGGCGAACTCGACGCGGCCTACGAACTGGGGACCCGTATCCACGATCAGTACGCGACCACGTTCGGCGCGACGCACCCGCACACCGTCGCCTCCTGGGTGAACCTGGCGGTGACCCTACGGCTGGCAGGGGACCCGGAGAAGGCACGCGAGATCGACGAGGAGTCCCTGCAGCTGCTGCGTGAACTGCTCGGCAGCAGGCACCCGTTGACCCTCGTATGCGCCACGAACCTGGCGAGCGACCGCTTCGCGCTGGGGGATGCCGAAGGGGCCCGTGACCTGGACACCGAGACCCTCGCCTGCACGGTGGAGGTGTTCGACGAGAACCATCCCTCTGCGCTGGCGTGTGCCGCGAACCTGGCGCTCGACCTGAGGGCGACCGGAGCGGTGCAGCAGGCCCAGACGCTGCATGCCGAGACCGCCGACCGGCTCGGCACCACGCTGGGCTCCGAACACCCCGCCGTCCTCCAGGCCCTGGACTGGGACCGCCGGGCCAACTGCGACATCGATCCGATGCCGCTGTGACCCGGCGGCCGGTCAGCCCCGCGCCGGCCCGGCGGTCAGTGACACGAGCTCCCGGGAGGTGACACGGTCGCCCAGCTCGGCGGCGACGGCACGCATCAACTCGGGCTGGTCGAGCAGCAGTCGGGGCGCCGGTGCCCCCTGTGCCCGCAGGGTCAGCCCGAGCCCCGCCCAGGCGCTGGGCCGGGCCGGTCGGCCGGGACCGTCGAGCTCGGCGGCGTACAACGTCTCCGCGCGCGCCAGATCGCCGGTGACCAGGGCGAGGTCGGCGGGCGACGACCCGGGCAGGTGCTCGGCGCCGTCCCGGAGCCGGCCGAAGGCCGCCGGGTCGGTGAGCCGGAGGCGGGCCAACAGGGCGAGGACGTCCAGCCGGCACCCGTCGGGGTCGGTGCTCACCGTGGGGCCGCTTCGGCCCACGTTCCCCGGCACGGCTCCGGAGGTGACGGCCGCTGCCGCCTCTTCGACGGCGGACCGGGTGGGCCGTACGTGATGCGCCCGCCAGGAGGCGCGATGGTGCGCCGCGGCCAGATCGGCGAGTGTGGCGGCAGGTTCCGGCACTGACTCCGCCAGCCATGGGTCGAGCTCCCGGGTGAGACCGTCGACCAGCCGGCGCCCTGCCGCCGTCAGCCCGGGTCGTGCCCTGAGCGTGTCCAGGACGGCTCGGGTCTGGCGCCGCCACAGCGAGAACTCGAAGTGGGCGAGCTGCCCGGCCGGCCCCTCGTCGAGCTGCCGCCGGGTGCGCCAGAACGCGGTCACGCCGGCGAAGGCATATGCCCCATGCAAAAGCCCGACCAGTGGGCGCGGATCGTCCCGCCACGGTGCGTGATAGAGGTCGCCGTCCGTGCCGTCGTGCAGCGGGGCCAGCCGCATGAGTCCGTTCAGTACGGAGTGCCGGAACTCGTGGATGAGGGTGACTGCCAGTTCCGCTGCGGCGGCTGCCTCGTCGTCCGGATGCGGGGCGGACAGTACGACGCAGCCGAACGCATCGGACGACGTGGCGCTGTGCGGTCGCAACCGCTCCCCGTGCGGCAGCGGCGCCAATGACAGCAGCCCCGTCGACAGGGCGGCGGCACTGTCGGGATGATCGCGCACCAGGGTCTTCCAGGCTTGCTCGAGGCGCAGCCCCCAGTCCGCGTACTCCTCGTCGGAGAGCCGCTCGGGAGTGCCGGTGCCGCCGGTGGGCGGCCACCCCAGATCGTCCAGGGCGACGTCCAGCACCTGACCGTCGCACTCGGCCCGCAGCCGCCGGAGCCCCGACCACCCGGGAGCGGGAGCCTCGGGGTCCGCGGGGACGCGTACGCCGCCCACGTCCAGGCCGTCCGGTCCGCCCCGCACCGCGGCCGTCGAGTGTGCCTCCGTGGACGTCAGTTCGACCCGGCCGAGGTGCGGCAGCAGCACGTGGCCGGACACGACGGGCACATCGAGGCTGAACTCGAGGCCGGCCAGTGCAGCGGCCGAGACGGCGAGCCTGTGCAGACCGCCGAACTCGACCCAGAACGGTACGGCGCCGGCCGTCTCCGCTTCCTCGCCCTGTGCCATCGAGCGCAGTGCGCGGGCGGCCCAGGCGCCGGTCTGCGGGTCGAGCAGCACCTGCCGGAAGCGCTCAGGGGCCTGTCGCTGGGCCCGGGCCAGCAGATCCCAGGCCTCCTTGCCGATCGGCAGCCGCCCCGCGGAGTCGGCCGCGGCGGCGCCCCGCTCCAGCAGGATCCTCAGCAGCAGGAGACGGCGGCTGTACTCGGCCGACAGCAGTTCCCCCACCGTCGGCGCACTGTCTCCGGCCGAACCCAACGCCTCCAAAGTCGTTGCGGACAGCCGGTGTTGCCTTGTCACGTCGGGTTCAGCTTCCCTGGCTGCCTGCCACGGTACTGAGGGGACGTGCGACGTCGTGCAGCACAGCCGTGACGGCCGGCGCGACGGACGGGTCGTCCAGAGGCGGAAGCTGATCGAGGGGCATATCCGAAAAGTCAGGCAAAATCGGGTCAGTGATCGACGCCGCTGCCGCCACGTGCTGTCTCGTCATGGGCGAATCGTAGAGCCCAATCGTCAGCCTGACATCAGGAGGGCGTCGACCGCCTGCGACAGCGCCTTGACCTCGGGCGCGTCCCCGGCGCAGAGGCGTGCCGCCTCCACCAATTCCTGCGGCGCACCGGCGTAGCGCAGACAGGTGCGGACGACGGCGATCGCTGTCAACCGGGGCGTGGGCTGTTCGGGAACCACGGCCCACAGGCCGATGTCCCCCCGGACCAGGCCGATCATCTCCTGCCTGGCAGCCGGTGAACGCCACTCGGGGACGGCGAGCAGGGCCTCCGCCACGGCGCGCACCGCTGCGTTGGACGGTCGCGCCGGGGCGGGGGCCGCAGGCGTTCCCGTGGCCAGCAGTTGACCTTCGGAACCGTCCCAGCCCCGTGACCACAGATGAATGGGCGTCTGCCGGGCGAGCCCTCGCGCCCGCAGGTCGGCGAAGGTGTGACGGAGCGAGGCGTACAGGGCGTTCACATCGGGAGGCCAGAGGCCGGGATCCGCGTCGGCCAGGAGGCGCAGTACCTCCCGGCTGAAAAGGCCCGTGCGTTCACCCGAGAGGTTGAGGGCCCGCTCGCCCGCCCGGACGGCGAACAGTGCGGCCTGGTCGTGCCCGGCGGTGGGAGAACCCGCGGGGAAGGCGGAGTGCGGAAGCCTGCGGCGGGTGCGTCGAACATCGGGCAGGGACTGACACGCATCCACCAGCCATATCTGGCGACGGAACGCGGAGACGGCGTTGGAACGGAAGAACGCCAGGGCTTCGTCAAGATCCAAGTTGACGCGGTCGTCGGAGACCGCGTCCGCGCAGAAGACCCGCCGATGCCCGGCGGCATCCACCACTCCGTGCCCGCCCCACACCACCCACAACAGCTCCCCGTCCTCACCCGCAATCCGGCGCAGCAACTCGCGGTGCACGGTCGCCTGGTCCGCAGGGTGCACGGGGTGCGGGCGCTGCTCCCAGACCGCCGCGTTGCGCTCGAGCGGCGACACCAGGACGCTCACCCGCTCCGGTGGAACGTCACGCTCCAGGAACCAGTCGGCGAACCGGCGGGCGTCCTCGGCGGGCCCGTCGAGGTCCCAGTCCGGGCCAGCTTCGTAGGACTCGACCCCGACCACGACCACGCTGGTGCGGGAGGGCGGTGTCACGGCAGTTCCCGGGCCAGCAGGGTGTACAGGCCGGGATGGGACCAGTAGGCGCTGTGTGCGTACGGGAATGGTTGGCGGCTGTCGAGCGGGATGTCGCGAGCCTGGTCCGGGAAGAGGGGCCCGGCGACGAACGCGAGCAGGTCTCGGCGGTCGTAGACGTTGATCCATGGTGGGAAGCCGGGGCGCAGCGGAGTACCGAACGGAAGACTGGGCAGAGCGCCGATCTCGTAGAGGAACGGTGCCTGCGAGCCCACGGTCACCAGGCGGGCCACTTCCGGTTGCGGCCCGGCGGCCAACAGGTCGACCGCCGCGATGCCGCCCAGGCTGTGCGCGAGCACGGTCACCGGACCGCCTCCGTCGGCCGCGCACTGCGCGATGCGCCGGGCGAGGACGGCACGGATGCCGTCGCCGCGGGCCAGGTAGCGCAGGATGTCACCGGCGGCCGGATGGCCGGCATCGGTCAGGGCGCCCCGGCGGCGTTCGACGGAGCGGGCGGCACCGAGCCGGAGGGCCGTACGGGCGGTCAGCAGGCCGACCCGGGACGCGATCGAGCGCGGCTCCGTGCCCGGCTTCGGCCCGCCCAGGGCCTCAGCGAGGGCGTCGACCAGCTCGTCACGGGCCTGGCCGTCACCCTCGACGGCGCCCGCCTCGGGTGCCCCCTTCCGGCCGCCCGGTTCGGCCGACAACTGCCGCGCCGCCTCGGCCACGGCCGCACGGGCCAGCAGCAGGGGCAGTCCCGGATCGTCGGCGAGCACGGTGCGGGCGTCCGCCCAGGCGTCCGTGTCCAGTACGGCGGCCAGGGCGCCCGGCAGCCGATCGGTCAGGCCCGCCGTGTCCGCCAGGGCGCGTAATCGGCCCTGACCGCCCGGTGCTGCCAAAGACCGTACGGTCTCCTCGGCATACTCGCCGGGCAGCACTGCGCCCGGTGGCGGATCCGCCGCCTCCCCGACACCTGCGAGGCGCAGCTCGTACAGCGGATCGGCGTACAGCAGCAGCCAGGCGTCGACCGGATCGGGCTCGGCCTCCTCGTCCGGGGCGCGGGTGCGCTCGTAGTCCGGTACCGAGACACCGCCCGCGTTCAGCCGCGCACCTTCGTCGGCACCCCATGAGCAGGCGGCGACGGTCACGTCCGGCCGTAACGGTGCCAGGCGCCGTGCGAGCACGTCGACGACAGCCTGTACTCCTGCGTCGCGGACGCCCGTCCCATGCACGAAGAGCAGCGTCGACATGCCGCCAGTGTGCGGGTTGCGGAGATACGGCAACAGAGGGCCGCAGGGTCGCGGGCACCCACCCGGACACGTGGCGTCTACATGTGTTTTGCCCAGCCGTAACGCCCGTGGGGGACTGCGCAGACCTCCCTTTTTTGTTTACGTGGTATCGGACATTCCGGGATCGGTCGTCATGGAGGTGTGCGCCATGGCTGACGCCGCGCTGCGGCTGAAGAGCCTCGTCGAACAGTTGCTGGGAGGGCCGCTCCCGCTGCGCATCCGCGCCTGGGACGGTTCGCAGGCGGGGCCGCCGGGCGCGCCGGCCCTGGTCGTGCGCAACCGCCGGGCCGTGCGGAGGCTGCTGTGGAAGCCGGGGGAGCTGGGGCTCGCCCGGGCCTGGGTCGCGGGGGACCTGGACATCGAGGGGGATTTCTATCTCGCCCTCGACCTGTTGTCGGAGCTGGTGTGGGAGCGCGGGGAGGACACCAGGAGCCTGGTCCGGATGGTGCGGGACCCCGAGGTGCGCCGGGCCGTGAGCGGGCTCGTGAAGGTCGCCGGGATTCCGCTGCCGCCCGCCCCGCCGCGCGAGGAGGTCCGCAGATCCCGCGGCCATCTGCACACCAAGCGCAGCGACAAACGCGCCATCAGCCACCACTACGACGTCGGCAACGACTTCTACGAGATCGTCCTCGGCCCCTCGATGGTCTACTCGTGCGCCTACTGGCCCACCGCGGACGCCACCCTGGAGGACGCCCAGCGCGACAAGCTCGAACTCATCTGCCGCAAGCTGGAACTGACGCCCGGTCAGCGACAGCTCGACGTCGGCTGCGGCTGGGGCTCCCTGGCCATCCACGCCGCCCGTGAGCACGGCGTGAGCGTCGTCGGCATCACCCTGTCGCAGGAACAGGCCGCGTACGCCCGCAAGCGCGTCGCCGACGAGGGCCTGACCGACCGGGTCGAGATCCGGGTGCAGGACTACCGGGACGTCGCGGACGGCCCGTACGACACCATCTCGTCGATCGGGATGGCCGAACACGTGGGCGCGGACAAGTACTTGGAGTACGCCGAGGACCTGTACCGGCTCCTGAAGCCCGGCGGGCGGCTGCTGAACCACCAGATCGCCCGTCGGCCGCAGCGCGACGAATCCTCGTACAACGTCGACGAGTTCATCGACGCCTACGTCTTTCCCGACGGTGAACTCGCCCCCCTCGGCACGACCGTCACCCAGCTGGAGCGCGCCGGGTTCGAGGTGCGGGACGTCGAGGCCATCCGCGAGCACTACGGGCTCACCCTGCGCCGCTGGGTGGCGAACCTGGAGGCCGACTGGCCGCGCGCGATGCGGCTGGCAGGCCCCGGCCGAGCCCGCGTCTGGCGGCTGTACATGGCTGCCTGCGCCCTCGCCTTCGAGCGCAACCGCATCGGCGTCAACCAGGTGCTGGCGGTGCGCACACCCGAGGGCGGGGACTCCGGGATGCCGCTGCGCGCCCGTACGTGGGGTGCGTGAGTCCCGTACGTACGAAGGGGCCCCGCTCGGTCGCCGAGCGGGGCCCCAACTCCTGTGCGGCTACTCCGACTTGATCGCCGCGAGCATGTTCAGCCGGGCCGCCCGCCGGGCCGGCCACAGCGCCGCCAGGACGCCGACCGTCGCCGCCAGCAGGAGGAAGACGGCCATCCTCGCCCAGGGCAGGACCAGTTCGTACGTCGCCATCCTCGTGCCCAGCAGCTCGCCGGCCGCCCAGCCGAAGAACACTCCCAGGCCGATGCCGAGCACACCGCCGAAGAGCGAGATGACCAGGGACTCCAGGCGGACCATCCGCTTGATGCCCTTGCGGTCCAGGCCGATCGCGCGGAGCATGCCGATCTCCTGCGAGCGCTCGAACACCGACATGGCAAGGGTGTTGATGACGCCGAGGACCGCGACGATCACCGCCATGGCCAGCAGGCCGTAGAGCATGTTCAGCATCAGCGTGAACATCTTCGCGATGTCGTCGGACAGGTCCTGCTTGCTCTGGATCTTGATGGCCGGGTTGGTGCCGAGGGCCTTCTCCAGCTTGTCCTTGGTCGCGCCGGACGCGCCGTCGGCCGTCTTCACCAGGACCTGCATGTCGGACGCGTCGGTCAGGTGCGGGGTGAGAGTGGTGTTGTCGAGGAGGATGCCCCGGATCAGCTCGTTGCCCTCGTAGACGCCGGAGACCGTCAGCCGGGACGACTTCCCGTCCTCGTAGTGCGCGGTGAAGCCCGAACCCGCCTTCCAGCCGTAGGACTTGGCGGTGTCCTCGTCGACGACGACCTGCGTGCCGTCCACCTTGAAGGTGCCGTTGTCGACCTTGAGGTCGGTGAGCTTGCCGATCGCGGAGCCGTTCACGCCGGTCAGGAACTCCGTCGTGCCGTCGATGCGCGAGGCGGCGTTGCGCAGCGGGCTGGTGTCGGTGACGCCGTCGGTGGCGTTCAGCTTCTTGTCGACGTCGGGCGAGAGGTCGTTGCCGTTCGCCATCGACACCACGTAGTCCGCACGGATCGCCGAACTCGCCATCTTGTCGATGGACTTCTGCAGGCTGCCCGCCATCACCGTCATGCCCGTGATCAGGGTGAGCCCGATCATCAGCGCGGAGGCGGTGGCGGCCGTACGGCGCGGGTTGCGCACCGAGTTCTGGCGGGCCAGCTTGCCCGAGACACCGAAGATACGCAGGACCGGTGCCGCGGCCGCGATCAGCGGGCGGGACAGCAGGGGCGTGAGGATGAAGACGCCGATGATGAGCAGCACCGCGCCGAGGCCCATCGGGGCCTGGCCGTCCGAGCCGTCCATCGTCGTGGCCGCCAGGACGGTCGCGACGCCCGCGGCGCTGAACAGCGCGCCCAGCGTGTTGCGCAGCACCAGCGACTTGGTCGTCGCCTTCGCGTGCACGCTGCCCATCGCGGCGACCGGCGGGATCTTCGCCGCCCGGCGGCCGGGCAGCCACGCCGCCAGCATGGTGATGACGATGCCGACCGCGAGGGCGCTCGCGACCGTGCCCGGCGAGATGACCAGCGGCCCGTCCGGAACCGTCGCGCCCAGCGTGCCCATGAGGGAGCGCAGCCCGGCGCCGATGCCGATGCCGGCGACGAGACCGCTCACGCCGGCGACCGTGCCGACCACGAACGCCTCGATGAGCACCGACCGGGTGACCTGGCGGCGGGAGGCACCGACCGCCCGCAGCAGCGCCAGCTCCTTGGTGCGCTGGGCGACCAGCATGGTGAAGGTGTTGGCGATGATGAACGTGCCGACGAAGAGCGCGATGCCCGCGAACACCAGCAGACCCTGCTTCATCCCGCTCATCTGCGAGGAGATCATCTCGGCCTGGTCGTCGGCCAGTTGCCTGCCGGTGGTGGTCTCGACGAGCTTCGTGCCCAGCGCCTTGTCCAACTGCCCCTTCAGCGCGGTCTGGGAGGTGCCGGAGGCGGCCTTCACGTCGATCTCGTCGTACGTGCCCGCCTTGCCGAACAGCTGCTGGGCGGTGGCCGTGTCGAAGAGGGCGAGGCTGCCGCCGGCCGCGACGTTGCCGTCGTCCGTCGTGAAGATGCCGGAGACGGTGGGCGTGAGGACCGGGCCGTCGACCGAGATCCGCACCTGGTCGCCGACCTTGTACCCGGCGCGCTTCGCCGTCTCCGAGTCGATGGCGACCTGGTTCTTCCCGTGCGGCGCGGTGCCGGACTTCAGCGGGTACCGGGCGTCCTTGTCGCCCCAGTAGTTCCCACCCTCCGAGCGGAAGCCGCCGCCGATGAGCTTGCCGTCCTTGTCGGCGATCGCGGTGAAGCCGTTGACGGCGCCGACGGCGGACGCGGCGCCCGGCACCTTGGCGCTGGTGTCGAGCATCGCCTGGGTCAACTCGGGCTTCTTGCCGACCTTGTTGCCCGTGTCGTCCTGGTACTTGGCCTGCACGGCCACGTCGACCTGGTCGAAGCCCTTGGCCGAACTCGTCTGGTACGCGTCCGAGATGGTGTTGGTGAAGACCAGCGTGCCCGACACGAACGCGACGCCGAGCATCACGGCGAGCACGGTCATCAGCAGCCTGGCCTTGTGCGCGAATACGTTGCGCAGGGCGGTACGGAACATCAGCTGGTGCGGCCCTTCGCGTCGAACTGCTTCATGAAGTCGAGCACGTTCTCCGCCGTCGGCTGCAGCATGTGGTCGACGATCCGCCCGTCCGCGAGGAACACCACCCGGTCCGCGTACGCCGCCGCCACCGGGTCGTGGGTCACCATGACCACCGTCTGCCCCAACTCCCGTACGGAGTTGCGCAGGAAGCCCAGCACCTCGGCGCCGGAGCGGGAGTCGAGGTTTCCGGTCGGCTCGTCGCCGAAGATGATGTCCGGCTTGGAGGCGAGGGCGCGCGCGACGGCGACGCGCTGCTGCTGGCCGCCGGAGAGCTGCGCGGGCCGGTGACCGAGCCGGTCCCGCAGCCCCACCATGTCGATCACGGTGTTCAGCCACTGCTTGTCGGCCTTGCGGCCCGCGATGTCCATCGGGAGGGTGATGTTCTCCAGGGCCGTCAGCGTGGGCAGCAGGTTGAAGGCCTGGAAGATGAAGCCGATCTTGTCCCGGCGCAACTTCGTGAGCTGCTTGTCCTTCAGCGAGCCCAGCTCGGTGTCGCCGATGCGCACCGAGCCGGAGGAGAAGGTGTCCAGGCCCGCCACGCAGTGCATCAGCGTGGACTTGCCCGATCCGGACGGGCCCATGATCGCGGTGAACTCGGCCTGCCGGAAGTCGACCGAGACGCGGTCGAGCGCGACCACCTGGGTCTCGCCCTGTCCGTAGATCTTCGAGAGATCCGTGGCTCGTGCGGCCACGGTCGCGGTGGACCGGTCGGCGACGGGTGTGGTGGTCACGGAAAGGGGCTCCTCGCGGGACGACGTCTTGAAAGGGACTCGTTCCATCGTGGTGTCCGCAAGAGGCCGTGTAGTCAGCCGCTGTTCTGGTTCCAGGGGCAGACTTCGGTCGGACCCCTCGCCGCCGTGTCATACCTGGGGATGACCCTCACCCCTGACAACACGGGCCTGTGGCACGGCCGTCGGGGCCGTCGTCAAGAACCGGTGGAGCACCCTCGTTCGGGCGGTGAAATTCCGTCATTCCGCATGCGCCGCCGGCCGTCGCACGCAAGGCTATTGGCAAGTGCGGATGGCTCGTTCCGCGGGCTGATGCACCCTCAGACCTCAATAAAATAAGACAACATCGGTCCGCCGTTCCGCTGTTCGGGGGATGTATCCCGATAGGCTCGGAACCTCGACGCGGAGCCCATGGCCTGCCCGGATGGTGGAATGCAGACACGGCGAGCTTAAACCTCGCTGCCCCTTCGCGGGCGTGCCGGTTCAAGTCCGGCTCCGGGCACCTCCACGTCGTCGTATCCCTGCATCCTTCATTGAAGACTTCACCGCGAGACCGTTGACAGCGGCCAAGTGCGGGCGCAAACTCGCGTCCAGAAGTTGGTGAATAAAACTTCACTATGCGAACACCCTGCATCACTGTCGCACCGCGACTCCACGGCAACGACGCCCACCCGAAGGGAACGCCCGATGCGCACCACCGTCGGCATCATCGGAGCCGGCCCGGCCGGCCTCCTCCTCGCCCGGCTGCTCCACAACGCCGGCATCGACTCGGTCGTACTCGAGAGCCGCGACCGCGCCTACGTCGAGCAGCGCCAGCGCGCCGGGATCCTGGAGCAGGGCACGGTGGACGTGCTGCGCGCGGCCGGTGCCGGGGAGCGCATGGACCGGGAGGGCCTGCGGCACGACGGGATCGAGCTGCGGTACGCGAAGAAGCGGCACCGGGTCGACTTCCCGGACCTCACCGGCGGCCGGTCCGTGATGGTCTACGCCCAGACCGAGGTCTGCAAGGACCTCATCGCCCTGCAGCTCAAGGAGGGCGGCCCGCTGCTGTTCGAGGCGGAGGCGCTGGCGGTGGAGGGCGCGGACACGGACAGTCCGTCCGTGCGGTTCCGGCACGAGGGGCGCGAGGACGTCCTGGAGTGCGACTACGTCGTCGGGTGCGACGGCTCCTGGGGAGTGGCCCGGAAGGCCATCCCGGCCGAACTGACCCGGGTCTTCGAGCGGACGTACCCCTTCGGCTGGCTCGGCATCCTCGCCGACGTGCCGCCCTCCCACGACGAGCTCGTCTACGCCCGCCACGACCGCGGCTTCGCCCTGCTGTCCATGCGCTCGCCGTCCGTCTCCCGCCTCTACCTCCAGGTGCCCGAGGGCACGGACGCCGAGGAGTGGGGCGACGAGGAGATCTGGGACGAGCTGGAGCGCCGCTTCGAGACCGAGGACGGATGGCGCCTGGAGCGCGGGCCGATCACACAGAAGTCGGTGACCCCGATGCGCTCCCACGTCCACGAGCCCATGCGGTACGGCCGTCTCTTCCTGGCCGGCGACGCCGCGCACATCGTGCCGCCGACCGGCGCCAAGGGGCTGAACCTCGCCGTGGGGGACGTCGTCACCCTCGCGCGAGCACTGGCGTACCAGAAGGAGAGCGGGTCGGCGAAGCTGCTCGACGCCTACTCGGAGACCTGCCTGCGCCGCGTCTGGCAGGCCGAGCGGTTCTCCTACGACATGACGACGCTGCTGCACCGCGCCCCCGACGCCACCCCCTTCGAGGACCGCCTCCAGCTCGCACGGCTGGAGCGGATCGCCTCCTCGCGGGCGGCCGAGACCGACCTCGCCGAGGGGTACACGGGCTTCCCGCTGGACTGAGGTGATCTCCGACAGGTTCCGGCCATGTCGCAGATTGGTCATGAATGGGCCCCTCCGGTGAGGGGAATCACCGGTGCGGCTAGCGTGTTGCGCAGCACGACGAGGGAAAGATCCTCCCCAAGCACTAGGGTCAATCCTTTGCCTACCTATTACCCTTGATGCCAAGGCCGCGCAGTGCGGCCATGGAGGAGTGCAATGAGGAGCAGAAACCCGGTCTTCTCGCGACGGGGGTTCAGCCGCGACAACGGCTACGCGGGCTTCAACGCCGCGCCGCAGGCCGGGGGACCCGCTGTCGGCACGCAGGGCAACCCTTACGCCCAGCCGGCCGGCAACCCCTACGCGCAGAACCCGTACGCGCAGAACCCCTACGCACAGCAGGGCCTTCAGCAGGGCGCCCCGCCGCAGGCCCCGGCCACCACCGGCCGGATGACCATGGACGACGTCGTTCTGCGCACGGCGTCCATGCTCGGCACCCTGATCGTGACGGCCGCGCTCGCCTGGGCGCTGCTGCCGGTCGACGACGCCAACATCAGCCGGTCCTACGGCATCGGCGTCGGCGCCGCGCTGATCGGCATGGTCCTGGCGTTCGTGCAGTCCTTCAAGCGCAAGGCCTCGCCCGGCCTGATCCTGACGTACGCCGCGTTCGAGGGTGTCTTCCTCGGCGTCATCTCCAGCATCGTCGACAACCGCATCGCGAGCGGCGCGGCCATGCAGGCCGTGATCGGCACGATGGCGGTGTTCGCCGGTGTCCTGGTCGCCTACAAGGCGGGCTGGATCCGCGTCAACCGCCGCTTCTACGGCTTCGTGATGGCGGCCGCGCTCGGCTTCATCCTGCTGATGGCGGTGAACCTGCTGTTCGCCGTCTTCGGCGGCGGTGACGGCCTCGGCTTCCGCAGCGGCCCGCTCGGCGTCTTCTTCGGCGTCGTCGGCATCCTGCTCGGCGCGTGCTTCCTCGCCCTGGACTTCAAGCAGGTCGAGGACGGCATCGCGTACGGCGCGCCGAAGGAAGAGGCGTGGCTGGCGGCCTTCGGCCTGACGCTGACGCTGGTCTGGATCTACATGGAGTTCCTGCGGATCATCGCGATCCTCAACAGCAACGACTAGTCGTCCGACGGTCGTACAGCGAAGGGCCCCGGCGTCACATTTGCGGCTACCGCCGCGTGGCCACCCGGGGCCCTTCGTCATGTCCCAGTGCGCGCCGCCCTAGAGCAGTTTGCGCGCGGCCCTCCTCAGGTCGTACTCGTGGATGATCGCCTTCGCGTGGCCGTACGCGAGGTTGTGCTCGTGGCGGAGCCAGCTGACCTTTTCCTCGAAGCGGAAGAGAGCGGGGCCTTCTTCGACGGTGCGCAGCCAGTCGGAGACTTCACGACCGGTGCAGTGGGGGATGCGGGCGAGCATGTTGCGGTGGGTCTCCTCGGAGAGGACGTGGGACATCGGCGCCTCCGGACGCAAAGGGGATGTAAGCCGGTCCTTCAGGTCACCGTGCCTGAGCGTTCGCCTGTTGGCAACAGTCCTGCGGCGCCGCGTACGCTCGTTCTGTGGTTGATACGACGCCCTTGACTCGAGCCGTGGATCACTTCGCCGACCGTTTGAGGGCGGCGCCGCAGAGCCGGTTGCAGCGGGGCGCCGCCGCGGAGGCGCTGGCGCTGGCCAGGGAGTTGTCCCGGCGGGCGCAGGCCGTGGAGGAGCCCGGGGCGGAGCCGCGGGAGATGCCGGACGCCGGGATGTTCGCCGCCGCCGACCAAATCACCGTCGCCGTACACGACTTGGCCCTCGTCCTGACGGACGAGGGCCAAGTCGAAGAAAACGTGGAACTGGTGGCACAGGCGCAGAAGCGTGCCGGGGTGTGAACCCTAGAGGGACGCTATGACCCTGTCCGCCAGGATGTAGACATTCTCCTCGCCGCACTCGAACGTCAGCGTGTACGCGCCCGAGATGCCCGAGCCGCCCAGCAGCACCGGTGTCTCGCCCGCCCGCAGGGCCGCGGCGAGCCGTTCCGCCGTTTCGCGGTGGCCCGGGGTCATGCACAGGGTGGTGCCGTCGGCGAATACGTAGACGTCGAGGGTGCCGAGCGGGCCCGGGCGGACGTCGGCCAGTTCCACGCGGGAGGCGGCCAGTTCCTCGAGGGTGGCCACCGTGCGCTCGTGGTCGTTCACGACCGGTGACTGGACCGGGACGAAGTCCGGGTGGGAGGGGTGGCGGCGGCGGGCCGCGGCCAACTCGGCGGACTCTCCCGCGAACTCGTCGGCGTCTGCGCCCGTCTCGGTCACCGGCTCCAGGCCCGCGAAATCGGCCTGCCGGGGCAGGAAGAGCTCGCTGTCCGGGAGGCCGAGCAGCGAGGGTGCGTCGGAGGCGTCACGGGCCTCCTGGGCGGCCCAGAAGGCGCGCGCCTCGGCCAGCTCCCGCTCGCGCTCCTCGGCGAGCGCCTCTGCCACTGCGGCGCGTATCTCGTCGGCCTCGGAGGAGGGGCGGGCGGCCGGCACGAGACCGCGCGCGGTGCGGTTCTCGGCGAGCTGGGTGTGCAGAGCTGCGACCTCACGGCGCAGCACCATGAGCGTGCGCAGAACGGCGACGCCCACGGCGCCCGTGGCGGCCGTGGTGACCAGCAAGGCGATCGGCATGGCGCTCACTGACGTACTCCCGGTTCAAAGTCGACCCCCGACTTCCTACATCAGCTTGAAGGGCGGACTAACCAGCTGTCAGTGCGTAACGTCACGAAACGGACAGGAACTTGGGTCCGGTGTTTGGTGTCGTAACGTCGCTGACCTGCGTAGTTCACTCCCGTAAGGGAGATAGGTCACATCCTGGGGGAGATTGGATCACAAAATGGCCCGGAGGTCCGGGGTTTCCCGGACTCCGGGCCATCGGCTCACGGCCTGTGCCTCGGTGGTTACGGAGGGCTCAGCTGAGGCGCTCGATGACCATCGCCATGCCCTGGCCGCCGCCGACGCACATCGTCTCCAGGCCGAACTGCTTGTCGTGGAACTGGAGGGAGTTGATGAGCGTGCCGGTGATGCGGGCGCCGGTCATGCCGAAGGGGTGGCCGACGGCGATGGCGCCGCCGTTGACGTTCAGCCTGTCGAGGTCGATGCCGAGGTCGCGGTAGGAGGGGATCACCTGGGCGGCGAACGCCTCGTTGATCTCGACCAGGTCGATGTCGTCGATCGTCAGGCCGGCGCGCTGCAGGGCCTGCTTCGACGCCTCGACCGGGCCGAGGCCCATGATCTCGGGGGAGAGGCCGGAGACGCCGGTCGACACGATGCGGGCGAGCGGGGTGAGGCCGAGCTCGCGGGCCTTGGTGTCGGACATGATCACGACCGCGGCGGCGCCGTCGTTCAGCGGGCAGCAGTTGGCGGCGGTGACCATGCCGTCGGGGCGGAAGACGGGCTTGAGGCCCGCGACGCCCTCCATGGTGACGCCGGCGCGGGGGCCGTCGTCCTTCGAGACGACCGTGCCGTCGGGGAGGGTCACCGGGGTGATCTCGCGCTCCCAGAAGCCGTTCTTGATGGCTTCCTCGGCGAGGTTCTGCGAGCGGACGCCGAACTCGTCCATGTCCTGGCGGGTGACGCCCTTGATGCGGGCCAGGTTCTCGGCGGTCTGGCCCATCGCGATGTACGGGTCGGGGACCAGGCCGTCCTCGCGCGGGTCGTGCCAGGTCGTGCCCTCCTGCTGGGCGACCTCGGCGGTGCGGGCCTCGGCCTCGGCGAACAGCGGGTTGTGCGTGTCCGGGAGGCTGTCGGAGTTGCCCTTGGTGTAGCGGGAGACCATCTCGACGCCGGCCGAGATGAAGACGTCGCCCTCGCCGGCCTTGATGGCGTGCAGGGCCATGCGGCTCGTCTGGAGCGAGGAGGAACAGTAACGGGTGACGGTGCAGCCCGGGAGGTGGTCCATGCCCATCTGTACGGCGACGATGCGGCCGAGGTTGTTGCCCTGCTCGCCGCCGGGGAGGCCGCAGCCGAGGTGCAGGTCGTCGATGTCCCTGGGGTCCAGCTCGGGGACCTTGGCCAGGGCCGCCTGGATGATCGTGGCGGTGAGGTCGTCCGGGCGCAGGTCCTTGAGAGAGCCCTTGAAGGCGCGGCCGATGGGGGAGCGGGCGGTCGAGACGATCACGGCTTCGGGCATCACGGCTCCATTGGCGTACGGGGTTTGTTCAGGGCAGGACTGGTTGGGAAGTTACCCGTACGTACCTTCAGGGTCACCGGTACAGGGGTGTGACCCTGGCCGCAATTTTCTAAGCGCTTGCTTGGTTCGCCGGCGGTTGAGTGAAAGGCCTCGTCCTCAAACGCCGGACGGGCTGGTGGGGGACGCCGACGTCTGCGGTTCCGACACCCGGCGCCTGCGCCTCCGCTTGAGCAGGGCCCACGGCCCCCGCGGGCCCGTCGGCATGGCTGCCGTGACCTCGGTGCCGGCCTCCGAGGCGGCTTCTGCCGCTGCCCGGGCCACCGGGAGGAAGCCCTCGCGGCGGGCGACGTCGGGGCGTTCCTCTTCCGCCGGCCAGAGGGCGAGGGCCGCGCAGACCGTCGGGAGGACTGCCATCGCCGCTGTCGCGTAGCCCTCGGCGGAGGGGTGGTAGTTGTCGGGGCCGAAGAGTTCTCGGGGGTTGGCCTCGAACTCCGGGCCGAGCAGGTCGCCCAGCGACACCGTGCGGCCGCCCTGTTCGACCGAGCCGATCGTCTGGGCGGCCGCGAGCTGGCGGGAGGCGCGGCGGGCCAGCCAGCGCAGGGGCTGCTGGACGCGCTCCACCGTGCCCAGGTCGGGACAGGTGCCGACAACCACCTCCGCACCCGCCGTACGCAGGCGCCGTACCGCTGCCGAGAGATGGCGGACCGAGCGGGTCGCCGGCATGCGGTGGGTGACGTCGTTCGCACCGATCATGATCACGCAGACGTCCGGGACCCGGGAGGGGTCGGCGAGGACCAGTGCGACCTGGCGGTCCAGGTCGTCGGAGGTGGCACCCGGGAGGGCCACGTTGTGCAGTTCCACCGGGCGTTCGGCCACCGCGGAGAGGCCCGAGGCCAGCAGCGCGCCCGGCGTCTGGCCCGCGCGGTGGACGCCCTGGCCCGCGGCCGTGGAGTCACCGAGCATCGTCAGGCGCAGGGGCGGTTCGTCGGGGGTGGAGTAGACGGTGCCGTACAGGCCGTCCGCCACCGGGACGCGGCCGCCGGAGCCGTTGCCCACATGGCGCTTGGCCATCTGCACCTCGGCCAGCAGCAGCCCGACGGCGGCCGCACCGGCCAGCCCGATGCCACCGCCGCCGTACGCCGCACCGGCCGCGATCCGCCGGGCCACCCTCGCCCTCGACATACTCGTCATACGTCGCCGCCACCTCCTCTAGCCGTACATCCACTCCTTGCCCCGCACGGACCGTCGCCCAATCCCAACGGCGAGTGAACGACCGTCATGTGCCCCGTACAGGCCATAGGCTGGCGGAACCAATCACGACCATTTCTTTTGCAAGCATCCGGAGACAACGGTGCAATTCCACGACTCGATGATCAGTCTCGTCGGCAACACCCCGCTGGTGAGGCTCAACAGCGTGACCAAGGGCATTCGGGCGACCGTCCTGGCCAAGGTCGAGTACTTCAACCCGGGCGGCTCCGTGAAGGACCGCATCGCCCTGCGCATGATCGAGGCGGCCGAGGAGAGCGGTGCGCTCAAGCCCGGCGGGACGATCGTGGAGCCGACCAGCGGGAACACCGGGGTCGGGCTGGCCATCGTGGCGCAGCAGAAGGGGTACAAGTGCATCTTCGTGTGCCCCGACAAGGTGAGCACCGACAAGATCAACGTGCTGCGGGCCTACGGGGCTGAAGTCGTCGTGTGCCCCACCGCCGTGGACCCCGAGCACCCGGACTCGTACTACAACGTCTCCGACCGGCTGGTGCGCGAGACGCCGGGCGCGTGGAAGCCCGACCAGTACTCCAACCCCAACAACCCCCTCTCCCACTACCACTCCACCGGCCCCGAGCTGTGGGAGCAGACGGAGGGGAGGATCACCCACTTCGTGGCGGGTGTGGGGACCGGAGGCACCATCTCCGGCACCGGCCGGTACCTGAAGGACGTCAGCGACGGCAAGGTGCAGGTCGTCGGCGCCGACCCCGAGGGGTCCGTCTACTCCGGCGGCTCCGGGCGGCCGTATCTCGTCGAGGGTGTCGGTGAGGACTTCTGGCCCACCGCCTACGACCGGACGGTCGCCGACGAGATCGTGGCCGTGTCCGACAAGGACTCCTTCCAGATGACCCGGCGCCTCGCCAAGGAGGAGGGCCTGCTGGTCGGCGGCTCCTGCGGGATGGCCGTCGTGGCGGCCCTGCGCGTCGCCGAGCGGCTGGACGAGAACGGCGTGGTGGTCGTGCTGCTGCCCGACAGCGGGCGCGGCTACCTCTCGAAGATCTTCAACGACGAGTGGATGGCCGACTACGGCTTCCTCGAGGACGAGGGCCCCAGCGCGCGCGTCGGTGACGTCCTCAACGACAAGGAGCACGGCGCCATCCCGTCCCTCGTCCACATGCACCCGGACGAGACCGTCGGGGAGGCCATCGAGGTGCTGCGCGAGTACGGCGTCTCGCAGATGCCGATCGTGAAGCCGGGCGCCGGTCACCCCGACGTCATGGCCGCCGAGGTCGTCGGTTCCGTCGTCGAACGGGAGCTGCTCGACGCCCTGTTCACCAAGCGGGCCTCGCTCGACGACCCGCTGGAGAAGCACATGTCCGCCCCGCTGCCCCAGGTCGGTTCCGGCGAGCCGGTCGGCGACCTGATGTCCGTGCTCGGCGGCGCCGACGCGGCGATCGTCCTCGTCGAGGGCAAGCCGACCGGTGTGGTCAGCCGGCAGGACCTGCTGGCCTTCCTCGCCAAGGGCGGTAAGTAGAGGGAAACCTGCGGTGAACTGCCCATGCCGGCGGCGAACTTCCGGTTGCCCACCGAAGTGGTGGACTTCGCGGAAGTGGTACGAGGGCGTCACGTCCACGCAGCACACGCTTAACACGGGTCCGGCACATTAGTGGGTGTCGGCAGGGCGGGAGCGGCTCCCCGCCCCGGCCGACGCCGAACGTCCAAGGACCTCCGGAGCGGCTCCCGGACCTCCATGGACGCCGGACGTCAGACCCGGCCTGACCCGGTCGACGTCCCTCGCGGGGACCGCCGTCGTCCCGCCCCCCGGCAACGGGGGTGCGGCGGTCCCCGCGCATATCTTTTTCAGCGGGACCGCGTGCCCGTCGTCGCCCGACTCCCCAGCAGTGCCGGCCTCTCCGCCGCTTCCGAACCACACGGTGTACGGCGCGACCAAGGCCGCGATCACCCATCTCTCCGAGACCTTGCGCGCCGAGTTCGGGCCGCGTGACGTGCGGGTCACCGACATCGAGCCGGGGTTCACGGCGACCGAGGTCGCGGACGTGGTGGCCTACGTCGGCAGGCGTGAGAGGTCAGTCCTCCCAGCGGTCGTCGTCCTTGGCCGGCCCGTGGTGTCGGCGGCCGCTGAAGAGGCCGGGGTTGGCGCGGACCGCCTGGAAGGCGTTGACGCCGACGATGCCGGCCCAGGCGACGAACAGGCCGGGCAGGTGGGCGATGCCGCCGCCGATCGCGGACAGCGGGATCGCCAGGACCATCGAGACGATGCCGAAGCCGAAGCGGTCGCCCCAGGTGTCCGTCGGCTTCGGCGCGCGGGAGCCGCGGGCCACCACCATCTGCTGCTCGGCCAGCTGCCGGCGCACCCGGCGCTCCACCGCTCCGTCGATGCGCTGGTCGACCTTCTCCAGGAACGAGTCGACCAGTGCGGACTCGTACTCCTCACCCAGCTCCCTGCGGGCCTGCAGGGTGGCGTTGAGTTCCTTCTTGAGCTCGGCGTCCCGCGCGTCCATCCCGGTCTCCGTCCACATTCCCGTCATGGGAGTCCACGTTAGGGAGCCGGGGCGCCGGCCGCACTGGGGATAGCCCCCCTGTTCGAGCTGGGGTTCGCCGGGAGGACGCCGAAGGACTCCAGGACCTTGCGGTGGTCCTGGTCGACGCCCGTGATGTTGACCTCGATGCCCCGGCCGCGCAGGTCGCCGACCGCGTCCTTCAGCGCCAGCGCGCCCGTCGCGTCCACCGCCGTCAGGCCCGACAGGCGCAGGTCGACCACCGCGACACCCTGCACGTCGGCGAGGCCGCGGCGGAAGCGGTGGGCGGCGGCGAACAGGAGGGGGCCGTCGAAGCGGTACGTCACCGTGCCCACGCCCGGGAGCTCGTCGGAGGCGGCCGGGGTGAAGCGGGTGCCGCGGACCGCCGCGCGCAGGGCCAGCAGGACGGAGACCGCGAGGCCGATCAGGACAGCACGGACGAGGTCGAGGGCGAGGGTGGAGGCCGCGGTGAGGGTCAGGACCAGGGCGTCGCCCCGGGTCGCCCGGGCCATGGCGCGGACCACGTCCGTCTCCACCATCCGTACGGCCGTCGCCAGCAGTACGCCGGCCAGCGCGGCCAGCGGGATGCGGCCCACCAGCGGCGCGGCGAGGGCGACGATCCCGGCGAGGATCACGGCGTGCGCGAGGGCCGCCAGGCGGGAGCCGGCTCCGGTGCGGACGTTGACCGCCGTACGCGCGATCGCGCCCGTCGCCGGGACGCCGCCGAAGAGCGGGGCCGCGAGGTTGGCGATGCCCTGGCCGAAGAGTTCCTTGCCGGGGTCGTGGCGCTCGCCCGGGCGCATTCCGTCGGCGACCGAGGCGGAGAGGAGGGATTCCAGGGCGGCCAGCGCGGCGACCGCGGCTGCCGGTGCCAGGAGGGTGGGGATGCGGGAGACGTCGAGGAAGGCGAGGGAGGGGGCCGGAAGGGAGGCCGGGAGCCGGCCGATGCGGGTGACGTGGAGGTGCAGGGCCTCGGCCGCGACGGTGGCCGCGGCGACGGCAGCCAGGGAGAAGGGGACAGCGGGCTTCCAGCGGGCGCCCGTCAGCATCAGCGCGGCCGAACCCAGGGCGAGCAGCAGGGACGGCCACTGCGGGGTCGTCCCGAACTCCTCGGCCGCCCGCGCCGCTACGAGCGCGACCTGCTCGCCGTGCGGGAGCGGGACGCCGAGCGCGTTCGGCACCTGCTGGAGGGCGATCACCGCAGCGATGCCGATGGTGAAACCGGCGATCACGGGCGCGGGCACGTACGCCATGGCGGCCCCCGCGCGGGCGAAGGCGAGGGCCAGCAGCATGAGGCCGGCGAGCAGACCGACCGTGAGGACGCCGTCGGCGCCGTAGTGGTGGACGATCGGGACGAGTACGACGGTCATCGCGCCGGTGGGCCCGCTGACCTGGCGTGCGCTGCCGCCGAACAGCGCGGCGAGCGCCCCGGCGACGATCGCGGTGGCCAGCCCGGAGGCGGCACCCAGTCCGGACGTGACGCCGAAACCGAGGGCGAGGGGGAGGGCGACCACGGCGACGGTCAGGCCGCAGAGGAGGTCGCGGCGCGGGGCGCGGGTCATGGAGCGGAGGTCGGCGAGGGTGGGCAGGACGGAGAGGGCCGGGCGAGGGGGGTTCATGGGTCTCTTCGGGTGGGCTTCAAGTGGGGGGTTTCGAGCGGCGGGCGAAGCGGTTCAGGGCAGCAGGGAGACCAGGCCGGTGTCGAGGTCGAAGCGCGCCGCCGTCACATGGGCCGACGTGAAGGCGGAATCGGCCCGGATCGCGTCCCGTACCCAGGCCGTGTGCGCCCGCATCGTGTGCTCGGCCCAGTCGCCGGGCAGGGCGCGGGTGCGGCGGGCCACTGGGACGATCTCGTCGACCAGCAGTTTCAGGTGGCCGGGGACGGGCGTGCCGGTGCGCACATGATCCAGGGTCGCCGCGACCGCCCCGCAGCGCTCGTGCCCGAGCACCAGCACCAGCGGGATGCGCAGCTCCTCGACGCCGTACTGGATGGATCCGAGGACCGCCTCGTCCAGCACCTGGCCGGCCGTCCTTATGCAGAGCAGGTCCCCGAGGCCCTGGTCGAAGACCAGCTCCGGCGGTACGCGCGAGTCGATGCAGCCGACGACCACCGCGAAGGGGTGCTGGCCGTCGGCGAGAGCGTGCCGACGGCCGCTGCTCTCGTCCGGGTGCCGGGAGTGGTATGTGACATAGCGCCGGTTGCCGGCGAGCAGTTCGGCGAGGGCGGTGCGGGGGTCGGTCGGGCGGTCGGCCGGGGCGGGGGCCGTCGGCGCTGGAGCGGCGGCCAGTGCGCCGACGGCGGTGGCCGCCAGGAAGGCCCTTCGGTTCGAGGCCATGACGCATCCTCAGGTGTCGTTCTGGTAGCGCCCGTTCACCGTATGCATGTGATCCGTCACCCTGGGTGCCTGTTTAACGACACTTGGCTGATTCGTCGTCAGATCATCGACCTCGCGATACCCCCGCTTGATCAGGCCAGACCGTGCTGCTTCGCGTACGCGTTCGCCACGTCCTCCGGGTCCTTCTTGTCCTTGTCCACCTGGCGGTTGAGCTCGGTGAGCTGTTCGGTGGTCAGGACGTTGCCGAGCTTGGCCAGGGCCTTGCGGACGGTGTCGTCGGCCTTGCGGTCGGCGATGAGGGGGACGATGTGCTGGCTGGGGATCAGGTTCTTCGGGTCGCTCAGCACCACCCAGTCGTTGGCCTCGATGTCGGTGTCGGTGGTGAAGAGGTTCGCCACGTCCACGTCGCCCTTCTTCAGGGCGCCCTTGACCAGCGGGCCGTCGGAGTCGAGCGACTTGAACTCCTTGAACTCGACGCCGTAGACGTCCTTCAGACCGACCGCGCCGACCTGACGCTTCTTCACTTCGGGGGCCGCGCCGATGACCAGCTTGCCGTTCTGCTTCTCCAGGTCGGCGAGTGTGGTCAGGCCGTACTTCCGTGCGGTCGCCCGGGTCACGACGAAGCAGTCGGAGTCGGCCGCCTGGCCGTACGGCAGCACCTGGAGACCCTTGGGCATCGCCAGGGTGAGCGCGTTCTGCATGGTGCCCGGCTCCGCGGACGCGTCCTTCGGGGCCAGGTAGTTGAGGAGGGCGCCCTGGTACTCGGGCAGCAGGTCGATGTCGCCGCTGCGGAGGGCGGGAATCACGATCTCGCGGGTGCCGAGGTTGGGGCGGACCTTCACCTTCACGCCGGCCTGCTGCAGTACGGCCGCGTAGAGGTAGCCCAGCACCTGGTTCTCGGTGAAGTTGGCGGTGCCGATGGTGATTCCACCCTTGCTGGAGCCGCCGCCACCGGAGGCGGAGCCCTGGCTGTCGAGGGAGGTGATGCCGCTCGCGCACGCGGACAGGGCGGGGACGGAGGCGGCCGCGAACAGGCCGCCGATGAGGGTGCGTCGGTTCATGGTCTGTGTTCCCTAGGCGGTGCGGTGGCGGAAGAGGAAGCGCTGGAGGGTGCTCAGCAGCAGATCGAGGGCTACGGCGACCACGGCGACCAGCACCGCGCCGCCCAGCACCTGCACGAGGTCGCGCTGGGCGAGGCCGTCGAAGACGTAGCGGCCGAGGCCGCCGAAGGAGACGTACGCGGCGATCGTGGCGGTGGCGACGACCTGGATCAGAGCGAGGCGCAGGCCCGTCATGATCAGGGGGAGCGCGAGGGGCAACTCGACCTGGAACAGGACCTGGTGGCCCCGCATGCCCTGGCCGCGCGCCGCGTCCTTCACGTCCGGGTCGACGGCGGTCATGCCGGCGTAGGTGTTGGTGACGATCGCCGGGACCGCGAGGGCGACCAGCGCCACGTACACCGGCAGCATCGACAGGCCGCCCGCCAGGAAGACCAGGACCACGAGGCCGACGGTCGGCAGGGCGCGGCCGAAGGACGAGAGGTTGATCGCGACGAAGGCGCCCTTGCCGGTGTGGCCGATGAGGAGGCCGAGGGGCAGGCCGATCGCGGCCGCGATGAGGGTCGCCAGGAGTGAGTACTGGAGGTGCTCGGCGAGGCGGTGGGCGATGCCGTCCGGGCCGGACCAACTCGCGCCGCTGGTCAGCCACTTGCCGAGGTTCTCGAAGAGTTCGTACATGTCAGGCTCGCCTCCGCCGCCACGGGGTCAGGACGTACTGCACGGCCACCAGCAGCGCGTCCGCGACCACCGCGAGCAGGATCGTGAGGACCACGCCCACGATCACCGGGGTCGGGAAGTTGCGCTGGAAACCGTCGGTGAAAAGCTGGCCGAGGCCGCCGTCGCCGATGTAGGTCGCGACCGACACCAGCGAGATCGACATGACCGTCGCGATCCGGACGCCCGCCATGATCACGGGGAGCGCCAGCGGGAACTCGACGGTGAGCAGCGTGCGCAGGGGGCGTGTGCCCATCGCCTTGGCCGCCTCCTTGGTCTTCGCGGGGACCGAGTCGAGGCCCTCGACCGTGTTCCGCAGCAGCACGACCAGGGTGTAGACCGTCAGGCCGATGACCGTGGTGGTGCGGGTCAGGCCGCTGACCGGCAGCAGCAGCACGAAGATCGCGATCGACGGGATCGTGAACAGGACGTTCGAGAAGCCGAGCAGGAAGCCGCGCAGCGGGCGGATCCGGTGCGCGACCACCGCGAGCGGCAGCGAGATCAGGACGCCGAAGAAGACGGCGGTCAGGGCGGCCTGGAGATGGGAGATCGTCAGGCTGGTCAGGTCGTCGGTGTGGTCGCCTATCCACGACCAGTCGATGGTCATGCGGCCACCCGCGCTTCGCTGTGCGCCTGGCCCGCGTGCTCGTGGATGTCGTCGCGGGAGGTGACGCCGGTGAGGACGCCGGCCGCGTCGACGCGGGCTATCAGGCCGGTGGGGGAGGCGACCGACTCGTTGAGCGCCGAGAGGAGGGAGTCGCCGTCCCGCAGCGGCCGTACGGGGATCTCGGCGTCCTTCGACGCCCAGTGCAGCGGCCTGTCCGCCTCGTCGAGGACGAGGGTCCAGGCGCCGCCCTCCGGTGCCGGGCCCTGCGGGACGTCCGCGAGGGTCTTCAGCGAGAGCAGCTTCAGGCCGCGCTCGGCGCCGAGGAAATCGGCCACGAAGTCGTCGGCGGGGCGGGCGAGGAGCTCGGCGGGCGAGGCGCACTGGACCAGGTGGCCGCCGGTGCGGAAGACCGCGATCTGGTCGCCGAGCCGTACGGCCTCGTCGATGTCGTGGGTGACGAAGACGATGGTCTTGCTCAACTCCTTCTGGAGCCGGAGCAGTTCGTCCTGGAGCTGGGTGCGCACCACAGGGTCGACCGCGCCGAACGGCTCGTCCATGAGGAGCACCGGCGGGTCGGCGGCGAGCGCGCGGGCCACGCCGACGCGCTGCTGCTGACCGCCGGAGAGCTGGTGGGGGTAGCGCTTGCCGGCGTCGACGGTGAGGCCGACGGTCTCCAGCAGCTCGGCCGCGCGGGCCCGTGCCCTGCGGCGGCCATGGCCCAGCAGCAGTGGCACGGTGGCGATGTTGTCGAGCACCGTGCGGTGCGGGAAGAGGCCCGCCTGCTGGATGACGTACCCGATGGAACGGCGCAGTTCGGCGGCGTCCTGGCGCGTGACGTCCTTGCCGCCGACCTGGATGGTGCCGGACGTCGGCTCCACCATCCGGTTGATCATTCGTAGGGTGGTCGTCTTGCCGCAACCGGAAGATCCGACGAGGACGGTCACGCCGCCTTCCGGCATCTCCAGGGAGAGATCGTGGACTGCTGTCGTGCCGTTGGGGAAGCGCTTGTGGACCGCATCGAACTGGATCATGAGATGTCCCTTGCCCGGCTGTATAACGTCATGCAGAGTTCTTCGTAGCTGAATAGCTTGTCAACGGTTTGGCGTTAATCCGAGGTAACGGATGTTCGCAGCGCAAGATCGGATGTCCGGATTGAGGGGAGTTTGAAGCCTTATGTCGTCTCGGATCGTGGACGCACCGCGAAGTGCGTTCTCCGGGGGCACCGGTCTCGTCGTCCTCGACGGCATCGGTTTCGGCGTCGATGACGTGGTGCGCCTCGCCGACGGAAGTGCGCGGGCGGTCCCCGGGACCGACGCGATGCGGCGGGTGACGGAGTCCTGGGACGCCGCCCGGCAGATCGCCGCGACCGGACGCGTCTACGGCCGCTCCACCGGCGTCGGCGCCAACCGGAACGAGGACGTGCCCACCGAGGCGGCCGCCGAGCACGGCCTCCGGCTGCTGCGCAGCCACGCCGGCGCGATCGGCGACGAGCTGCCCGCGCGGGAGGTGCGGGCGATGCTCGCCGTCCGGGCCAACCAACTGCTCGCGGGCGGCGCCGGCCTGAGGCCCACCGTCGTCACCGCGCTGTGCGAGGCGCTGGAGAGCGGGGCGTATCCGGTCGTCAACGAGTTCGGCTCGGTCGGCACCGGCGACATCGCGGCCCTCGCGCAGGCGGGCCTCGCGCTGGCCGGGGAGCACCCCTGGCGGGGGCCGGGCGCGCCCAAGCCGCAGCAGCTCGACAACAACGACGCGCTGGCCTTCATCAGCAGCAACGCCCTCACCCTCGGCCAGTCCGCCCTCGCCCTGCACGAACTGCGCGGACTCGTGCAGGCCACCCAGGTCGTCGCCGCGCTCTCCCTGCTGGCCGTCGACGGCTCGCACGAGGCGTACGCCGCCCCTGTGCACGCCGCCCGACCGCACCGCGGGTCCAGTGAAGTCGCCCGCCGGATGCGGGAGTTGATCGGCGCGGCGGACCGGCCGACCCCTCCGCTCGGCCGGATCCAGGACCCGTACGGCTTCCGCTGTCTGCCGCAGATCCACGGGCCCGCGCTGGACGCGGCGGACGCCCTGGATGAGATCGTCGCGATCGAGATCAACGCGGCCGCCGAGAACCCGCTCATCTCGCCCGAGGACATGGCCGCCTACCACCACGGCGGCTTCTACCAGGCCCAACTCGCCCTCGCCCTGGACCACTTCAGGCTGGCGCTGACCCAGGTGGCCCGGCTGTCGACCTCACGGCTGTCCACGCTGAACGAACCCGCGTTCACCCGTCTGCGCCCGTTCCTCGCCGATGACGAGCCCGCCTCCTCCGGCGTGATGATCCTGGAGTACGCCGCCGGGGCCGCTCTCGGCGACCTGCGGGCCTTCTCCGCGCCCGCGTCGCTCGGCCACGCTGTACTCTCCCGGGGCGTCGAGGAACAGGCCAGCTTCGCCTCGCTCGCCGCCCGCCAGACGGTGCGTGCCTGTCGCGCGTACCGTCTCGTCGTCGGCTGCGAACTCGTCGCCGCCGTACGGGCGCTGCGCCAGCGCGACCTCAGGCCCGATCCGGAGCTTCCGGTGGGTCGCGCGCAGGAGCTCGCCGAGTCGGCGCTGGCCGAGGAGCAGGCCGACCGGCCGCTCACGGACGACGTGACGGCGGCGGCCGCACTGCTGGACCGGTTCACGGAGATCTGGAGGGGGAGCGGGGCATGAACGCGGACAGGAGCAGGGGTGTGGGCACGGATGCGGGTCCGGGCGCGGGCCCGAGCGTGAGCCCGGGTGTGAGCTCGGGTGTGGGTCCGGGGGTGATCGACAGCCCGGCCGCCCGCCTGCAGGCGCTGTTCGAGGGGCACCGGCTGACGCCGACCCAGCGGCGCATCGCGCACAGCATGGTGCGCCGGGCGGCCGACGTCCCCTTCCTGTCCAGCGTGGAGCTGGCCGAGCTGGCCGGGGTCAGCCAGCCGTCCGTGACCCGCTTCGCCGTCGCTCTCGGCTTCGACGGCTACCCCGCCCTGCGCAAGCACCTGCGCGAGGTCGCGCCCGCGGAACAGGCGGCGGATGCGAGCTCGTACAACGAGTACCAGCAGGCCGTCGAGGCCGAGATCGAGAACCTCCGGCACCTCGCCGAACTGCTCGCCGACCCGCGGCCCCTGCAGAAGGCGGGCCGGCTGCTGGCCGCCTCCCGCCCGCTGCCCGTCCTCGGCCTGCGCGCCGCCGCCTCCCAGGCCTACGGCTTCTCGTACTTCGCCGCCAAGGTCCATCCGGACGTACGGCTGCTCAACGAGGGCGGCACGATGATCCAGGACCGCATCGAGGCCGCCGTACGGGCCGGGGCGAGCGCCCTGCTGTGCTTCGCGCTGCCCCGGCATCCCCGCGAGGTCGTGGACACGCTGGCGTTCGCGAAGGAGGCCGGGCTGACGGTGGTGACCGTCGCGGACTCGGCCTTCGCGCCGGTCGCCAAGGTCTCCGACCTGCTGCTTCCTGCCGCCGTCGGCACGGGCCTCGCCTTCGACACCGCCTGCGCGCCGATGCTGCTGGGCCGGGTCCTGCTGGAGGCGATGTGCGACGACCTGCCGGACGCGCAGGCCCGGCTCGAGGAGTTCGACGCGCGGGCGGCGGCGCGGGGGCTGTTCGTCGAGTAGGCGGCCATTTTCAGACTCGTCTCACGTTGCCTCGTTAGCGTGCGTCTCACGGATGCCGCACAGACGTGAGACGGGAGACGGACGTGGCACGCGCAGAGGGCAGGGCTCAGGGGCTGGCTCGGGTGGCCGTCGTCGTACGGGCCGGGGCCGCACCGCTGTGGTGGGCCGGGGTGTTCGCGGCGGGAGTCGGGGTGCTGGTGCCGGGCGTAACGGGCCGGCGGATAGGCGTGATGGCGGGGGCGGCGCTGTTCATCGTCGCCGCGGCCGTCGTGTCGTACCTGCGCCGGGGGCGGTACACGGAACTCGCCCGCTCGGCCGCCCGCGCGGGCAAGCACGACGTGCTCCAGGACCGTGCGGTGAGTGTGCGCAACTGGCGCCGCGGGCACCGCTGGTGGCTGCTGGTCGCCTTCGTGGTCGCGCTCGGCTTCTCCTTCGCCGTGCCCGCGGCGGGCGGCATGCTGCTCGCCGGCTGCGGCACCGGGCTGCGGCTGAAGGCCGCCTGGCTCGGGCGGCGCGAGCGGGCCGAGGACGCGCTGCTGTGGGTGCGGGTCGACTGGCTCGCCGGGAACGGCGGCCGCCCGGCCGGCAAGGCGGTCAGGGCCTACCGCAGCACGGGCATCGCGGCGGGCGACGCGGCCCCTGGCGGGGCACGCCGCCGCACCGCGGCGCTCGTCTGAACTCAGACCTCCAGGTCCGCCTCGATCGACTTCAGCTGGTGGCGGGCCATCGCCAGGTTGGACCTCTTGGCGTCGAGCACCAGGTAGAGGAAGAGGCCGTTGCCACCGCGGCCGCTGATCAGGCGGATCAGGTGGTACTGGTCGGACAGGGTGATCAGGATGTCCTCGATCTGGCCCTTGAGCCCGAGGTGTTCCATGGTGCGCATCTTGGCGCGGACGACATCGGTGTTGCCGGCGGCTGCGACGTTGAGGTCGAAGCTCTTGCTGCCTCCCATCGTGCCGAGCGCCATGCCGCTGGTGTAGTCGACGAGCGCGACGCCGGTGGCGCCCTCGATGGAGGCGAGCGCTTCTTTCAGTGCGGTTTCCGTATTGGCCATGACTGTGCTCCTGGTTCCTTTCAACTTTCCGTGGTGGTGCGCGCGTTGGTGGTCGTGGTGCGGGGTGCGCGCGGGGTTCTGGTCCGTGTGGCGGCCGTCTTGGCGGCCGGTTTGGCGTCGGCTCCGGCCGGCTTGGTCTCCGGTTTGGCGGCCTGCTTCGCGGGTCTCGCACGGCTCTCCGCGAGCTCGCCGATGCGGGCGGCCGCGCGGCGGCCCTCCAGGAGGAGGCGGCCCAGGTTCACCCGGTCCTGGGCGAGCAGGGTCAGCACGGTGCCGCCGCCCGCCGCGAACGTCGCCGCGTAGCCGTACATCCCGCGGACGAGCATTTCCTGGAACTCGCCCTGGCCCGTCGCGTCCGCCAGCTTCTGGGCGGTCCCGTGCGCGGTCGCGGTGAGCGCGGCCATGGCGTCCGGGTCGACGCCGGGGGTGTCCTGGGCGAGGACGCGCGCGTCGGCGCCGCTCACGAGCGCACCGGTGAGCTGGGGGACGCGGGCTCTCAGACGGCGCAGCTCGTCGAGCACGTGGGGGTCGGCTGCCATCCGGTGTCTCCTCTCAAAGGGCCTCCAGCGCATCTCTGAGCCTCTTCAGCAGGGTGATGTGGGGATCGAGCAGTTCTGCGGTGGCTGCCGAGGTCTCGTCGCCGGACGGTGGTTCGCGCCCCGTGTGCGGCGCCACGACGCCGGCCGCAGCCAGCCGCCGTACGTCCACCAGGGTGTGGAACGCCAGATGACCCAGTGCGCGGGCGATCTCCGTGGCTCTGCTGACGCCGTTCACCTGTGCCAGCACGGTCCGCTGGCGGCGGGTGAGGGCGGGGGTCGCCACGGGGTCCGCGCGGGCCAGGGGGGCCTCGTCCGCGGCCGGGTCCGGCCAGATGCGGTGCAGCAGGTCGCGGCGGCGCAGCGTCTCTCGCTCCAGGGCGGCCACCGGCACGGGGTGGACGGGGCCGAGCCAGTGGACGGCGCCGTAGCGGAAGCGGCCCGGGGCACTGCTCGGGGCGAGGGCGAAGTACGCGGCGTCGTACAGGGCCGCCAGGTGGCACACCTCCAGCGCGCCGGCGCTGACGCCCCCGCTGTCGACCAGGTGGCGGCCGACGCGGTGGGTCTCGCCCGCCTCCGCGCGCGCCTGGTGCCAGGCCTCGGGGCTGAGCGTGCCGTGGGCCATGAGGAGGGTGTCGAGGCCGGGTGCGTACGGGCTCTCGGCGTGCACGACCAGGCCGTCGGCGAGGTGGAGCGTGCCGCGCTCGCGGACCAGGACACCGGTGGCCCGCTCGGCGGCGAGCCGTGTGAGCATCGGCGAGACACCGCCCCACCCCCGCTCACCGGCCGCCACCTTGCTGCGCACGGGCAGGCGCGGGGGCTCGGTCATCCGGACGGCGGTCATGCCAGCACCAGCCGTTCCGCCATCTCGCCGAGCCGGATGCGGGCCAGCGCGAGATTGCCCTCTGTGCGCGCCAGCCACAGGTGCAGGAACACGCTGCCGTCGAAGGACGCCCCCACGAACCGCAGCACGTGATAGCTGTCCCGGTTGCTGACGATCAGGTCCTCGACCGGTGGATCAGCGTCGGCGGCCACGCCGTCGTCGGGATCGTCGTCAGGCGCGAACGCATGCTGCTCGGCGGCCAGCCGGGCGATCTCGGCGGCCTCCACCGCCGCCGTCTCCTGGTCCCCGCCCGGGGACTCGCCCACGGTGCCCAGGGCCAGCCCGCTGGTCCAGTCGATCAGCGCTGCGCCCCGCGCACCGGGCAATCGCATCGCTTCCAGCAGGCACTCGTCGATACCGGGCACCGTTGTTCCCCTCCCGCCTCGGGGTTCGGCTGAGTGACGCCGAAACTACGCAACGTGTGCGCGAGGGGTGAGCAATCTGGCAATTTCCGGTGGAACATGCTCCGGGGGACTAAGGTGGGTCGACTTGCCTTGATTTCACGCCAGTTGAACAGCAGACCCACCGGTGTGCGTCAACGGCTGTCGGGCGCCCGGAGGGTGGTGAGCGAGCCCGCGTGCGCCCCTCCCGACTCGGCCACGATCTCGTCCAGACTCTGCGGCTCCCGGACCGTCGCGAAGGCGACGCCACCCTCACCGTCCGGCGCGAAGCCGTAAATCCCGGGCCGGGCAAGGGAGTTGTACGCGTAGTGGTGCGCGAAGTAGTACGCGCCCGTGTCCAGCGCCGCCGCATAGTCCCCCTGCTCCAGCAACGGCAGCGCACGCCCCTCGGCGAGCAGGTCGCCGGAGAAGCAGGCCGGCCCGGCGACGTCCTGTACGACGGCGGGACCCACCTTGGGGCGCCCCTTGCCGTCGTAGGCGGCGATCCTGAGCGGCCATGCCCCCGGCACGTACACCGTCCGCGTCGCCACCTGTACGCCCGCGTGCGTCACCGCGACCGGCCGCCCGCCCGCGCTCTTGGTGTACTCCACCCGGGCCACCACCGTCCCGTGCTTGCCCAGCAGCGACCGCCCGAACTCGGTGACCAGCCCGTACCGCCCGCCGAACAGCCCCGGCACCGCCTCGCCCAGCAGGCGCGCGTACTGCGCGTACGTCGGTGTCGTCTCGTCCGAGCCGAAGTTCACCGGCAGCCCGCCGCCGATGTCGAGCGTGTCGATCTGCCGCCGCCCGAGCCGGGAGTTGATCTCCTCCGCGAGCGCGTAGGCCTCCGCCACGCCCTGTGCCATCAGCGACAGCGGGATGCCCTGGGAGCCGGTGTGCGCATGCAGCCGGGTCAGCCACGGCCGCTCGGCATACGCCCCTACGACCCACTCGCGCGCCCCCTCGTCGCGCAGCGCCACCCCGAACTTCGAGGTCGCCGTGGCGGTCGAGGTGGCTCCGATGGAACCCCCGCCGACCTGCGGGTTCACCCGGATCCCGATCGGGGAGCGGCTGGTGGCCGAGCGCATCAGGCCGTCGATGCGCTCCAGCTCCTGCGGGTTGTCCGCGTTGACGGCGATCCCCAGCGCCAGCGCCTCGCGCAGCTCGGCCGGCGTCTTCGCGGGCGAGTCCAGCACCGTCCGGTGCGGCGGCACCCCCGCCGCCCGCGCCAGCGCCAGCTCGCCCGGGCTCGCCACCTCGGCGCCGATCCCCTCCGCGCGCAGCAGCCGCACCACCGGCACCAGCGGGGTCGCCTTCACCGCGAAGGCGTGCAGCACGGGCGTGCCGGGCGCCGTCACCGCGTCGAACGCCGAGCGCAGACTCGCCGCCGACTCCCGGATGCCGGTGACGTCGAGCAGGCCCACGATGGGGGTGCCGGGTCCCAGCAGCCCCTGTTCCACGGCGGCCCGCACCGCCTCGTCCCGCCGGGCCCCCCGGTCGACCCCGTCCCCGTGTATGCCGTTCACGTCGTCCCCGTTCCTCGCTGTCCGCGCCTGTGCATCCAGCCAAACATCTGCGGCGGGCCCACGCTGGCCCACGGATGTATTGACTAGTTCTATTCAGGACGTCAGGATGTGAATAGCCGAAGTAACAGTCGCTGGGAGCAATCCGCTAGGAGGCAGACCATGTCAGGACCCCGCCCCGTACGAGCGCCGCGCGGTACGGAACTGAGCGCCCTGGGATGGCAGCAGGAAGCCGCCTTGCGGATGCTGCAGAACAACCTCGACCCCGAGGTCGCCGAACACCCCGACAAGCTCGTCGTCTACGGCGGCACGGGCAAGGCGGCCCGTGACTGGCGCTCCTTCGACGCGATGGTGCGGACGCTGCAGACCCTGAAGCAGGACGAGACCATGCTGGTCCAGTCCGGCCGCCCGGTCGGCGTCATGCAGACCCACGAGTGGGCCCCGCGCGTCCTCATCGCCAACTCCAACCTGGTCGGCGACTGGGCCAACTGGGAGGAGTTCCGCCGCCTGGAGGCCCTCGGCCTGACCATGTACGGCCAGATGACCGCCGGTTCCTGGATCTACATCGGCACCCAGGGCATCCTCCAGGGCACCTACGAGACCTTCGCCGCCGTCGCCGCGAAGAAGTTCAACGGCACGCTCGCGGGCACGATCACCCTCACCGCCGGCCTCGGCGGCATGGGCGGCGCCCAGCCCCTTGCCGTCACCATGAACGACGGTGTCGCCATCTGTATCGACTGCGACCCGCGCGCCATCGAGCGGCGCATCGAGCACCGGTACCTGGACGTGAAGGCCGACAGCCTGGAGCACGCGCTGCAGCTGGCCACCGAGGCCCGCGACGCCCGCCGCCCGCTCTCCGTCGGTCTGCTGGGCAACGCCGCCGAGCTGCTGCCGCGCATGCTCGCCGAGGGCGCCCCCATCGACATCGTCACCGACCAGACCTCGGCCCACGACCCGCTGTCGTACCTGCCGCTGGGCGTCGACTTCGAGGACATGGGGGCCGCCGCGGCCAAGGACCCGGCCGGGTTCACCACCCGCGCCCGTGAGTCCATGGCCAAGCACGTCGAGGCCATGGTCGGTTTCATGGACGCCGGCGCCGAGGTCTTCGACTACGGCAACTCCATCCGCGGCGAGGCCCAACTCGCCGGGTACGAGCGGGCGTTCGCCTTCCCCGGCTTCGTCCCCGCCTACATCCGGCCGCTGTTCTGCGAGGGCAAGGGCCCCTTCCGCTGGGCGGCGCTCTCCGGCGACCCGGCCGACATCGCCAAGACCGACAAGGCGATCCTGGACCTCTTCCCGGAGAACGAGTCCCTCGCCCGCTGGATGAAGATGGCCGGTGAGCGGGTCCACTTCCAGGGCCTGCCCGCGCGTATCTGCTGGCTCGGCTACGGCGAGCGGGACAAGGCCGGCGAGCGGTTCAACGACATGGTGGCCTCCGGCGAGCTCGCGGCGCCGCTCGCCATCGGGCGCGACCACCTCGACTGCGGCTCCGTCGCCTCCCCCTACCGCGAGACCGAGGCCATGCTCGACGGCTCCGACGCGATCGCCGACTGGCCGCTGCTGAACGCCATGGTGAACGTCGCCTCCGGTGCGTCCTGGGTCTCCATCCACCACGGTGGGGGTGTCGGCATGGGGCGGTCCATCCACGCCGGCCAGGTGACGGTGGCCGACGGGACGAAGCTCGGCGGCGAGAAGATCCGCCGGGTGCTGACGAACGACCCCGGTATGGGTGTCATCCGGCATGTCGACGCCGGGTACGACATCGCCGAGTCGGTCGCCGGTGAGCGGGGCGTGCGGGTGCCCATGCGTGAAGGTGACGACGCGTGACGCAGCCCGGACTGACTGCGGGTGGGCCTGGAGCGGCTGCGGGGCAGCCCGGCGGCGGCAGCTCCTTCCACTCCATGTGGCGCGAGCTGCTCCCCGTCGGGCAACACCCCGACTCCCGCGGCTACCGCCGGTTCGCCTGGACCGGCGCCGACATCGAATGCCGGGCCTGGTTCAAGGAGCAGGCCGAGGGGCGCGGGCTGGCCCACGAGGTCGACCGCAATGGTAATCAGTGGGCCTGGCTCGGGGATCCCGCCGCCGGGGACGCCGTCGTCACCGGGTCGCATCTGGACTCCGTTCCGGACGGCGGCGCCTTCGACGGGCCCCTCGGTGTCGTGTCCTCCTTCGCCGCGCTCGACGAACTGCGCCGCAGGGGAGTGCAGTTCAGCAAGCCTCTCGCCATCGTCAACTTCGGTGACGAGGAGGGCGCGCGGTTCGGGCTCGCCTGTGTCGGGTCTCGGCTCACCGCCGGGCAGCTCACCGTCGAGAACGCCCACAGGCTGACCGACGGGGACGGGGTCAGCCTGCCCAAGGCCATGGAGGCGGCGGGGTACGACCCCGACGCCATCGGCGCGGACCCGGAGCGGCTGGCCCGCATCGGCGCCTTCGTCGAGCTGCATGTCGAGCAGGGGCGGGCGCTGGACCTGTCCGGCGACCGCGTCGGCATCGCCAGTGCCATCTGGCCGCACGGGCGCTGGCGGTTCGACTTCCGGGGCGAGGCCAACCACGCCGGCACCACCCGCCTCGTCGACCGGCGCGACCCCATGCTGTCGTACGCCGAGACCGTGCTCGCCGCCCGTCGCGAGGCCCAACTCGCCGGTGCCGTCGCCACCTTCGGCAAGATCGCCGTCGAGCCGAACGGCGTCAACGCCATCCCCTCCCTGGTGCGCGGCTGGCTCGACTCCCGCGCCGAGGACCAGGCCACCCTCGACACCGTCGTCGGCGGCATCGAGAAGGCCGCCCGCGAGTACGCCGAGGCGCACGGCATCGACCTCGACGTGGTCCGCGAGTCCTTCACACCCGTCGTCGAGTTCGACCACGCCCTGCGCGACGAACTCGCCGGCATTCTGGGCAAGGACACCGGCATCACGGTCCCGGTCCTGGGTACCGGCGCCGGACACGACGCCGGAATCCTCTCCGGGAGCATCCCGACCGCCATGCTGTTCGTGCGCAACCCCACGGGTGTCTCGCATTCCCCGGCCGAGTTCGCCGCCGAGGACGACTGCGTGGCCGGGGTCCTCGCACTCGCCGACGTACTGGAAGGGCTGGCCTGCAGGTGACGCACTCCCACACGCGGACGTACTGGCTGGAGCACGCCTGGCTCGACACCCACGTCGAGCCGGGGGTGGTCGTCGAGGTGGCGGACGGCCGCATCACCGCCGTCCGCACGGAGGTGCCCACCCCGCCGCCCGGCGCCGAGATCCTGCGCGGGCTGACCCTCCCTGGGCTGGCCAACGCCCACTCGCACGCCTTCCACCGCGCCCTGCGCGGCACCGTCCAGGTCGGCTCCGGCACCTTCTGGACCTGGCGCGAGGTCATGTACTCCTTCGCCGACAAGCTGACCCCGGAGACGTACCACGCGCTCGCCACCGCGGTGTACGCCGAGATGGCCCTGGCGGGTGTCACCTCCGTCGGCGAGTTCCACTACGTCCACCACGCCCCCGGCGGCACCTCCTATGCCGACCCGAACGCCATGGGCGAGGCCCTGATCGCCGCTGCCGCCGACGCCGGTATCCGCATCACCCTCCTCGACACCGCCTATCTCTCCTCCGGCTTCGGGCAGGCGCCCAACACCCACCAGCTCCGCTTCTCCGACGGCAGCGCGGAGGCCTGGGCCGAACGCTGTTCAGTTCTCAAGGAACGGGATCACGCGCGGATCGGGGCGGCCATCCACTCCGTACGGGCCGTGCCCGCCGACCAGTTGGCGACCGTGGCGCAGTGGGCCGAGGAGCGGCGGGCCCCGCTCCATGTGCACCTGTCCGAGCAGACCGCCGAGAACGACGCCTGCCGGGAGGTCCACGGCTGCACCCCGACGCAGCTCCTCGCCCTGCACGGGGTGCTCGGGCCGCGCACCACCGGCGTCCACAACACCCACCTCACCGCCGAGGACATCTCCCTCATCGGCGGCAGCGGCACCGGCACCTGCATGTGCCCGACGACCGAACGGGACCTCGCGGACGGCATCGGACCCGCAGTGGCCCTGCAGAACGAGGGCTCTCCGCTCTCGCTCGGCTCCGACAGCCACGCCGTCATCGACCTGCTCGAAGAGGCCCGCGCGATGGAGCTGAACGAACGCCTGCACAGCCGCACCCGCGGCCACTGGACGGCAGCGGCGCTGCTGCGCGCCGCCTCCGCCGACGGCCACGCGGCCCTCGGCTGGCAGGAGGCGGGCACGATCGAGCAGGGCGCGCTCGCCGACCTCACGACGGTCGCGCTCGACTCGGTCAGAACAGCGGGGCCGTTGCCCAGGCTCGGCGCCGAGACGGCCGTATTCGCCGCGACGGCAGCGGACGTACGGCACACGATCGTGGGCGGGCGGCACGTCGTACGCGACGGGGCGCACGCGCTCGTACCGGATGTGCCGCAGGCCATCGCCCAGGCCGTGGAAGCCCTGCGCGGCTGAGACCACCCACCGAAGCCCACGAGGACACGACGATGAGCAGCAGCACCGTCATAACCAACATCGCCACGCTGGTCACCAACGACCCCTCCCTCGGATGGGGGTCCCCCCGCTCGAGCAAATTCGAGAGTGGGGGAGGCTCCCCCCTCGGACTGATCCAGGACGCGGCCGTCGTCATCGACGGCGACCGCATCGCGTGGACCGGTGAGTCAAGCAAAGCACCCGCCACTGACAACCGGGTCGACGCCGGCGGCCGCGCGGTCCTGCCCGGCTTCGTCGACTCGCACTCGCACCTCGTCTTCGCGGGCGACCGGACGCAGGAGTTCAACGCCCGGATGTCCGGGCGCTCGTACACCGCGGGCGGCATCCGGACGACGGTGGCGGCGACCCGCGCGGCCACGGACGCCGAACTCGAGGCCAACCTCACCCGGTACCTCGCCGAGGCCCTCCGTCAGGGCACGACGACCTTCGAGACGAAGTCCGGCTACGGCCTGACCACCGAGGACGAGTCCCGCGCCCTGCGCATCGCCGCCGCGCACACCGACGAGGTCACCTACCTCGGTGCCCACATCGTCTCGCCGGACTACGCCGACGACCCCGCCGCCTACGTCGCCCTCGTCACCGGCGAGATGCTCGACGCCTGTGCGCCGTACGCCCGTTGGATCGACGTCTTCTGCGAGAAGGGCGCCTTCGACGGCGACCAGGCCCGCGCGATCCTCACCGCAGGCAAGGCCAGGGGTCTGCACCCGCGCGTCCACGCCAACCAGCTCTCCTACGGCCCCGGCGTACAGCTGGCGGTCGAGCTGGACGCGGCCAGCGCCGACCACTGCACCCACCTCACCGACGCGGACGTCGAAGCCCTCGCCAACGGAAACACGGTCGCCACGCTCCTGCCCGGCGCCGAGTTCTCCACCCGCGCCGAGTGGCCGGACGCCCGCCGCCTCCTCGACGCGGGTGTCACCGTCGCCCTCTCCACCGACTGCAACCCGGGCTCGTCCTTCACCTCCTCGGTCCCGTTCTGCATCGCACTCGCGGTACGGGACATGCGGATGACACCGGACGAGGCGGTCTGGTCCGCGACGGCCGGCGGTGCGGCAGCTCTCCGCCGCGACGACATCGGCCGTCTGACCCCCGGCGCATACGCCGACCTGATCACCCTCGACGCCCCGAGCCACGTACACCTGGCCTACCGGCCGGGGGTACCGCTGGTCACGGACGTGTGGCGGCGGGGCGTGCACCAGGTCTGAGTCGGGGGCTCACCGCGCCCCGGCCCGCCACCGCTGCTCCGAGCCCCCGCTCAGCGGCCGCAACGACAGGCCGTCGCCGTCGTCCGGAGTCACCGCTGTCTCGATGGCGATCGCCGGCCGGATCACTCCGTCCGAATCCACGGTGAACCTCAGGTTCTGGCCGTTGCTGCCGTCCACCGAGTCGCACTCCCAGATGCCAACGCCCTTGCCCACGGCGCCGCGGCTGTCCAGGCAGTAGTTCGAGTCGGCATACGACTGCACGATCCCGCGCGCGGAGTCGACCCGCCAGCGCTGGGTGAGCGAGGAGGAGCACGGCGCCGTCACCACGTCCGTGCCCTTCTCGAAGTCGCCGTCGCGAACGTCCAGGCACAGGCCCGAACTCACGTTGACCACCTGGGCGTACGTGCCGTTCGGGGCGTGCGTGGGGGAAGGCTTGGGCGACGGCCGTGCCGACTTCGATGCCGACTTCGAAGGGGAGGGGCTGTGCGTACGGGTCCGGGTCGGCGTCGGGGACGGAGACGGTGACCTGTTGGTCGCCGACGGCAGCGGGGTGGCCGACAGCGTCGGCGTCGGCGGCGTACTGACCGCGCCCGCCGCCTGCTGGGACGGCGAGGACGACGAACCGCCCTGCGCCAGCAGGAAGATCAGCAGCGGCGTCAGCGCCACCCCGAGGGCGACCGAGGTCAGCAGGACGCGCCGGGACGGCGGCCAGTTCGCCGGGACGGCAATGACCTTGGGGCGTTCGGACGTCCTGGTGCGCGCAGTCCGCGTACGGGACCCGGGGTGCGGGGCGGCGGCGTCGCCGCGCGTGACGTACGCCGTGCCCGCCCACGGCAGCAGGCCCTCGGCGAGTGCGGTGCGCGGGGAGTCGCGGAGGGCGGACAGCTCTTCGTAGGCCGCGGTGCAGTGGGCGCAGTGCACCATGTGCGCGCGTAGATCGCTGCTGCTGCGCGGGCTGTCGGGCCGTACGGACTCCTCGATGAGCCGGCCGAAGTTGCCGCAGCGCGGGTCGTCCGAGGCGGCCAGGCGGGTGCGCAGACAGGCCTGGCCCATGGCCTGGAGCGCGGCGGCGGTCTCGTGGGCGACGTCCTCGCGGGTGAGGCCCAGCAGGACGGCAGTGCGGTCCGTCGGCTCCTGCTCCACCACGCCGTACCAGACCAGGCCCTGCGCGCGGGACGGGAGGGACTGGAAGGCGGCCAGCATCGGCGGGGTCGGGCCCTCGGGGCCCGCCGTGCTCAGGACCAGCAGCAGACCGGCGTCGAGGCCCCCCGCCCGCTCGTCGCCCGCCCAGGACGCCGCCAACCGGCCGGTCAGCAGCAGGAGTTGCAGCCGTAGCGGAACAAGTGGCTCGGTGCCGCGCGCGGTCTGACGGGCCGCCAGGGTGAAGGCCTGCGCGGCCAGTTGCCGGGCGGCGGAGTCGCCTCCCGTGCACAGACGGGCGTAGCCGAGGACCGCGGGCTGGTGGCGGGCGCGGACCTCCTGCAGGGCCGGGTAGGCGGTGGAGGTGCTGGTGCGCAGCAGTTCGACCAGGCGCACGTCGGACGTGCCCGCGTGAATCCCGCCCCCGGGCTCGGGGATCCCGCCTCCGGTCTCGACGCCGTTGTCGGTCCGGTCGGCCCGAGCCATCGCCATCCGCCTCCTTGCACTTACGCCCGCCGGAGACCTGACCTACCGGTGGGTATGGAGGCCCATAGTGATGGAAGTAAACCTCAGGGGAAAGAGTTTCTGTGGGTAACCAGAGCGGCCACCATGACTGTCGAGGTCACAGTGGCCGCCTGATGTGCTCGTACTCGTGAAGGACGTACGAAGGAGACGTCACTCCTCCAGCGTCAGCCCCTTGCGCAGTCGAATCAGCGTCCGCGACAGCAGCCGCGACACATGCATCTGCGAGATCCCGAGCTCGTCCCCGATCTCCGACTGGGTCAGGCCGGCCACGAAGCGCAGGGAGAGGATCTTCCGGTCCCGGGACGGGAGTTCGGCGATCAGCGGCTTCAACGACTCGACGTACTCGATGCCTTCGAGTCCGTGGTCCTCGTATCCGATCCGGTCCGCGAGCGCGCCCTCGGCGTCGTCCTCCTCCGGCTGGGCGTCCAGCGAGGAGGCGGTGTACGCGTTCGACGCCGCCATGCCCTCGACGACCTCGTCCTTCGACAGGCCCAGGCGCTCGGCGAGTTCGGCCACCGTGGGCGCCCGGTCGAGCTGCTGGGCCAGTTCGTCGCCGGCCTTGGCCAGGTCGAGCCGGAGCTCCTGCAGCCTGCGCGGGACGCGCACGGACCACGAGGTGTCGCGGAAGAAGCGCTTGATCTCGCCGACGATGGTCGGCATCGCGAAGGTGGGGAACTCCACGCCCCTCGCGAGCTCGAACCGGTCGATCGCCTTGATCAGGCCTATCGTGCCGACCTGGATGATGTCCTCCATCGGTTCGCTGCGGGAGCGAAAGCGGGAGGCGGCGAACTTGACCAGGGCGAGGTTGAGTTCGACGAGCGTGTTGCGCACGTACGAGTACTCGTGCGTGCCTTCCTCGAGGGATTCGAGGCGCTCGAAGAGGGTCTTGGACAGGGCCCGTGCGTCGACCGGTCCCACCTCGTCGTACGGGGGGATCTCCGGAAGTCCGTCAAGCCCGGCCAGCACGTCGGTGTCGCTGCTCTCGATGGGAGCCAGATGTTCCGGAAGGGATGTCGACGTCGCCTCCTGGGTATGCGATGCGTCGAGCCGGGGTGACATGATGTCCTCCATCGTTCTCGGCATTTGGCTGCCGATGCCATTGCGTGCACTGCGGTGTGCGGCGCCTCCAAAGCCGGCCGTGTCGGTTACGTATCTCTACTAGCCCTACCCGCTTTCCCGCATCCGCCGCAAGTGCTTTCTGTGGGGATATGTCCGTTTGTGGGCGGTTGTTCGGGTGTCGGAGAGTGTGAGGAAGGCGTAGTGTTCGAGGGCGTACGTCAGCAGCCACGACGTCGGGAGAAGAGACGGCATGGACCGCGGGACGGTCGGCAGCACACAGTCTGGCCGGCTACTGGTGGAGGTCAGGGAAGAGGGCTCCAGCGCCGTCGTGACCCCGGCCGGTGAGTTGGATCACCACACGGCCGATTTGTTGCGTGAGCCACTCGAGGACTGCCTCGACAAGGGATTCAGCCGACTGGTCGTGGACTGCTCACGACTGGAGTTCTGCGACTCCACGGGGCTCAACGTGCTGCTGGGTGCGCGACTGAAGGCGGAGGCCGCGGGGGGCGGGGTGCATCTCGCGGGGATGCTGCCCGTGGTGGCGCGCGTCTTCGAGATCACCGGGGCGGAGGCGGTCTTCACCGTCCATGACACCCTCGAGGCCGCCCTGGCCGACGAGACCGGTTGACCCGGCGAGCCCGTCGACCCTGTGTGATGTGCCGGTCGCCTCTGTGTGACCGGCACTTTCCGGGCGTCACACCGGCCGTGCCGAACAAGGGGGTGTTCGTCCGGTTCGGTCGGGCAGGAGACATCCTGAACATGTCGGCGGTACGGCGACGGATTTCCCGTCGAGCCACGTACTGACCGTCGAGCCACGTACTGACTCTTGAATCGTGAACCGGTGAATCGGTGAGGTGAAGCGCTGATGAGCACGACCCGGCCTTACTCGCCGGGCGACCGCGGCCCGGAGCCCAGCGGCGCTTCCGGGGCGTCCGAGGGGGGCACGCCGAGCACGGGGGCGTCCGACAGGGGCGTGCCGGCGGTGGCCGGGGCGTCCGAAGGGGACGTGAGCCCGTCGTCGGCCGCGTCCGCGTCGTCCGGCGGGCCTCAGGTCCGCAGACTGAACTTCGACGGCGAGAGCGGCGTCGTCCCGCTCGCCCGCGACTTCGCCCGCCAGGCGCTGTACGCGTGGGGCTGGCTGCCCGCCGCGACCGCCGACCAGCGGGCCGCCGCCGAGGACGTGCTGCTCGTGGTCTCCGAGCTGGTCACGAACGCCTGTCTGCACGCCGAAGGCCCGGACGAGCTGTGGATCGCCTGCGACAGGAAGGTGATCCGCATCGAGGTCTCGGACAGGGGCTCGGGCCAGCCGGCCCCCCGCACCCCGCACCGCGCGGGCCGTCCCGGCGGCCACGGCATGTTCATCGTGCAGCGGCTCTGTCTGGACTGGGGGGTCGTACGGACACCGGGAACGGCGGGCAAGACGGTGTGGGCGGAGCTGGGCGCACCGGCGTAATTCACTTGGCCGCCCGGGACCTGCTGCCTACCCTCGTCTGCAACGCGCTGACGGAGACAAGTAGCCGGGGTCCACGCGGGCCCGGGTGAATCCACTCCCGAGTGCGGGGAGGAAATGCCCCGCCGGCCGGCCCCCGTCATCGGGCCACAACGAGACCGTCGTACGGCCGTGAGTTTTCGTACGTACGGCGGTGAAGGCGTGGTGGCACCGCGAGCACCCTCTCGCCCACGCCCCGAGGGACCCACCCCGGGGCGGCGTGTGCCGTTCCGGCAGAACCGGACGGAGCGCGCACCATGCTCGACGTCACCCTCATCCGCAACCATCCCGACCAGGTCCGCGACGGCCTGCGCAAGCGCGCGGTCGACGCCGACATCCCCGCCTTCCTCGCCCTGGACACCGCCTTCCGCGAGGCCCGCACGACCGTGGAGCGGCTGCGCGGCGAGCGTCGCCGCGTCTCGGCGGACATCGCCGTACGGCGCCGGGCCGGCGAGGTGGCCGAGGAGCTCCAGGCCGGGGCCAAGGACCTCACCGACCGGCTCGCCGAGGCGGAGGCCCGGCTGGCCGAACTCGCCGGGAGGCATCAGGAGTTCCTGGACGCCCTGCCCAATCTCCCCGACGAGGACGTCGTGGCCGGCGGCAAGGAGAACAACGAAGTCGTACGGGCCGTAGGGGCCCCGCCCGCCTTCGACTTCGAGCCCAAGGACCATGTGGACCTCGCCCAGGACCTCGGCCTGGTCGACTACCGGCGTGGCGCCGCCCTCGCCGGAAACGGCCACTGGATCTATCGCGGTGAGGGTGCCGCCCTGGAGTGGGCGCTGCTCAACCACTTCCTGGACGCCCACCGCCGGGCGGGCTACGAGTTCGTGCTGCCGCCGCACCTGCTGACGTACGAAGCGGGCTATACGGCGGGCCAGTTCCCGAAGTTCGCCGACGAGGTCTTCCGCACGGGCGAGCACTTCCTCCTGCCCACCGCCGAGACCGCCCTGGTCAACCTGCACCGCGGAGAGACCCTCGACGAACACCAGTTGCCGCTGAAGTACGTGGCCTACACGCCCTGTTACCGCAAGGAGAGCGGCGGCTACCGCACCGCGGACCGCGGGACGCTGCGCGGTCACCAGTTCAACAAGGTCGAGCTGTTCCAGTTCGCCCGGCCCGGGGACTCGGAGGCCGCCCAGCTCGAACTGCTCGCTCGTGCCGAGGAGTTGGTCGCCGGACTCGGCCTGCACCACCGCGTCACCAAACTCGCCGCCGAGGACACCAGCCCCGCGCAGGCCAAGACCTACGACGTCGAGGTCTGGCTGCCGAGCCTGGGCGCGTACGCCGAGGTCAGCTCGGTGTCGAACGCCCGCGAGTACCAGGCCCGGCGCGGTGGCATCCGCTACCGCCCGGCCGGCGGCGGCAAACCGGCGTACGTCCACACCCTCAACGCCTCGGGCCTCGCCACCAGCCGGCTGCTGCCCGCGATCCTGGAGCAGCACCAGCGGGCCGACGGGACGGTGGAAGTGCCGGACGTGCTGCGGCGGTGGGGCCTGCCGGAGGCCCTGCGGGCGCACTAGCTCGGGTTACCCAGGGTCACCCTCGGGCCGCTCCCTCCACTCGAACCCCCTTTCGTGCGCGCCGGATCCCCACAACTCCGGCGCGCACCTTCTCTTCCCTCCTCAAGAGCCCGGGCGTACCTTGACGGCCGATCTGATGTGCCGTCAGGAAACCGAAAGGGAGCGGAAATCGTGTCGTACCGGAAACGAACCGCCGCGCTCGCGTCCGTCGCGGCTCTGGCCGGCTCGGCGGTGCTGATGGCCGCCCCCGCAGCCGAGGCCAAGGTCGTCGACGTCAACTACCAGTGCAAGACGCCGATCGGCAACAAGAGCGCCGTCTCGCCCATCGACATCAAGGGCGTCAAGAGCGGCAGTGGCTACAAGATCACCATGTCCTGGCAGAAGGGTGTCTCCTCCAGCCCGGTCGAGCTGGGCAAGGGTGCGATGAACCCGAGCGCGACCATCAAGCTGGGCGGCGCCGACAGCGGCACCATGAACGTGAGCGGCCCGGCCAACCAGGCCGCCATCCCGGCCAACACCCCCATCAAGATCAATGACCTGACGGGCACCTACACCCCGAAGAAGACGGGCAGCGTCACCTTCACCCCGGGCATCCTCACCATCAAGGCGCTCGGTACGACGACCACGTGCACGCCGTCCAACAGCCCCGGTCCGGCACTGACGCTGGACGTGACGGCGGCGAGCGGCGGCTCCGGCGGGACCAGCCAGAGCGGCAGCGAGTCGGGCTCCTCGCTCCCGCGGACCGGCCCCGACGACTCCGCGATCGCCCTGGGCACGTTCGGCGGCACCGTGCTCCTCGCGGGTGCGGCGGGCGCGCTGTGGATCACGCGAAGGAACCAGACGGCTCGCCGCTGAACCACCCGAACGACCGCTGGAGCCGCCGGATGTCGTCTGCCGCCCGTGTCCTGTTCGTGTCACTCCTGCTCGTGCTGACCGCTGCCCCGGTGGCCTCCGCCGCCGACGGCTGGTCCGTCGCGCCCTCCGGCGGCGGACGCCCCACCTTCTACGCCGAGGGGGCGCCCGGGACAGTGCTGCAGGACACGGTGTCCGTGACCAACCGGAGCGGGCGGGCGGTCACGGTGCGGCTGAGCGGCAGCGGCGTTCCGGTCACCTTCGCCGAGAGCCGCGTACGGGTGCCGGCCCGCACCCGCGCCGACATCCCGTTCACGGTGAGCGCGCGCGGCGACCGCAGCGGCGAGATCGTCGCCCGCGACCAGGACGGCCGCACTGCCGAGGTTCCGGTCCGTCTGCGGGTGGGCGGACCGGCGCTGTCCGCGCTGACCGTCGAGCATGTGTCCGTGCACGGCGACCGCATCACGTACGACCTGGTCAACCGCGGTACGACCACCCTCGTACCGAGCCTCGCGGTGCACGCGCACGGTCTCTTCGGCCCGGTCCTCGACCGCCCTTCGCGCACCCTGCCCCTGCGCCTCGCGCCCGGCCGCCGCCTGCAACTCACCGAGCCGTGGCCGGACCGCCCCGCCCTGGACGCCGTCGACGTACGCCTCACGGTGACGGCGGCGGGCGGCGCGCACGACTCGGCAGGGGCGTCGGCACGGTTCGTGCCGTGGGGTGCGGTGGTCGGGGTTGCGGGGGCGGTGGCGGCAGGGGGCGCCTTGTCGGCCGTACGACGTCGCAGGCGCCGTAAGCCCGACGAACTACGCGAACCCCCGCTTACGGAAGTCGAGTTGACGGGAGCGGTGACGTGAACGGCAAGCTGCGGATTTCGGCGCTGCTGGCGGTGCTCGCGCTGCTCCTGCTGCCCATGACCGGAACGGCGACGGCCGACGGGCCGAGCGTGAAGCTCTCCAAGTCCCAGGCGGGGACCGGCGGTTCGATCACCGTGAGCGGCAGCGGCTGGCGGTCGCACGCGCTGCTGATGATGCTGATCTGCGGGCAGTCCACGCCCTCGCGGGGCGTGATCGGCGGCACCAACTCCTGCGCCAACGGCGACGGGCGGGCCGTCACCACCGACGCCAAGGGGAGCTTCAGCAAGAAGCTGCCGGTGGCCGAGCCGCCGGTGCCGTGCCCGTGCGTGGTGCATGTGGCGACCGTGGAGGGCGCGAAGGCGCAGGCCGACGCGGTCCTCCAGGTGGCCGGACACGCGGTGGAACCGCTGCCCACGGAGCCGTCCGGCGGGCGTCTGTCCGTCCTCACGGACACCCGGCTCGACGGCTCCAGCGGCCTGCTCACCTGGTTCGGCGCACCGCCCGCCCGCAGCCTCGTCTTCACCGTCGGCAACGCCGGTACGACCGCGATCAAGAACCCCGTCTTCCAACTCGGTACCTCCCACGGCGTGTTCGCCCCGCAGTGGGAGGAGCAGCAGTGGCGCGGCACCATCGCGCCCGGCAAGAAGGCGCAGATCAAGCTGCCCTTCGAACTCACGTCGGGCGCGCACGGCGACTACACCGTCTCCCTGAAGTACGGCGGGAAGGTCCTCGCCGAGCAGCCCTGGGGCGTGGGCCGGCCCTGGGGCGTGACCCTGTTCTGGATCCTGGTGTGCGTGGTCGTGCCCGCCGCGGTGTTCCGCGCCGGGATGGCCGTCGTGGACCGGGTACGGCCGCGGCGCGCGGGCGGCCTGCGGCACCGCGGGCTGCGTATGCCCGAACTGACCCTGCGCATGCCGAAGTTCACGACACCCAGGGCGGACGAAGAACCCGCCTCCGACTCGACCCTGCCGTGGTTCACCCCGGACTCCGATCCGGGCACGGCCGGGAGGCTCTCCGCACCGCACGACGACAGCCCGACGAGTCCTACGACTCCCACCAGGAAGGGACCCACGTGAGCAAGCGAAGGAGAGTCATACCGGTCGGCGTGGACCGGGTCCGGAGAGCGGGTGCGGCGGGTGCCGCGCTGGTGCTCGGCGGGGCGGGCGTGCTGCTCGGCGTGGCCGCCGGGACCGCGCAGGCCGCGGAGGTGTCGTTCGCGACGCACTGTGTGCCGCCCGCGGGCATCGATCCCGTCGACGGCACGACGAAGGTCGAGATCACCGCGCCGGCCACGGCGAAGGTGGGCGACACGGTGGACGTCGTATGGAAGTTCGTCCAGGCCGCGTCCAAGAACCCGGACATCATCGACCTGCCCGCCAACTCGGTCCAGCCGTCCGGGGTGTTGAAGGCGGCCGGCGCGCAGGCCGCGGACATCGCGATGCAGGGGGCGCGGGAGAACCCGGCGATCCCCAAGGGCGGCGCCATGGTGCTGTCCGACATGAAGGGCACGCTGAAGCTGACGGCGCCGGGCGAGGTGACGCTGACACCGGACGCGTACACGGTCAACGCGATGTCGACGGACACCAAGTGCACGCCTACGGAGACGGTGCAGAAGGCGGCGACGATCGAGGTGGCGCCGGGGGACGGAAGCACGTCGAGCACGACACCGGACCCGACGGACTCGGCCTCGCAGTCGGCATCCCCCTCGGCCTCGGCCTCCGACACGAGCAGCGCATCGGCTTCCGCCTCCGCAAGCGACGGCACGGGCAGCGACCAGACGGACTTCACCGGCAAGGAGGTCGAGATCCCGTACACCTGCCAGTCGCCGATCGGTGAGAAGAAGGCGACCTCGCCCATCCAGATCAACGCCAAGAAGAACGGCGGCAGTTTCGACCTCACCGTGCAGTTCAAGAAGTCGGTGATGGACAGCCCGGCCGACATCCCCAAGGGCTCGGTCAAGCCGTCGATGGAGGTCGTCCTGGGCGGCGCGGACAAGGGCACGGTCCACGTCGAGGGGCCCACCAACGCCAAGGACATCAAGTCGGGCGACCCGATCGAAATCCCTGACCTGACCGGCACCTACAAGCCGGGCGCGGACGGCAGGTCGACGCTCTCCCCGGGCGTCCTGACGATCAACGCCCTGGGCACGACCACCACGTGCAAGCCCGACAAGACAGAGGTCTCCCTGACCCTGGACACGACGGAACAGGCGAGCGGGGCGTCGGGCGGCTCGTCGTCGAGTTCGGGCGGCACGTCGTCCTCGTCGTCGAGCGGGGGCTTGGCCGAGACCGGTTCGGACGACCATGGTGCGCTGAAGGCCCTGGGGCTGGTGGCCGGTACGGCGGTGCTGTTGGGCGCGGGCGTGTTCACGTTCCTGCCGAAGCGGAGGAGCAGTTAGAGCGATGACAAAGAGGGCCACTGCAGTGCAGTGGCCCTCTTCAGCGCGTCGAACTCAGTGCACGTCACCCATCAGCGACTTCACCTTCCGGCGGTACATCCACACCGCGAACCCGGCGAGAGCCGCAAGTGCCGCTTCGCCGAAGACCGCAGGCGTCCCGCTGAGGTCGACCCCCGCGATCGCCGGGTTGGACAGCAGGCCCGTGATCGAGTCTCCCGCGGTGACCGCGAGGAACCACACGCCCATCATCTGGCTCGCGTACTTGGCCGGAGCCATCTTCGTCGTCACCGACAGACCCACCGGCGACAGGCACAGCTCACCGACGGTCTGGATGAAGTAGATGCCCACCAGCCACATCGGGCTGACCGCGGTGCCGCCCGCCGCCATGGCGAGCGGGACCAGGAAGAAGAAGAACGAGACGCCGATCAGGACCAGGCCCATCGAGAACTTCACGATGGTGCTGGGCTCCTTGCCCTGGCGGTTCAGCCACACCCAGATCCAGGCGAAGACCGGGGCCAGCGCCATGATGAACAGCGGGTTCAGCGACTGGTACCAGGAGGTCGGGAAGTCGAAGCCGAGCAGCGACGTCGCCGCCTTGCCCTCGCCGAACGCCTGGACGGTGGACGCGCCCTGGTCGTAGATCATCCAGAACACGGCGGCCGCGACGAAGAACCAGATGTAGCCGGTCATCTTCGACTGCTCGGTGGCCGACAGATCCTTGTCCCGCTTGATGCGCAGCAGCACACCGGCCGGGACGACCAGACCGATGATCGTCAGCGGGATCATCGCCCAGTTCAGCGTGAAGTGGCCGGTGAGGCCGACGACACCGTAGAAGACGGTCGCGGCGATCACCCAGAGCAGACCCTTGCGCAGGAAGGCCGCGTGCTCCTCCGCCGCCAGCGGCTTCGGGACGACGCTCGACTTCGGGCTCAGGTTGCGCGTGCCGAGCAGGAACGCCGCCAGGCCGATCGCCATGCCGACCGCGGCCATGCCGAAGCCGAGGTGCCAGCTGACCTTCTGGCCGACGGTGCCGATGGCCAGCGGAGCGAAGAACGCACCGGCGTTGATGCCCATGTAGAAGATCGTGAAGCCGCCGTCACGGCGCGGGTCGTCCGGGCCGTCGTACAGGTGGCCCACCATCGTGGAGATGTTGGCCTTGAGCAGACCGGAGCCGGCCGCGACCAGCGCGAGGCCCGCGAAGAACGGGGCCTGGCCGCCGGGCAGCGCCAGCGTGACGTGGCCGGCCATGATCGTGACGGCCGCGATGGCCACCGTCTTGCGGGGGCCCCAGACGCGGTCGCCGAGCCAGCCGCCGGGCATGGCGAGCAGGTACACCATCGCCGAGTAGACGGAGACGATCACCGTGGTGGTGGCCACGTCCATGGCCAGGCCGCCGCCCATGCTCCCCTTGCCGGCGCCGGGGCCGCCGGAGAGCAGGTAAACGGTGAGCAGGGCCTTCATGCCGTAGTAGGAGAATCGCTCCCACATCTCTGTCATGAAGAGGGTGGCCAGACCGCGAGGGTGGCCGAAGAAGGTCTTCTCGGAGCCGGGGGTGCCCGGGCGCACCGAGTCCTTCGTCAAGCTGGACGCCATGGTCGTTCCTTGCTGGTGGGGGTTTACCGCACACAAATGAGACCTTCAGCGTCAAGTGGTCGCCAAAGGTCCGCGAAGTGCTACAGGCGTTGTTTCACCATACGGCAGGACACTGCCGGATATGGAAGGACTTGAGAGATGGATCACAGGTAGACGCGGAACCGTACACCCTTTTCCAAGGTCTTTTCCAAGATCGCACCCCATAGACACAGGTTCCCACCGGTACGCCCAAAGGTAAGAATCATGCGTGCCGATCACACCCCAGCACATGTCAAGAGCGGACTACCATCACCTCATGACCCGTGTACTGCTCGCCGAGGACGACGCGTCCATCTCGGAGCCGCTGGCCCGCGCCCTGCGCCGGGAAGGTTACGAGGTCGAGGTGCGCGAGGACGGCCCCACTGCACTCGACGCCGGCATGCAGGGCGGCGTCGACCTGGTCGTGCTGGACCTCGGTCTGCCCGGCATGGACGGCCTCGAGGTCGCCCGCCGGCTGCGCGCCGAAGGCCACACCGTGCCGATCCTCATCCTGACCGCGCGTGCCGACGAGGTGGACACCGTCGTCGGTCTCGACGCCGGCGCCGACGACTACGTCACCAAGCCCTTCCGGCTCGCCGAACTGCTCGCCCGTGTCCGGGCCCTGCTGCGGCGCGGTGCCGCGGAGCCGGCGCAGCCGCCGGCCACGCACGGCGTTCGGATCGACGTCGAGTCGCACCGCGCATGGATGGGCGACGAGGAACTCCAGCTCACCGCCAAGGAGTTCGACCTGCTGCGGGTTCTGGTGCGGGACGCCGGCCGGGTGGTCACGCGTGACCAGCTGATGCGCGAGGTCTGGGACACCACATGGTGGTCGTCGACCAAGACGCTCGACATGCACATCTCCTGGCTGCGCAAGAAGCTCGGCGACGACGCGGCGAACCCCCGCTACATCGCCACGGTACGAGGCGTGGGCTTCCGCTTCGAGAAGAGCTGAACCCCAGCCCGTAGACCGCCCCAGGTACAGCAGGTACAGAGGACATGCGCCGTCGACTGATCCAGTCCACGCTCGCCGTGGTGCTCGTCGTGATCGCCGTCTTCGGCGTGTCCCTCGTCATCGTCGAGACGCGGACCATCAGCAACAGCGCCCAGGAACGGGTGAGTTCCGAGGCGCAGCGGGTGGCCAGCATCGTGGACAGCCGGCTCATCGACGACGGGACGGTCAACGCGGAGATCCTGCGCGGGCAGGTCACGGGGGAGCGGTTCGCCGTCGTCCGGATCCCGGGCAAGCCGGCCATCGAGGTCGGCACCCGGCCGGAGGGCGACGTCATCCGCGGTCACGCCACGGGCGAGAAGGGCGAGACCGTCGTCGTCGAGGAGCCGCGCTCGACGGTGAGCCGGGAGGTCGGCCGTACGCTGCTGATCATCGGCCTGGTCGCGCTGCTCGCGGTCGTGGCCGCCGTACTCCTGGCCATCCGCCAGGCCAACCGGCTCGCATCCCCGCTCACCGACCTCGCCGAGACGGCCGAGCGGCTCGGGTCCGGTGATCCGCGTCCCCGCCACAAGCGGTACGGCGTCCCGGAGCTGGACCGGGTCGCCGACGTGCTCGACGGCTCCGCCGAGCGCATCGCGCGCATGCTCACCGCCGAGCGGCGGCTGGCGGCGGACGCCTCCCACCAGCTGCGCACGCCGCTGACGGCGTTGTCGATGCGGCTGGAGGAGATCACTCTCACCGACGACCCGGACCAGGTGAAGGAGGAGGCCAACGTCGCGCTCACGCAGGTCGAGCGGCTGACGGACGTGGTGGAACGTCTTCTCACCAACGCCCGCGACCCGCGCACCGGCAGCGCGGTCTCCTTCGACCTCGACGAGGTCATCCAGCAGCAGCTCGCCGAGTGGCGCCCCGCGTACCGCAGCGTGGGCCGGGCGATCGTCAGCTCCGGCAAGCGGCATCTGCAGGCGGTCGGCACCCCGGGTGCGGTGGCGCAGGTGCTGGCGGCGCTGATCGAGAACTCCCTGATGCACGGCGGCGGCACGGTGGCGCTGCGCACCCGCGTGACCGGCAACCAGGCGGTGGTCGAGGTGACGGACGAAGGCCCCGGCGTCCCGGCGGACCTGGGCGCCCGCATCTTCGAGCGCACGATCAGCGGCCGCAACTCCACGGGCATCGGGCTCGCAGTGGCCCGCGACCTCGCAGAGGCAGACGGCGGCCGCCTGGAAATGCTCCAGACCCAGCCACCGGTATTCGGCCTGTTCCTGTCGCGTACCCCCCTGAAGAGACCACCGACGGACGAGGAACCTACGACGGTGCGCTAGGCGACGGTGCCGGCCGACCCCGGCGGGGCAGCCGGCTGTGGGCCGGTGGGCAGCCGTGAGTCAGCCGGCCGCCGGGGGAGTGGGGCGCAGGGTGCATATAGGGCGCCGGAAGGAAGCTGCTGCGGCAGTCGCCGGAAGCCGGTTCGGCCACCGGAGGG
>NZ_JBEYVO010000006.1:303422-361645 GCF_040644055.1 Streptomyces sp. NPDC047043
GAGTGGGGCGCAGGGTGCATATAGGGCGCCGGAAGGAAGCTGCTGCGGCAGTCGCCGGAAGCCGGTTCGGCCACCGGAGGGTGGTTGGCCGCCGGGCGTCAGCGGGGCGCCGGGAGGATTCGGCCGGGCGTCAGCGGGCGGCTGGGGCAACGGGTCGCCGGGCTTCGTGAGAGTGGGTGAGTCGCAGGGGTCCGATCGGCTGCCGGAACAGCGGATCGCCGCCCACCAGGGATTGGTCGGCCGCAGGGGCCAGTGCGTCGCTGAGCGTTAGTGGGGGCGCCGGCCAGCCGCCGGGGTCAGCGACCGCCAGGTCAGTCCACCGCAGGGCGTCGGCCGACCACGGGGTCCAGTGGCCGGGACGGCCCGCCCGTCGCCAGCTCTCGGCCAACGCGCTGCTTGGCCTTACCGGCGCGCGGGTCGCCGGGAGCCGGCTGGCGGCCGGGCAGCCCAGGGGCGAGAGCGAGTAGGTCGTCGAAAGCCGCCGGGTCAGTGGACTACCGGCCGGGAGTCGGCCAGCCGCAGGGGCTGGCCTGCAGCCAGGTCTCCGCTGACGCTTCGGGCGCTCGACCGCGGGGCGCCGCCCGCCCACCGGGGGACAGCTCACCGGCGAGAGCAAATAGGCCGCCGGAAACTGACCAGCCGCCAGACGTCAGTGATAGCCAGGTCAGTCCACCGCAGGGTGTCAGGCGGCCGCAGGATCCGGCTGGTCACGTCCAGATGACCGTCGGGTCCAGCCAGCCCGACGGCCCGCCGACCGTGACGGCCCGTTGGCCGTGACGGCCCGTTGGCCGTGACGGCCCGCTCGCCCCCAGGTCTCAGCTAACCCGCTGCTTCGCCTTCGGGCGCTGGACTTCGACCTCGACCCCGGTCTTTGCCTCGGCCGTCTCCAGGAACGATTCCGCGTCGGCCACGGCGTCGCGGGCCGGCAGGGTCTTGAAGACCCAGGTGCGGTAGGACCAGAAGCGGAACAGTGTGCCGAGGCCGATGCCTACGACCTTGAAGATGTTGCGCTCCAGTGAGCTGTCCCAGCCGAAGCCGTAGATCGCGGCGAACAGGATGCCGTTCTCGATCACCAGGCCCACCGCACTGAAGGCCAGGAACAGACTGAGCTCCTTGGTGCGGGCGCTCTTGTCGCGGTCCCGGTACGTGAAGTAGCGGAAGCCCAGATAGTTGACGCCGATCGCGACGACCGTGGCGATCACGTTCGCGCGCACCGCCTGCAGGCTGGTCAGATGCCACAGCAGGTTGGAGACGCCGAAGTTCACGACAGTGCCGAGCGCACCCACCGCACCGAACTTGGCGATCTCGTGCGCGAGCCTTCGAAGCCCCGAGGAACCGCGTCCCATGGTTGTGAAGGCCCCCGTCCGGGTAGGTTCCGACGTCGTTTATCGGATTCGTCAACTCAGCCATGCTAACCACCACCCTCCGCAAACGCCTGTGGATGAGCTCACAGGTCGGAAACAGGTCGGGAAGAGCGTGGAAAGAGAGGCGAAAGAGGGGAAAGGTCCGGGAAGGGGAGGGTAAGAGTCCCGGAAAACGGCCGGAAATCGGTCGCCCCGGCGCGGCCGATACCCTAGGGGCGTGACGTTCCCCGTAGTCGGCATGGTCGGCGGAGGCCAGCTCGCTCGTATGACACACGAGGCAGGCATCCCGCTCGGCATCAGGTTCAAGCTCCTCAGTGACACCCCTCAGGATTCCGCGGCGCAGGTCGTGAGCGATGTCGTCATAGGCGACTATCGCGACCTCGACACGCTGCGCGAGTTCGCGAGGGGCTGCGACGTGATCACCTTCGATCACGAACACGTACCCACCGAGCACCTCAGGGCCCTGGAGGCGGACGGCATCCCCGTGCGCCCCGGCCCCGACGCGCTCGTGCACGCCCAGGACAAGGGCGTGATGCGCGCGAGGCTCGACGCGATCGGCGTGCCGTGCCCACGGCACCGCATCGTCGCCGACCCGGCGGACGTGGCCGCCTTCGCGGCGGAGGGCGACGGCTTCCCCGTCGTCCTCAAGACCGTCCGCGGCGGTTACGACGGCAAGGGCGTGTGGGTCGTCGACTCCGCCGAGGAGGCCGAGGATCCGTTCCGCGCCGGCGTCCCCGTGCTCGCAGAGGAGAAGGTCGACTACGTACGGGAGCTCGCGGCGAACGTCGTCCGCTCCCCGCACGGCCAGGCGGTCGCGTACCCCGTCGTGGAGTCCCAGCAGGTGGCCGGCGTCTGCGACACGGTGATCGCGCCCGCCCCCGGCCTCGACGAGACGCTGGCGCTCAAGGCCGAGCAGATGGCCCTGAGCATCGCCAAGGAACTGGACGTCGTCGGCCACCTCGCCGTCGAGCTGTTCCAGACCCGCGACGGCCGCATCCTCGTCAACGAGCTCGCGATGCGCCCGCACAACTCCGGCCACTGGTCGCAGGACGGCGCGATCACCAGCCAGTTCGCCAACCATGTCCGCGCGGTCCTCGACCTGCCCCTCGGCGACCCGCGCCCCCGCGCCAAGTGGACCGTGATGGTCAACGTCCTCGGCGGCGACTACCCGGACATGTACTCCGCGTACCTGCACTGCATGGCCCGCGACCCCCAGCTGAAGATCCACATGTACGGCAAGGACGTGAAGCCCGGCCGCAAGGTCGGCCACGTCAACACCTACGGCGACGACCTGGACGACGTCCTCGAGCGCGCACGTCACGCAGCCGGCTACCTGAGAGGCACGATCACCGAATGACCACCGCTGCCGGCCCCGTCGTGGGCATCGTCATGGGTTCCGACTCCGACTGGCCCGTCATGGAGGCGGCTGCCCAGGCCCTCGACGAGTTCGAGATCGACTACGAGGTCGACGTCGTCTCCGCCCACCGCATGCCGCGCGAGATGATCGCGTACGGCGAACAGGCCGCCGAGCGCGGTCTGAAGGTGATCATCGCGGGTGCCGGCGGCGCCGCCCACCTGCCGGGCATGCTCGCCTCCGTGACGCCGCTGCCGGTCATCGGCGTCCCGGTGCCGCTGAAGTACCTGGACGGCATGGACTCCCTGCTGTCGATCGTGCAGATGCCGGCCGGTGTGCCCGTCGCGACCGTCTCCGTCGCCGGCGCCCGCAACGCCGGTCTGCTCGCGGCCCGCATCCTCGCCGCCCACGACGAGGAACTCCTCGGCCGTATGCGGGAGTTCCAGCAGGAGCTGAACGACCAGGCCACCGAGAAGGGCAAGCGCCTGCGCGCCAAGGTCGAGGGGTCGAACGGCTTCGGCTTCGGCTCGGGGAAGTGACGGCGATGACCTCCGCCTCGCTGGAGGCGGCCCGGGAGCTCCTCGCCGAGTTCCCGGTCGTCGACGGGCACAACGACCTGCCCTGGGCCCTGCGCAAGCAGGTCCGCTACGACCTCGACGCCCGCGACATCGCCGTACACCAGAACGCACATCTGCACACCGACATCCCGCGCCTGCGCGAGGGCGGCGTAGGCGCGCAGTACTGGTCGGTGTACGTGCGCTCGGACCTCCCGGACGCGGTGCCCGCGACGCTCGAACAGATCGACTGCGTACGGCAGTTGCTGGCGCGGTATCCGGCGGACCTGGCGCCCGCGCTGACGGCCGCCGACATGGAGTCGGCGCGCCGGGACGGCCGTATCGCATCCCTCATGGGCGCGGAGGGCGGCCACTCGATCGCCGACTCCCTCGGCACGCTACGGGGGTTGTACGCGCTCGGCGTCCGCTACATGACGCTCACCCACAACGACAACGTGGCGTGGGCGGACTCGGCGACGGACGAGCCGAACGTCGGCGGTCTGTCGGCCTTCGGCCGCGAGGTGGTCCGGGAGATGAACCGGCTCGGCATGCTGGTCGATCTCTCGCACGTGGCGGCGACGACGATGCGGGACGCGATGGACGCGACGAGCGCCCCGGTGGTCTTCTCGCACTCCTCGTCCCGTGCCGTCTGCGACCATCCCCGGAACATCCCGGACGACGTACTGGAGCGACTGCCCGGCAACGGCGGCGTCGCGATGGTGACGTTCGTGCCGAAGTTCGTGCTCCAGGCGGCGGTGGACTGGACGGCCGAGGCCGACGAGAACATGCGTGCGCACGGCTTCCACCACCTCGACACCACCGCCGAGGCGATGAAGGTCCACCGCGCCTTCGAGGAGCGCACCCCGCGCCCCGTCGCCACGGTCTCGACGGTCGCCGACCACCTCGACCACATGCGCGAGGTCGCGGGCATCGACCACCTCGGCATCGGCGGCGACTACGACGGCACGGCCTTCACACCCGACGGCCTGAACGACGTCTCCGGCTACCCGAACCTGATCGCAGAGCTGCTGGACCGCGGCTGGTCCAAGCCGGACCTGGCCAAGCTGACCTGGCAGAACTCGGTACGGGTGCTGGGCGCGGCCGAGGACGTGGCCCGCGGCCTTCAGGCGACCCGCTCGCCGTCCAACGCCACGATCGAGGAACTCGACGGCGAGAGCGGCTGAGCTTCGAGGGCGGGGCGGCCCGGGGTCGCTGAACCGGCGGACCCCCGAACGCCGCACCCACCAGGAAGCCCCCTCGGCTCCGTGCGACGGTGACCGTACCCCCGGACGATCCCGACGTACGGAGCCAGCCATGGCAGACCTCCAGGACGAACGGCCCACCCGGACCGAGGTCAGCAAGCACGACGCCCTGCCCGTATCGGAGCCGGACGCCGTGCCCCTGGAGCGTGCCCACGCCATCCTCGACGCGTATCCCGTCGCCGACGGGCACAGCGGACCGCCGTGGGCGCTGCGGAGCCTGCCCTGGTACGACCTGGAGCTCGGCGAGAGCGCACTCGACACGGACGTGCCCCGGCTGCGCGAGAGCCATGTCGGCGCGCTGTTCTGGTCGCTGCACCTGCCGGAGGGCGTCGACGGGCTCCGGGCCGTGGGTGCGACGCTGGAGCAGCTCGACGTCGTGAACACCGTCGTGCACGCCCACCCCGAGGGCCTGCGTCTCGTCCACACCGCCGGGCAGGCCACCGACGCCCGCAACTGCAGCCGGGTCGCCGTCCTGCTCGGCCCCGCCCAGGCCGCAGCCCTCGGCGACTCCCTCGGCACCCTGCGCGCCCTGCACGCGCTCGGCCTGCGCGTCCTGACCCTGTCCGGCACGTCCTGGGCGGGCGAGAGCGGGCTGACCCGGTTCGGCGAGGAGGTCGTACGGGAGATGAACCGGCTCGGCGTCCTCGCCGACCTCTCCGGCGCCGGTGCGGCCACCGTCCGCCGCACCTTCGTGGTCTCCAAGGCGCCGGTCCTGTTCACCCGCTCCGCCGCCCGCGCCCTGCGCGCCCACCCGGGCAACCTCCCCGACGAGCTGCTCGCCGAGCTCGGCGCCGCCAAGGGCCTGTGCATGGTGCCGCTCACCGCCGACCAGACCGGCCCGTCCGTCCGCGATGTCGCCGACCATCTCGACCACGTCCGCGAGGTGGCGGGACCGGAGTGCGTGGGCCTGTCCGGCACCTACGACACCGACACCGCACAGCCGCAGGACCCGGGCGACGCCTCCCGCTATCCGCACCTCATCGCCGAGCTTCTGCACCGCGGCTGGTCCGAGCCTGAAATCGCCCTGCTGACCTGGGGAAACGTCCAGCGAGTCCTGCGCAGCGCCGACTTCACGGCCCGCGCCACCCAGCAGCGCCGGGATCCGTCGACTGCGAAGATCGCCGACCTGGACGGGTGACCAGGTCCTTCAGACGCGGTCGGCGGGCTCGACCCGGCAGAGGCAGAACGGATGCCCCGCCGGATCGGCGTACACCTGGAAGTCCTTCTTCTCCCGGTCCTCCAGGTCCAGCGGCCGCGCGCCCAGCGCGAGCACCTTCTCGTGCGCCGCGTCGATCTCCGCCCAGGTCGCCCCGGCGTCGAAGTCGATGTGGAACTGCTGCGAGTTGCGGTCCGAGCGCGGCCACTCGGGCGGAGTGAGGCCCTCGGCCCGTTGGAAGGCGAGCCGCGGCCCGCCCGGGATCTGCAGGACCACCCAGTCGTCGTCCTCCTTCTCGGGGGTGCCGCCCCCGACACCGGCGTAGAAGCCGGCGAGCGCGCTCGGATCGGGGCAGTCGAGTACGACGGATCGGAAACGTGCCACGGTCACGACGGGTCCTCCCGGTTCAGCAGGCGCAGAGGCAGAACGGGTGCCCCGCCGGGTCCGCATACACACGCCAGCCGCGCGAGCGGTCCGTCGCGTCCAGCGGCTTCGCGCCGAGCGCCAGAGCGCCCGCCTCGGCCGCGTCCAGGTCCTCGACGGTCAGGTCCAGGTGGAACTGCTGCGAGCGGTCCGGGGCCGGCCACTGCGGGGCCACGAACCCGGGCGCGGCCTGGAAGGCGAGCGACTGACCGCCGGGCACTTTCAGGTCGACCCACTCGCCCTCGCCCTCCACCGTGCCGTCGAGCAGCTCGGCGTAGAAACCGGCCAGTGCGCGCGGGTCGGGACAGTCCAGGACGACTACGCCCAGCTTTGCGAGAGCCATGACTCCTCCTTGAGTTCCTCGAAACCACGTTACCCATAGAGTTGGGTAACCGGTAACGGTTACTGTATGCTGCCTCATTGGAGGTAACGTCGCAAGCATGAGTGAGAGATCGGCCGCACCGGCGGGCCTGGCCCTGGTGGAGTCCCTGGTCAACACCCTGGACGTCGAGTCGGGCGCCGACGCGCTCGAGACGGCGGACGGCCGCGCTCGCCTCGGGCTCACGGAGGAGGAGGTGCCGGGAGCGCGCGAACTGCGTGAATCGCTGCGCGCGGTCCTGCTCGCCCACGCCGGCCACCCGCCGCACGCCACGGTGACGCCCCTGGGCGACCTGCTGGCCGCCGCGCCCCTGCACGTGACGATCGACGCCGGAGACGGCTCGGCCGCCCTCGCCCCCGCAGACGCACGCCCCCTGCACTACCGCGTCGCCGCCGCCGTCGCCGAGGCCCTGGTCGCCGGCACCTGGCTCAGGCTGAAGGCCTGCGAGGCCGAGACCTGCCACTGGGCGTACTACGACCGCAGCCCGGCCGGCCGCGGCCGCTGGTGTTCGATGCAGGTGTGCGGGGCGCGCGCGAAGATGCGCCGGTATCGGGCGAAGTAGTTCAGAAGGAGTTCACCGGCCGCGGCACAGGCCGGTGGTGCAGAATGCAACAAGACGCCGGTTCGGCCGACTGAGCCTCGGCCGAACCGGCGTCGTTCGCGGCTATGCGGTCGGGCGGCCCATCGCCCGGTACGTCCACCCCGCCTTGCGCCACAGCGCCGGGTCGAGCGCGTTGCGCCCGTCGAGGATCACCCGGGCCGCCGCGACCTCGCCGAGCGCCGCCGGGTCCAGCTCGCGGAACTCCCGCCACTCGGTGAGATGCAGGACGACGTCGGCGCCCCGCACCGCGTCCAGCGCGGTGTCGGCGTAGCCGAGCGTCGGGAAGACCTTGCGGGCGTTGTCCATGCCCTTCGGGTCGTAGACGGTGACCTGGCCGCCCTGGAGGTGGATCTGCCCGGCGACGTTCAGCGCGGGGGAGTCCCGTACGTCGTCCGAGTCGGGCTTGAAGGTGGCGCCGAGCACCGCGACCCGCTTGCCCAGGAAGGGCCCGCCCCCGAGCACCTGCCGGGCCAGCTCCACCATCTGCCCGCGCTGGCGCATGTTGATCGAGTCGATCTCGCGCAGGAAGGTCAGCGCCTGGTCGGCACCCAGCTCGCCGGCGCGGGCCATGAACGCCCGGATGTCCTTGGGCAGACAGCCGCCGCCGAACCCGATGCCGGCCCGCAGGAACTTCTTCCCGATCCGGTCGTCGTAACCGATCGCCTCGGCGAGCTTGGCGACGTCACCGCCCGAGGCCTCGCACATCTCGGCCATCGCGTTGATGAAGGAGATCTTGGTGGCGAGGAAGGAGTTGGCCGAGGTCTTCACCAGCTCGGAGGTCGGGAAGTCCGTGACGATGAACGGCGTCCCCTCGCCGATGGGGGTGGCGTACACCTCCCGCAGCAGCTTCTCGGCCCGCTCGCTGCGCACACCCACGACGATCCGGTCCGGGTGCAGGGTGTCCTGCACCGCGAACCCCTCGCGCAGGAACTCCGGGTTCCAGGCCAGCTCGGCGTCCTCGCCGGCCGGTGCGTTCGCGGCGAGGTAGGCGGCCAGGCGGTCGGCCGAGCCGACGGGCACCGTGGACTTGCCGACGACGAGGGCCGGACCCGTCAGATGCGGGGCCAGCGAGGCGAAGGCAGCGTCGACGTACGACATGTCGCAGGCGTACTCGCCGTGCTTCTGCGGGGTGTTGATGCACAGGAAGTGGACGTCGCCGAACGCCCCGACCTCGGCGTAGTCCATGGTGAAGCGCAGCCGCCCGGTCGACCCCTCGAACCCGGCGACATGCTTGCGCAGCAGCTCCTCGAGACCGGGCTCGAACATCGGGGCCTCGCCCCGCTCCAGCTTCTCGATCTTCTCCGGTACGACGTCGAGAGCGAGCACCTCGAAGCCCAGCTCGGCCATGGCCGCGGCGTGCGTGGCGCCGAGGTAGCCGGTGCCGATCACGGTGATCTTGAGGCTCATGGATGCTCCAGACGGGTGCGGAGTTTGCTGCGCTGCCCGAGCATATCCGGGGCGTTCGAAGGGCTTCCCACGGGCAACTGATGGGCAGCCTGCCCGCTGTCGCCAAGCTCACGTATCACTCCCGTGAGCCGCCCCCTAAAATTTGAGTTACTTAACGGTAATTAGCGCCATCACCACAGTGCGTCAGAAGCGTCCTTGGAGCGTGAGAAACCTTGGCCGGATCGGCTGACTTCGACCTGTACCGCCCGTCCGAGGAGCACGACATGCTCCGCGACGCCATCCGCTCCCTGGCCGAGGCGAAGATCGCGCCGCACGCCGCCGCGGTGGACGAGGAGGCCCGCTTCCCGCAGGAGGCCCTGGAGGCGCTGGTCGCCAATGACCTGCACGCCGTGCACGTACCCGAGGAGTACGGCGGCGCGGGCGCGGACGCCCTTGCCACGGTGATCGTGATCGAGGAGGTGGCGCGCGCCTGCGTCTCCTCGTCGCTGATCCCGGCCGTGAACAAGCTGGGCTCGCTGCCCGTGATCCTCTCGGGCTCCGAGGACCTGAAGAAGAAGTACATGACGCCGCTCGCCAAGGGCGACGCGATGTTCTCGTACTGCCTCTCCGAGCCGGACGCCGGCTCCGACGCGGCCGGCATGAAGACCAAGGCGGTCCGCGACGGCGACCACTGGATCCTCAACGGCGTGAAGCGCTGGATCACCAACGCGGGCGTCTCCGAGTACTACACGGTGATGGCGGTGACCGACCCGACGAAGCGCAGCAAGGGCATCTCCGCCTTCGTCGTCGAGAAGTCGGACGAGGGCGTCTCCTTCGGCGCCCCCGAGAAGAAGCTCGGCATCAAGGGCTCCCCGACCCGCGAGGTCTACTTCGACAACGTCCGCATCCCCGCCGACCGCATGATCGGCGAGGAGGGCACGGGCTTCGCGACGGCGATGAAGACCCTGGACCACACCCGCATCACCATCGCGGCCCAGGCCCTCGGTGTCGCCCAGGGCGCCCTCGACTACGCCAAGGGCTATGTCCAGGAGCGCAAGCAGTTCGGCAAGCCGATCGCCGACTTCCAGGGCATCCAGTTCATGCTCGCCGACATGGCCATGAAGGTCTCGGCCGCCCGCGCGCTGACGTACCAGGCCGCGGCGGCCTCGGAGCGCGGCGACAAGGACCTGACCTTCCAGGGCGCGGCGGCCAAGTGCTTCGCCTCGGACGTGGCGATGGAGGTCACCACGGACGCGGTGCAGCTGCTGGGCGGGTACGGCTACACCCGGGACTACCCGGTGGAGCGCATGATGCGCGACGCGAAGATCACGCAGATATACGAGGGCACGAACCAGGTCCAGCGCATCGTCATGGCGCGCAACCTGCCGTAGCCGCGGCCTACCGATCGGCCTAGTGACGGCGAAGCCCCCGGAGTGATTCCGGGGGCTTTTGTCGCTTTGACGGTGGGGGGTTCGTAGTGGATTGTTCGCGTCCGCCCGATGGCGCCGGACTGCGGGCGGGCGTAGGACGGAAGGGCACGGGGCCCGCCCCGGACCCCTGAAGTCTCCGAGGAGGAGCCATGACCCAGACCGGACCCATGAGCGCCATGAGCAAGCAGATGCAGGACTGCGTCGAGGCCTGCATGTCGTGCCACAGCATCTGCGAGGAGACCATGAGCTCCTGCATGCAGATGGGCGGCCAGGCCCAGATGCAGATCATGCGCGCTCTCATCGACTGCTCCGAGATGACCCGTATGTGCGCGGACATGATGATGCGCCGCTCGCCGCTGTCCGCCGAGATGTGCGCGATGTGCGCCAAGGCCTGCGACATGTGTGCCGAGGCGTGTATGTCCATGCCGGACGACCCTCAGATGATGCGCTGTGCGGAGGCGTGTCGCCGCTGCGCCGAGATGTGCCGCACGATGGCGGGCGCCACGATGTGACGACCGGCCGACCGGTTCCAGGGGCACCCCGCTGGGTGCCCCTGATCCGTGTCGGGCAGTCTGACCCCCATGACCGACTCCGATCCGCTGCCCGAATTCCCCTACCACCCGGACCCGTTGGCCACGGGATGCGTCAGGGCCTCCGACGCGCTGTGCGTCTGCTGCGGGCGCCGACGGGGCTACATCTACCCCGGGCCGGTGTACGCCGTGGACGACGGCCTCGACGACGCCCTGTGCCCGTGGTGCCTCGCGGACGGCAGCGCCGCCGAGCGCTACGAGGCGCAGTTCACGGAGGTCGAGGGCCGGGTGCCGATGGAGATCGTGCGCACGGTCGAGCAGCGCACCCCCGGGTTCGCCGGCTGGCAGCAGGAACGCCGGCTCACACACTGCGACGACGCGGCCGTCTTCCTCGGCCGCGCGGGGGCCCGCGAACTCCGGCCGTACCCGGACGCGTTGGAGCACCTCGCCGAGGAGTTCGACGAGACCTTCCTCACGGCCCTCGACGCCGACGACCAGCCCACCGCCTACCTCTTCCGCTGCCGGCACTGTGCCCGGCACCTGGCCTACGCGGACTTCACATGACGAGCGCGACCGAGGCCTTCGACGCGGCCGAGCGGGAGATGTGGGGCGGGCGGGCCGAGGCGTACGCAGGGAGCTTCGCGCGGCTGTGTGCCCACCCGGTGGAGGCGCTGCTGGACGCGGCCGGGGTGGCGCCGGGGGCGTACGTCCTCGACGTCGGGACCGGGACCGGGGCGGCGGCTCTGGCGGCGCAGGGCCGTGGGGCGCGGGTGGTGGCCGTGGACGCCGACGCGGGCATGGTCGAGGCGGCGAGAGCGCGAGGGGTCGACGCTCGGATCGCCGTACTGCCCGAACTGCCATTCCCGGCCGACGAGTTCGATGCCGCCGTAGGGAACTTCGTCCTCAACCACGTCGGCCGGCCACGTGCCGCACTGGCGGAGGTGCAGCGGGTGCTGCGGTCGGGTGGGCGGGTCGCCCTGACCCTCTGGGGTGGGCGGAACGCCGGGATGGAGCTGCTGGGACGGGCCTGCGAGGCCGCGGGGGCCGTGCCACCGGAGTGGCTGCCACGACTCGATCCCGGCGAGGACTTCGACCGTACGGCCGAGGGCGTGGCCCGGCTGCTCGCCGACGCCGGTCTCGGCGAGGCCCGGTGCGTCGAGGTCGGCTGGGAGCATCGCGCCGGCGTCGAGGAGTGGTGGAGCGGGGCCGCCGCCGGGATCGGCAACGTCGGGCGCGTCATCACGGCGCAGGACCCCGAAACCGTCGTACGGATCAAGCAGGTCTACGAGCGTCTCAGTGCCGAATTCGCGGACCTCCAGGGGCAGTTGGTGCTGCCCTGTACCGCCCTGCTGGCCTCCGGGCGTCTCAGCTGAACAGTGGCTGCAGTGCCCGCTCCAGGTCCGCCGCCGTGTGGAAGTGCACTGCCTGCATCCCCAGCGCGGCCGCCGCCTCGGTGTTCTCCTCGCTGTCGTCTACGAAGAGGCAGCGCTCGGGGCGGGCGCCGGCCGACTCCGCCGCCAGGCGGTAGATGCGCGGGTCCGGCTTGGCGAGGCCCACGCGGGCGCTGTTGACGACGTCGTCCGCGAGGTCGGCCAGGCCGAGCGCGGTGAGGTCGTCCTCCAGGCGGAGAGTGGCGTTGCTGACGAGGACCACCGGCACCCGGGTGCGCGCGTGGCGCAGCAGGGACACCACCGCCTCGTCGGCCGCGAACGGCGACTCCAGCAGGGCCGTGCCCAGCTCCCACGCCGTCGACTCCTCCGGCACGAGCCCGGCCAGGCCCTCCGCGATCGACTGCACCCACTCCTGCTGGTCGATCCGCCCCAGCACCATCGGCTCGACCCGCTCCGGCGCGAAGGCGACCTTCGTGGTCGTGCCCTCGGCCAGCCCGGCGGCCCGCTCCAAGGCGTGCAGCCCGGCGGGGTCGTAGTGCCGGATCACGTTGTCCACGTCGCAGAGCACCGCGTCGAACGGGGCTCTGCCGGGCTGCTCACTCACTCGAGACCGTGACCTTCTGGTCGTTGTTCAGCTCGTTCACCAGCGTCTTCACCTTCGCCTTGTCCCAGACGAGGTTGCCGCCGGTCGAGCCGGAGATCGGCATGTTCATCGAGATGCCGTCACCGCCGCTGACGCCCTTCATCGCCCAGAACATGGACGCCAGGTCCCACAGGCTCATGTCCTTGTCGACCGTCAGCGAGTCCAGGCCGGCGCTCATCGTCGGGTACAGCTTGAAGGGGTTCAGGACCGTCGACGGGGTCGCCACCTGGTGGGCCAGCGCGGAGAGGAACTTCTGCTGGTTCTTGGTGCGCTGCAGGTCGCTCGCCGCGAAGGCGTGCCGGGTACGGACGAAGGCCAGGGCCTGCTCGCCGTTCAGCGTCTGCTTGCCCGCCTTGAAGTCGGCGCCCGAGTACTTGTCCTTGAACGCCTTGTCGATGGTGATGTCGACACCGCCGACCGCGTCCACGATGTTCGCGAAGCCGGCGAAGCCGATCTCCACGTAGTGGTCGATGTGCAGACCCATGTTGGCCTCGACCGTGCGCACGAGGAGCGTCGGGCCGTCCTCCGCGTAGGCCGCGTTCAGCTTCGTCTGCCGGCCCGTGCTCTGGTAGGTCTTGCCGGAGGTGGAGCCCTTGTACGTCGGTATCGTCACGTTCGAGTCGCGGGGCAGGGAGATCAGTGTGTCGCCGCTGTCGCCGACGTGCAGGATCATCATCGAGTCGGTCCGCTTGCCCTCAGCGGACCCCGTGTGCAGGTTCTTCTTCTGCTCGGAGGACAGCCCGGCCCGGCTGTCGGAGCCGACGATCAGGTAGTTCGTGCCGTCCCCCGCCTCCGGCCGGTCGATGACCGTGGAGAGGTCGACGTCGCGGTGCAGCTTGGAGTCGGCCCAGAAGTAGGTAGCCACGGACGTCACGACCAGCACCGTCACCAGCGTGATCGCCGTCCACTTGATGCGGCGCCGCCAGTTCGGCCGCGGCCGCAGGTCGCCGCCCGGTCCACCGGGGCCGCCGTTCCCGCCGCCGTACACCTGGCCGGTGTTGTAGCCGTCGTAGCCGTTGTCGGCCGCGGTGTCGTCGCCGTAGCCGCCGCCGTACCCCTGGCCGTCGACGTAGTTCGGCTGCTGGGGAACCCGCCCGCCGTACGGCGGCGCGGACTGGCCGGAGCCCCCGTACGCGCCCGAGGAGGGCCGGCGGACCTGCCGCATCGCGCGCGCACCTTCAGGTGCGCCGGCGCTGCCGCGTCCGTACCGGTTGCGGTTGTCGTCGGACCATGCCTCGGGCCAGTCATTCATGGGCCCCAGTGTGCAGGGCGCGACTACGTCCATTACAAGGGTCGTAGGAAAATCAGGGCACTGCTGTTGCGAACCCAACACAAAGTCCGCAGATGTCACCTCGGCATAAGGTGGACGCCATGACAGACCAGGCCCCCGTCGCGGAATCGGACACTCCGGATATCCCCGGCAAGCCCACCTCGGCGTCCCGGACCACGCTCAGCCACATCATGACCCACAACGACACCAACCTTCTGGGCACGGTCCACGGCGGCGTGATCATGAAACTGGTGGACGACGCGGCCGGCGCAGTGGCCGGCCGGCACAGCGGCGGGCCCGCGGTCACCGCGTCCATGGACGAGATGGCGTTCCTGGAGCCGGTCCGCGTCGGCGACCTCGTGCATGTGAAGGCCCAGGTCAACTGGACCGGCCGGACGTCGATGGAGGTCGGGGTCCGGGTGCTGGCCGAGCGGTGGAACGAGTCCACCCCGCCCACCCAGGTCGGCTCCGCCTACCTCGTCTTCGCGGCCGTCGACGCCGACGGCAAGCCGCGGCCGGTGCCGCCGGTCCTGCCGGAGACGGAGAAGGACAAGCGCCGCTACCAGGAGGCCCAGATCCGCCGGACACACCGGCTGGCGAGGCGGCGGGCGATCATGGAACTTCGGGAGAAGCGGGCAGCCGAGGGCCTCGACGACTGAGAGCCTGCGGCACCGCGGCTACTGCGGGCACGTCACCTGGTCCCCGGTCACCACTCCGGGCTCGCCCTGGTCCGGGTCCTCCGCCCGTACCTTCTGCACCTGCTTGAAGTCGGCGCCCGCGATCACCTTCAGCATCGGGCCGAGGCCCTTCACCGGCCGCGTCTCGCTGCCGGGCAGCGCGGCGGCCAGCGACTTCGCCGAGCGGTCCCAGCGAGGGTCGTACTCGACGACGGTCCGCTTCACGGTCCGCTGGGCCGCGGCCGCCGGCATCCGGGTCGTCAGGAAGCCCGTCGCCGCCAGCGCAGCGTCCACGCGCTTGCCGAGCCCGTCCTTGGGCGTGCCGTTCTCGACCTGGACGTGGATCTGCCGCGGGTCCACGTCGACCTGCACCGTCTCGGGCCGCCCGTGCTGCACGGCCAGCGGCTTGTCGTCGCGCAGGGACCGGAAGAGCCGGTCGGCCTTGGCGGTGTCCCATTTCACGGTCGAGCCGATGTCCTTGACGGGGTATCCCATCTGCCCGATGGGCACCGTCGTGAACTCCGAGGACGAGGGGGAGAAGTTGCGCATCGCCCGGCCCAGGTCCAGCAACTCGTCGGTGCCGAAGCCCTTGTCGGCGCGGACCGAGCCCAGCACCGCCCGCGTCACGTCCCGGAACTTCATCGGGTTCAGCAGGATCCCGGAGGACGTGGCCCGCTCGATGAGCGCCGCCAGGAAGCGCTGCTGACGCTTCATCCGGCCGAGGTCGGAGGCCCCGTCGAGGTGGCGGGCGCGGACGTACTGGAGGGCCTGGCCACCCATCAGGGTGCGGGTGCCGGCGGGCAGGTCGAGTCCGGTGTACGAGTCCTTCAGGGGTACGGCGGTGCAGACCGCGACCCCGCCCAGTACGTCCACCGTCCTCATGAAGCTGGTGAAGTCGACCTCCAGATAGTGGTCGATCTTCACGTGGGTCATGTCCTCGACGATCTGCACCGTGAGGTTCGGGCCGCCCTCCGCGTACGCCGCGTTGAGCTTGATGGGGTGGCCGGGCTCCTTCTTCCCGCCGGCCTCGTCGACGCGCTCGGGCGTAGTGACGTACGAGTCACGCGGCAGGCTCACCACGCTCGCCCGCTCCCGGTCCGCCGAGATGTGCACGATCATCATCGTGTCCGTGCAGTGGCAGGGGGCGCCGCCCAGGTGGTAGCGGTGCCGCTCCTGCACGCTGATCTTGTCGCGGCCGTCCGTGCCGACCAGCAGGACGTTCATGCCGTGTCCGGCCTGCGGACGGTTCTTCATGTCCTTGAAGGGATCCACCCGCGCGATGTCCGCGTCGAGGCTGGAGACCACCGCGTGCCCGATCCCGGCGGAGGCGAGGACGACCACGGAGAGGGTCGTCACGGCCCGCATCGCCCAGCGTGGCCTCTTCCGCCGTACGGGGGGCCGCGGCGCGCGCTGCTGCGGGGCGCGCACGGGCTGGGGGCGGCGCTGCGGGCGGGCCGGGGCGGCGGACCGGGGCTGCGTGGGCAAGGGAGACACCTCCGGGCGGCGGCCGTACGTGGGATCGTGAGCACCGTAGGCCCATACGATCTGTGGCCCGGGCCACCGCCCCGGCGGGGCGCAGAGCTGTCCCCCGTTCGCGGTAACGTGAGCCCTCTATGAACGCCAATCCCGACGTGCAGCTCCCCGCCGTGTCTGTGATCATGCCGGTCCTCAACGAGGAGCGGCATCTGCGCGGAGCCGTCCAAGCGATCCTCGCGCAGGAGTACGCCGGCGAGATGGAGGTCGTGATCGCCCTCGGTCCGTCCACGGACCGTACGGACGAGATCGCCGCCGAGCTCGTCGCCGAAACTGCGCCCAACAAGAACAAGCGCGTCCACACCGTCCCGAACCCGACCGGTCGCACGCCCGCCGCCCTGAACGCCGCGATCAAGGCCTCCCGCCATCCGATCGTCGTCCGCGTCGACGGCCACGGCATGCTCTCGCCGAACTACATCACCACCGCCGTACGGCTCCTGGAGGAGACCGGCGCGCAGAACGTCGGCGGCATCATGCACGCCGAGGGCGAGAACGACTGGGAGCACGCGGTCGCCGCCGCCATGACCTCGAAGATCGGGGTCGGCAACGCGGTCTTCCACACCGGAGGCGCCGCCTGCGAGGCGGAGACCGTGTACCTCGGTGTCTTCCGGCGCGAGGCGCTGGAGCAGCAGGGCGGGTACAACGAGGAGTTCATCCGCGCCCAGGACTGGGAGCTCAACTTCCGCATCCGCGAGGCCGGCGGGCTGATCTGGTTCTCGCCGGAGCTGAAGGTGTCGTACCGGCCGAGGCCTTCGGTCAAGGCGCTGGCCAAGCAGTACAAGGACTACGGCCGCTGGCGGCACGTCGTCGCGCGCTACCACGAGGGCTCCATCAACCTGCGCTACCTCGCGCCGCCGACCGCGGTCCTCGCGATAGCGGCGGGCATCGTCCTCGGTGCCCTGGTCACCCCCTGGGGCTTCGTGATCCCCGGTGGCTATCTCGCGGCCATCGCCCTCGGCTCGGTCCCGGCCGGCAAGGGGCTGCCGCTGAAGGCGCGGCTGCAGATCCCCGTCGCCCTCGCCACCATGCACATGTGCTGGGGCTGGGGCTTCCTGACCAGCCCGAAGTCGCTGGCGAAGCGGGTCATCGCGTCCCGCCGCCCCGCGGTGCTCGCCTCCAACTGAGCACCGCAGGGCCTCTGTTGACCCGTACCGACCCGGACTACCAGGTGTAGTCCGGGTCGACGTGCATGCACGCCTTGGTGTCCGAGCCGTTGAGGGCGCTCGCCGACTCCGGTGTCGTGTCGTCGTCGTCCGCGGCCGTGTACTTGGCGCCGGAGCGCCAGTCCGCACCGACGATCAGCGTGACGCCGCTCACGTCCGTGGACTTCTCCACCTGGCTCGTCGGGATGCCGAGGGCCTTGGCGACCCGCTGGGCGTCGCCCTCGAGGTCGGCGCTCGGGTAGCGGATCACGGTCTCGTCCTCGCTGAGCAGGGTCGAGGAGTCGGCCTCGGCCTCGTCGAAGCCCTTGCCGACGAGCAGCTGGGCGACGGCGCTCGCCCGCCCGCTCACCGGGGCGAGGGTGCTGCTCTTCGTGCCGTTCTGCACCTGTACGGCGATCTTGTCGTCCGCGGCGGCGGGGTCCGAGGACGTCGTGGTCTTCTTCGACTTCTTCTTGTCCTTGCCGTCCAGCGCGATGTCCTCGCGGACCAGCCGGAACAGCTTCGACGCGTCCGTAGGCTTGGGCAGCACCCGGTTGCCGTCCGAGGAGTACACCCACGGCATCGTCGTCATGGTGATGCGCTTGGTGGGGACCTTCTTCAGCTCCTTGCTCAGGTCGTAGAGCTTCGTCACGGTCCCGAGCCCGTCGTCCACCGTCAGCGCCTTCGTGGCCGTCTCGGCGAGGCTGCGCAGCTTGCCCGGGTTGCTGAGGGTGGCGTTCTCACGCAGCTGGCGGACCATCGAGTTCATGTACATGTGCTGCGCCTTGGTGCGCGCGATGTCGCTGCCGTCCTCGAAGCCGTAGCGCGTGCGCAGCCACTGCAGGGCCTGCTTGCCCTTGATCGAGGTGGTGCCCTTCTTCAGCTTCAGGCCCGAGCCGTGGCCGGAGGAGGTGTGCGAGTAGATGTTGGCGTCCACGCAGACCGGGACACCGCCGATCGCGTCCGCCATCGACACCACACCGGAGAAGTCGACCATCATGAAGTGGTCGATGTGGATGTCGGTCAGCTTCTCCCAGGTCGCCACCGTGCAGCCGGGGCCGCCGCGCTCCAGCGAGGCGTTGGTCATGGTGGAGGTGCTCGACGCGTACGTCTTGCCGCTGTCGGGGTCCGTGCACTTGGGGATGGAGACCAGGGTGTCGCGCGGCATGCTGACGACCGACATGTTGGTGCGGTCGGCGGAGACGTGCAGCAGCATCTGCACGTCCGCGCGCGGGGCGGTGTTGTACGTGTCCTTCGCGCCGCCGAGCTTCTGGTTCTCCGCGGAGTCGCGGGCGTCGGAGCCGATCAGCAGGATGTTCAGCGGGGTCTGCCCGGCGGCGTTGGCCTTCGACTTGGCCGCGCGGTCCTTCTTGTCCCCGATGTTGAGGTCGTCCTTCTTGAGGTTGTCGTTGAGGTGCTGGTAGTAGAGGTAGCCGGCGCCCGCGGTGCCGACTATGAGCACCGCCAGGACCATCGCCGACCAGCGCAGTATCCGGCGCCCGCGGCGCCCCCGGTCACCGCCCTGGCCGCCGCGTCTTCGCCGGCCTCCGCCACTGCCGCCGCGCCGCTGCTCCGGCACCCTCTCGCTGCCCTGCGGAGTGAGGGACATCGTGTCCTCGACCGCGGGAACGCTGCTCCGCGCCAACTCTCTGTCCTTTCAAACCCTTGCGCTCCGGGCTCTCGGACGTGAGCGCGCCTCATCATTCTGCAGCCACTTAGGAGTCAGCTGTGGGTCACCATGTGAAACCCGGATTAACGTGCATGCAGGCCCCGTCGTCCGCTCCGTTGAGGGCCTCGGCGGACTTCGGGGTCTTGTCGTCCTCCTTGGGCGCCCGGTACGCCGTACCTTCCCGCCAGTCGGCACCCACGACGAGCGTGACGCCCGAGACGTCCGTCGACCGCTTCACCGAACTCAGCGGAATCCCGAGCGACTTGGCGACCGCCTGGGCGTCGCCCTCCAGCTCGGCGCTGGGGTAGCGGACGACCGTCGTGGGCTCGCTCAGGACCACGCTCTGGTCGGCGGCGGCCTCGGCGAAGCCCTTGTCCACGAGCAGCCCGGCCACCGTGCTCGCGCGCCCGCGGGCCGGGGCGAGGGTGTCGGTACGGGTGCCGTTCTGCACCTGGACCCCGATCTCGCCGTCGGGGGCGGCGGGGTCGTCCGAGCCCTTCTCCTCCGCGCCGGCGGCCTTCTTCCTGTCCTTGCCGTCCAGCGCGATGTCCTCGCGCACCAGCCGGAAGAGCTGCTCGGCGTCCTCGGTGGGCTCGACGCGGGCGCCCACGTACCGGTTCGGCATGGTGGTCATGGTGATCCGCTTCGGCTCCACCTTCCGCAGATCGTTGCCGAGGTCGTAGAGCTTCTTGACGGTGTCGAGGCCGGGGTCGACGGTGAGGGCCTCGGTGGCCCGCTCGGCGAGCGTGCGCAGCTTGCCCGGGTTGCTGAGGGTGGCGTTCTCACGCAGCTGGCGGACCATCGAGTTCATGTACATGTGCTGCGCCTTGGCGCGGGCGAGGTCGCTGCCGTCCTCGAAGCCGTAGCGGGTGCGCAGCCACTGCAGGGCCTGCTTGCCCTTCACCGGGTGCGTGCCCTCCCGAAGCCTCAGCCCGGAGCCATGGCCCTGCCTGTCCCGGGAGAGGATGTTCGCGTCCACGCACACCGGGACCCCGCCGATCGCGTCCGCCATGGACACCACACCGGAGAAGTCGACCATCATGAAGTGGTCGATGCGGATCCCGGTGAGCTCCTGCCAGGTGGCGACCGTGCAGCCGGGACCTCCGTGCCCGAGGCTCTGGTTCGTCATCACCCGCCCGTCGCTCGCCGCGTACACCTTGTCGTCGTCGGGGTCGGTGCACTTCGGAATCCGTACGAGGGTGTCGCGCGGCATGCTGACGACCGACATGTTGGAGCGGTCGGCCGACAGGTGCACCAGCATCTGGACGTCCGCCAGCGGCGCGGACCCGAAGGTCTCCTTCGCGCCGCCGAGTTGCTGGTTCTCCTTGGTGTCCCGGGCGTCGGAGCCGATCAGCAGGATGTTCAGCGGGGTCTGGCCCGCGGCGTTCGGCGTCGGTGCGGCGACCTTGTTGTCGCCCAGGTTCAGGTCGTCGTGCCGGATGTTGGCATTGAGATGCCGGTAGTAGAGGTAGCCGGCGCCGGCCGTGCCGAGTATCAGGACGGCCAGCGTGGTCGCGGTCCACCTGAGCAGGCGGTGCTTGCGCGGTGCCCGGCGTGCGCCGTGGCGCGCGTCGCCGCCGTCGTCGGCCGCCTCCGTCGGCTCGGCCTCCCGCACACTGTTCTGCGCCACTTCCCGTCCTCCCACCCCCTGGCGCGCCATGGAAGAGGCCCGCCGCACGTCATGGAGACATACGACGGGCCCATGAGGTTGCCCAACGGCCCTGCGCTTCCAAGTGACGGGCGCGTCACTTCACTTGGCGCACTCGACCTTGTCCGCCGTGGTCTTGCTGTCGACCGCCGGCGCCGTCGACGCGGAGGTGAGCTTCTCCCCGGCCCCCTTGAAGTCCTTGCCCAGGGTGAGCGTCATCGTCGGCAGCCCCTGGGCGTTGGTCACGCTCTTGCCGGGCTTCAGCGCGGAGCCGGACAGCCCCATGATGTCCGCGAGCCTGCGCGCCTGGGCGGCCTGGTCGGGGGCGTACTCGAGCGTCGTCCTGGCGAGCGCCGCGTCCGCGTTGCCGGCGTTCTCGGACTTCAGTACGCCCGCGTCGTTCTGCAGGTACTGCAGCTCCGCCTGCGCACTGCCGGCGGCCGCACCGCCGTTGAGGATCCGCACCCGCACCTCGGAGGCGGCGGACTTGGTGCCCTTGAGCCGGGCGGCCTGCGCGTCCTTCGCCGCCTTCTGCTTCTTCTTCACCTCGGTGAAGGAGACGTCGTTCTTGATCGCGTCGAAGACCGCGGGCGCCTTCGAGTCGTTCAGGACGACGGTGACCTTGATCTTCTCGGCGGGGTTGTCGACCACCGGGACGGTGGTGAAGGTCAGGTTCTTGGTGTTGAGCTTGCCCAGCTCCAGACCGAGGTCCTTCAGCTTGCCGATGCTGTCGAGCTTGGAGTCGACGGTCAGCGCCTTGGTGCCCGCCTCGGCCAGCTTCACCATCTTCGTCGGGTCGGTGAGGGTGGAGTTGGACTTCAGCTTGCGCATCAGGGCGCTGAGGAAGTTCTGCTGCAGCGTGATCCGGCTGAGGTCGCCGCCCAGACCGACCGAGTGACGGGTGCGGACGAAGGCGAGCGCGTTCTCACCCGTGAGGTGGCGCATGCCCTTCTTCAGATTGAGATGCGAGTCGGGGTCGTCGATGTCCTTGCCGAGACAGACGTCGACCCCGCCGACCGCGTCGGTCAGCGTCTTGACCGCGTTGAAGTCGGCGACCATGAAGTTGTCCGGCTTGATGCCGGTCAACTCGGTGACCGTGCGCGCGGTGCAGCTGGGCGTGCGTTCGCCCTGGCCGAGGCTGGTGTTGAAGCGGACGCCGGTCGTGCCCTTGATGACCTTGGTCGTGCCGTCGGCCTGGGTCGTGGGGCAGTCGGGGACATCGGTGATCAGGTCGCGCGGGATGCTCAGCGCGGTCGCGTTCGAACGGTCCTTGGAGACGTGCAGCAGGATCGTCGTGTCCGCGTGCCCGACGCTGCCGGAGTCGCCGTAGCCCTCGTTGCCCTTGCCGGTGCGCTTGTCCGTGCCGATCAGCAGGATGTTGATCGCCTTGTCCTTGCTGAAGCCGCCGGTGCTCGCGCCGTCGTCCGAGACGGAGGTGATGTTGTCGTTGAGGTGCTTGATGTAGAGGTAGGCACCTCCCGCCGCCGCCACCAGGACGAAGGCCATGGTCCCGCCGGTCCACAGCAGGACCTTCTTGGCCCTGCCCTTCTTCTGCACGGGCCGGCGACCGCGCCGCCCCGGCAGCGGCTCCTCGGTACCCCGGCGCCGGCGCTGCGGCGGGACCGGAGTCGTCCGGCCCGGCGCATCCGTACGGCTGCGCGCGGTGCCGTCGCGGGAGCCCGCCCTCCGGGGGCCGGGCCTACGGGGCCCCGGTACCGGCGACTGCGGTGCGGAAGGAGTCAGTCGCAGCTCGTATTCGCCGGTGTTCGGGTTGAGTACCCACTGGTCTGCGGGGTCGGTACTCTCCGCCCGCCCACGGCCTTGTACGTCCACGGTTGTATGAGTCCTCCGTCAAGGGCTGGATCGCCCACACTAACCGCACAGTTCGGCATCGAGTGCCGTCGACGAAGAATCCCGCATCCCTACAACCGGTCAATTCACCCTATTTCCTTGACCGTTCGCTACCAGCGGTAGGGCTTGTAGACGTCCATGCACTGACCGCTGTCCGAGCCGTTGATGGCGTCGGCATTCCCGGGCAGGTCACCGGCCTTGGGCTTGGACTGCTTCGGATACGTGGTGCCCGTACGCCAGTCCGCTCCCACGACGACCGTGACACCGGACACGTCGGTGGACCGCTTCACCGAACTCAGTGGAATTCCCAGCGACTTCGCTATGCGCTGGGCGTCGCCCTCCAGTTCGGCGCTCGGATAGCGCACGACCGTCCGGTCCTCGGAGAGCCCGGCCGTCGCGTCCTTGGACGCCTTCGAGAAGCCCTTCTGCAGCAATTCCTCGGCGACGACGCCCGCGCGTCCGCTCACCGGGGCGAGCGTGGAGGTCCCGGTGGCGTTCTGCACGACGACACCGATCTGGTCGTCCGCCGCCGACGGGGCCTTGGTGGCCTCCTTCTCGGCGGTCGTCTTCTTCGCAGCCGACGCCTTGCCCTTGTTGTCGAGGGACACGTCGTCGCGGAGCATCTCCCACAGCTTGTCGGCGTTGGCGGGGTCCGGCACGACGTGATCGACGTTCCTGGGATCCGTGACGTTCGGCATGGTCACCGAGGTGATGCGGTCCGTCGGGACCGACTTGAGCTGCATGCCCAGGTCGTACAGCTTCTTGACGGTGCCGATCTCCTCGGAGACCTTCAGGGACTTGGTGGCCGCCTCGGCCAGGTCCGTCAGCCGCCCGGTGTCGGTGAAGACGTTCTGCTTCTTCAGCGTGCGGATCATCGAGTTCAGGTACATGTGCTGCGCCCGGGCCCGCATCAGGTCACTGCCCCAGGCGTGCCGGGTGCGCAGCCACTGCAGGGCCTGCTTGCCCTCGACCGTGTGCGTCCCGGCCGTCAGCTTCAGGCCGGAGCCGCCGGGCACCGCGGCCGTCGGGTGGTCCCACACGTTCTGCCGCACACAGACGTCGACACCGCCGATGGCGTCGGCCATCCGCACCACACCCGAGAAGTCGATCGTCATCCAGTGGTCGATGTAGACCCCGGTGAGGTTCTCCCAGGTGGCCAGCGTGCAGCCGGCGCCGCCGCGGGCCAGCGTGGTGTTGATGATGTCGGTGGTGGCCGGGTAGACCTTGCCGGTCTTGGGATCCGTGCACTTGGGGATGTCGACCCTGGTGTCGCGCGGGATGCTCACCATCGCGGCGCTCTTGCGGTCCGCGGACAGGTGGATGAGCATCTGCACGTCGGCGAGCGGCGGGCTGTTGCGGTCGTACTTGGCGCCGCCGAGCTTCACGTTCTCGTCGGAGGCACGGCTGTCCGAGCCGAGCAGCAGGATGTTGAGCGGCGTCTGCCCGGCCGCGTTGGCCTTGGTCTTCTGCGCCTTGGCGTCGCCGCTGCTGCGCTCGCCCTTCTGGATGTTGCCGTTCAGGTGCTGGTAGTAGAGGTATCCGGCGCCGGCCGTCCCGAGTATCAGCACCGACAGGGTGGTCGCCGACCAGCGCAGCACCCGGCGCCCCCGCCGGGGACCCCTGCGGCGGTGCCCGCGCCCGCCGACCGGCGTCCCGCGTCTGCCGGAGCCGTCGCCGTCCTGTGCGGCCTCGGGGCCGCCGTCCCCCCACCCCAGGTCACGGGAGTTGCGGACGCCCCCTTGCGTCCCCTCCTCGTGCACACTGCTCTGCGTCATTCCCCGTCCTCCCACCCCTTGCGCCGTTCAACGGACCTGCCGTGCGCCCTGTTAGACGCACAACAGGCCCGTCAGGTCACTTGGCGCACTCGACCTTGTCGGCCGTGGTCTTGTCCACGTCCGGCGCCTTGGTCGCTGCGGAGTACGAATTGCCCGCCCCCGGGAAGTCCTTGCCCAGGGTCAGCGTCATCGCCGGCAGGCCCTGATCGTTGGTCACGCTCTTGCCGGGCTTCAGCTGCGAGCCGGACAGGCCGAGTATGGCTGCCAGCCGTCGTGCCTGGTCGGCCTGGTCCGGGGCGTACTCGAGCGTGGTCTTCGCCTGCGATGCGGCCGCGTTGCCGGCGTTCTCCGACTTCAGTACGCCCGCGTCGTTCTGCAGGTAGTTCAGCTCGGCCTGCGCGCTGCCGGCCGCCGCACCGCCGTTGAGGATCCGCACCCGCACCTCGGAGGCGGCCGACTTGGTGCCCTTGAGACGGGCGGCCACCGCGGCGGCCTCCTTCTTCTTTTTCGCCTTGACCGCGGTGAAGGAGACGTCGTTCTTGATCGCGTCGAAGACCGGCTGCGCCGTGTTCGGGTTGAGGACGACGGTCGCGTGCACCTTCTCGGCCGGGTTGTCGATCACCGGCACGGTGGTGAACGTCAGGTTCTTCGGATTGAGCTTGCCCAGCTCCAGACCGAGGTCCTTCAGCTTGCCGATGCTGTCGAGGTTGGAGTCGACGGTCAGCGCCTTGGTGCCGGCCTCGGCGATCTTCACCATCTTCGTCGGGTCGGTGAGGGTGGAGTTGGACTTCAGCTTCCGCATCAGCGCGCTGAGGAACTGCTGCTGCAGCGTGATCCGGCTCAGGTCGCCGCCGAAGCCGACCGCGTGGCGGGTGCGCACGAAGGCGAGGGCCGTCTCGCCCTCGATGTGCTGCATGCCCTTCTTCAGATTGAGGTGCGAGTCCGGGTCGTTGATGTCCTTGCCGAGACATACGTCGACTCCGCCGACCGCCGTGGTCAGCGTCTTGACCGCGTTGAAGTCGGCGACCATGAAGTCGTCCGGCTTGATGCCGGTGAGCTCGGTGACCGTGCGCGCCGTGCAGCTGGGCGTACGGAGGTCCTGGCCGAGGCTGGTGTTGAAACGGACGTTGCTCGTACCGGCGATGACCTTCTCGCTGCCGTCGGCCTGCTGGGTCGGGCAGTCCGGGATGTCGGTGATCAGGTCGCGCGGGATACTCAGCGCGGTCGCGTTCGAACGGTCCTTGGAGAGGTGCAGCAGGATCGTCGTGTCCGCGTGCCCGACGCTGCCGGAGTCGCCGTACTTCGTGTTGCCCTTGCCGGTGCGCTTGTCCGTGCCGATCAACAGGATGTTGATCGCCTTGTCCTTGTCGAAGCCGCCGGTGCTGGCGCCGTCGTCCGAGACGGAGGTGATGTTGTCGTTGAGGTGCTTGATGTAGAGGTAGGCGCCGCCGGCCGCGGCCACCAGGACGAAGGCCATGGTCCCGCCGGTCCACAGCAGGATCTTCTTGGCCCTGCCCTTCTTCTTGACCGGCCGGCGACCGCGCCGTCCCGGCAGCGGCTCCTCGGGCACACCCCGGCGCCGGCGCTGCGGCGGGACCTGGCGGCCGGGCGCCTCCGGAGCCGCCGTACGGCTGCGTACCGCGCCGGTGTTACCGCGAGGGGTGGATCTGCGGGGCCCCGGCACCGTTGATTGCGGTGCGGAAGGGGTCAGTCGCAATTCGTATTCGCCGGTGTTCGGATTGAGCACCCATTGGTCTGCGGGATCGATGTCGTTCGCCCGCCCACGGCTTTGCGCGTCCACGGTTGTCCGATTCCTCCGTCGGGGCGCGCGCCTTCCCCCCTCAAGGCGCTCGGGTCTCGGTCACACAGTGCAAGACGCCAGGACGGACCTCGCGGATGGATGCACCGGATCGCTCACACTAACCGCCCTGTTCAGCGCCGAGCGGCGACGGTGACAAATTCCACGTCACCCCGCGGGGTAATTCGTCCTTTTTCTCGGACATAAGTGCGGTGATTTGGCAAGCGCTTTACTCGCACGTGTCTTCGGCGGCTGTGCTGCCCCGGAACGTGGGGGCGGGAGAGGCGGAGTTCGAGGGCTCGTCACCCCGCTTTCCGCGGGACTTTCCGTCATCGCGCTCGTACTCCCAGTAGTCGTACGACCCGTCGTACGAATCCCCGCTCTTTGTGGCGGAATCCCGCGGCACTTCCTCGGCGACCTTCAGCGGCTCGTCCTTGCGCAACCGTTCGAACAGTTTCTCCGCCTCGGGTTCCACGAGCTGATCGCGATTGGCGTTGTAGACGTACGACTCCCGCGGAACAGTCAGGAATTGCACGCGTTCCGTGGGGATGTCACGCAGCCCGCGCACGAGTTGGTACAGGCCGCGCAGGCTCGCCAGATCCGGGTCGGTGGTGAGAGAGGACGTGGCCGCGTCCAGCACCGGGTAGAGCTTCACCGGATTCAGCAGTACGTCATTGCTCTGCACCTTGTTGACCAGCGCCCCGAGGAATCGCTGCTGGCGGTCCATCCGGTCGGTGTCGCTGCCGTCGCCGAGGGTCTTGCGGGCGCGGACGTAGCCGAGGGCCTGCTCGCCGTCGAGCGTGACCCGGCCCGCGGGCAGCTTCAGCTTCGCGGCCTCGTCGTCGATCGGGCTGCGCAGGCACACCTGGACGCCGTCGACCGCGTCGACCATCTCCTTGAAGCCGTGGAAGTCGACGACGACGTGGTGGTCGACACGGATGTCCGTGAGCTTCTCGACGGTCCGGATGGTGCAGCCCGAACCGCCCATCTGGAAGGCGTAGTTGAACATCGCGAACATCGGCTCGGAACGGCTCCCGTCGGCGCGCAGACACGCGGGCACGTCCACCATCAGGTCGCGCGGCAGGGAGATCGCGGTGGCGGTGCGCCGGCCCGCGCCGAGGTGCAGCAGGATCGTCGTGTCGGACCGCTCGGTGCCGGAGTCCCGCCCGTAGTCGTCGTTGTCGTCCCCGGACCGTGTGTCCGAGCCGATCAGCAGGATGTTCTGCGCGCCCTTGACGAGCGAGGTGGGCCGCTCCTTCTCGTACCGCGCGAGCTCGGCGGCAGCGGCGTCGTCGGGCGTGATGTTCGCGTCCAGCTTGGCGTACAGCGCCCAGCCGGTTCCGACGGCCGCGACGAGCCCCAGGGCGACCACGAGCCCCCCACCCCGGACCCACCGCCGCCGGCGCCGCCGGGCCGGCCCCCCACCGCTCGCAGACGCCCCCGCCCCGCGCCCGGGCATGCCTACGTTGTCGGTCACGTGCGGCTCCACCCCTCATGGCGTACGGACGTACTCGTCCTACGACGATGCCCCGGAGGGGGTGGTGGAGGCGGCCGTTACTGGCCCATGTGGGTGACTGCGAGGCGTTTCAGCGGCGCACAACCGTCACCCGCTCACTCTCGATCCGCTTGGCCAGCGCCTCGTCCGAGAGCTGATCGAGGTTCCGGCACAACACCACGGACCCCCCGGTGGCAAGCGCTCCGAACAACCCGGCGTTCAATCCGTCCCACGTGTCGTACGCCAGCCCCGACAGAATCCGCGACCCGGGCCCGGTCAACCCCAGCTCCGGTGCCTCGGCCCGAGCCCGCTCGACAACCTCCGCCGCGCTGAACTCCCGCCCGGCCGCGATCAGCGCAGGCTCCTCCGGATCCACCGGCGAGAACGGCACGAACCGATCCCCCTGACTCGGCACCTCGACGGCGTAGTCGACGAAGCCGTCCGGTACCTGCGGAAACCGCCCGCCGAGCGGCCGCAACGCCAGCGCGACCCGCTCCCCACGGCACGCCCGCGCCGCGTCCAACGAGTCCGGCCCGCTCACCACGACGTCGGCCGCCCCCGGATCCCCGACGACATCCGCAACCGCCCCCACCGACGCACACGCCAGCAGCCACACCGCCGTCTGCCAGTGCGCGGGCAGCAACAGCGCGACCCGATCGCCGGGGCCGGCGGCCAGGTCGCCCTGAAGCAGATTCGCGGTCTTGGCCACCCAATTGGCGAAGGTGGCCACGGACAATTCGACGCGCTCGCCCGTGGCGTCGTCGTAGAAGGTCACCAGGGGGCGTCCGGGGTCCGCGGCGAGCGCGGAAGACAGCAGGTCGGCAGGGGTGCGGTCGGTGGCGTTCACCCGCGCAAGCGTACGCGGGCGACCCGCCGCGCACCGAGGGGCGGGGCCACCGGTTCGGCGGAACGGCAGCCGACGGCCCGTCAGTTCCCGGATGGACAGATATGTATGACTATGTCCAAGATCAGGAGCATGCGTGGATTCCTTGCTTCTTCGATCGCCTCCTCGATCGGCGTCGCCTGCGCCGCCGCCCTCGCCCTCCCGCTGCCCCCGCCCGCGGCCGCGGCCACGGCGACGGCGAGACACGCGCCGGGCGGCGCAAGAACCGCGCAGGTGGTCGCCGGTTCCCAGCTCCCCGGCAGCACGCAGTCGCTGCCCCTCGCGCCCATCGCAACCCTCGCCCCCCTCACCCGCAACCGCGCCCTCACCTCCGTCTCCGCCCCCGAAATGGGCCTCACCCGCGAGGACGTGGCGCACTTCTCGATGGTCGGTGTCATCTGGGACGACCCGGCCACCGAACTGCACGGCCGGGTCCAGGTCCGCACGCGGGCGACCGGCAACGGCGCCTGGTCCCGCTGGCAGAACCTCCAGACGCACAACGACGACGGGGCCGACCCCGGCTCCGCCGAGCGCACCTCGGGCCGCGTCCGCGGCTCCACCGCACCGCTGTGGGTGGGCGACTCCGACGGCGTGGAGGTCCGGGTCCGGGCCGAGGGCGACCGCCGTACCGGACAGAGCACCCGCGCCGTCCCCGCCGCCTCCGCGCTCCCCTCGGGCCTGCGTCTGGAACTCGTGGACCCCGGCGGGGAGACCTCGACCCGAGGCGCGGCCCTCGCCGTGCCGTACAGCGGTCCGACGGACACCGCGCAGACGGCAGCCCTGAAGACCCAGAACACCGAGTCGGAGGCGTCCCTGGCCGCCTCCGCGGCCAACGCCGACCTCGTCCCGCTCGGCGCCACCGTGATCCCCGCACTGAGCCGCACCGCGACCGTACGGGAGCTACTGGCCCTGCGCGGAAGCAAGTTGACGGCGAAGCAGCGCGCGAAGCCGTACATCGGACCACGCCCGCGCATCATCACGCGCCGCGGCTGGGGCGCGGACGAGAAGCTGCGCGAGAAGGGCTTCGTCTACACGAAGAAGGTCAAGGCGGCCTTCGTGCACCACACGGCGACCGGCAACGGGTACCGCTGTTCGCAGGCCGCCTCCGTCATCCGCGGTATCTACCGCTACCACGTCCGGAGCATGGGCTGGCGCGACATCGGCTACAACTTCCTCGTCGACAAGTGCGGAAACATCTACGAGGGGCGTGCCGGGGGAGCGGCGAAGGCGGTCAGGGGCGCCCACACTCTCGGTTTCAACAACAACAGCATGGGGATCGCCGTCCTCGGCGGCTTCGGTTCGCACAAGCCGCCCGCTGCGGTACTGAAGGCCATCGCGCGCCTCACGGCCTGGAAACTCGGGCTCTACGGCGCCAATCCGCGCGGAAAGACATATCTGAAGTCGGGCGGTGGCAATCTCTACCGAAAGGGTAAGAACGTACGTCTGAACGTGATCTCCGGCCACCGTGACGGCTACGCCACGGACTGCCCGGGCGGGCAGCTCTACCGCAAGCTCGGCACGGCCCGCTCCACCGCGGCGCGCTACCAGGGTCGCTAGGACCTGTCTTCGGGCAGGTCCAGGGCTCCGCGGGGGAGTTGGGCAAGGAGGTCACATTCACGCCATCGGGGGGCACCGGGTGGAACCGCGGAACGCCGCACGGCCGTCGAAGGCGCCACATAACGGTCTGCATAAACTGGCCGGCCGAAAGACAGTTCGGCCGGTCCCGGCAGGAAGCAGAGACGACAGGTGACAGAAGCGATCCTCCTGGTCGGCGGCAAGGGCACCCGGCTGCGCCCGCTCACGGTCCACACGCCCAAGCCCATGGTCCGCGCGGCCGGGGTCCCGTTCCTCACGCACCAGCTGGCGAGAGCGAGAGCGGCGGGCGTGGACCACATCGTCCTGGCCACGTCCTATCTGGCCGAGGTCTTCGAGCCGTACTTCGGCGACGGCTCCTCGCTGGGCCTGCACATCGAGTACGTGACGGAGGAGGAGCCCCTCGGCACGGGCGGCGCCATCCGCAATGTGGCCTCCCGCCTCCACTCGGGCCCCGACGACCCGGTCCTGGTCTTCAACGGCGACATCCTCACGGGCCTGAACATCAGGGCCCTGGTGGACACCCACGAGAAGACGGGCGCCGACGTCTCCCTGCACCTCACCAAGGTCACCGACCCGCGCGCCTACGGCCTGGTCCCCACCGACGAGACGGGCCGCGTCCTCGCCTTCCTGGAGAAACCGCAGACCCCCGAGGAGATCGTCACCGACCAGATCAACGCGGGGGCGTACGTCTTCCGCCGCTCGGTCATCGACACGATCCCCGCGGGCCGCCCGGTCTCGGTGGAACGCGAGACGTTCCCGGACCTCCTGTCCGCCGGAGTCCACCTCCAGGGGCTGGTCGACTCCACGTACTGGCTGGACCTGGGCACCCCGGCGGCCTTCGTCCGCGGCTCCGCCGACCTGGTCCTGGGCCGGGCCCCGTCCCCCGCGGTCCCCGGCCGCTGCGGCGACCGCCTCATCCTCCCCACGGCCACGGTCGCCCCCGACGCGAAACTGACGGGCGGCACGGTGGTCGGCGAGGGCGCGTTCGTGGCCGAGGGCGCCCGCGTCTTCGGCTCCACCATCCTCCCGGGCGCCGTCATCGAACCCGGCGCCGTCATCACCGACTCCCTCATCGGCACCCGCGCCCGCGTCGGCGAACGCACCGTCCTGACCGGCACGGTCATCGGCGACGGCGCGATCGTAGGCCCCGACAACGAACTGCGCGACGGCATGCGCGTGTGGTGCGACGCGCGGATCCCGGCGGGGGCGGTGCGGTTCTCCTCGGACCAGTAGCCACACCCTGCCGGGCAACTCCTGGACGCCGGCCGGGCCATCCCAGCCCGTCCGGCGTTTGAGGACGAGGCCCCTTCAGGGCCGAACGGGGGCCTGGGGGCGGAGCCCCCAGTGGCGGAACGGACAACGCCGGTGCGCTCACAACCGCCCGATGTCGGTCCTCGGCATCTTCGGCGCCCGTCTCGGCGGCGTACGCCCGCTCAGCAGAATGAACCGCGCCGCCCGATGCCGCTGCCCCGCATACGGCTCCAACAGCTCCAGCATCGCCGCATCGTCCGCGTTCCGGTCCCCGGCGAGCGCCCACCCCACGATGCCCGGCAGATGCAGATCCCCGACGGTCACCGCGTCCGGCGCCCCATGACTGCGCTGCACGACCTCCGCCGACGTCCACGGACCGATCCCGGGCACGACCTCCAACCGCGCCTGCGCGGCCGCCGGCTCCATCCCGACCGCCTCCTCCAGCCGCGCAGCGACCCGCACGGCCCGCAGGATCGTCGACGCCCGCTTGTTGTCGACGCCGGCTCGGTGCCACTCCCAGGACGGGATCAAGGCCCAGGTCCGCGGCCCGGGCATCACCCACAGCCGCCCGCCCGCGGCAGGCCCCGGCGCCGGCTCCCCGTACTTCCGCACCAGCAACCGCCACGCCCGATACGCCTCATCGGTGGTGACCTTCTGCTCCAGCACCGACGGAATCAGGGACTCCAGCACCAGCCCGGTCCGTGTCAGCCGCAGCCCCGGCCGCCGATGCCGCGCGAGAGCCACCAACCGGTGCCGCGGGACGAACGCGTCGGGTTCGTCCGCGCCCCCGAGCAACTCCGGCAACTGCTCCAGCAACCACTCGGCCCCCGGCCCCCACGCCTCCCCGCGCACCTCACCCCCGCACACGGAGACCCGCAGCGTGCCGGCCCCGGCAGGCGTGAGAGTGGCCCGCCACACGGACCCGTCGGGCATCGCCCGAAACGTCGGATCCCCTCCGCCCCGCCGAAGCGGCCCCAGCACGAGCCCGAGATCCAACGGCCCGTCCGGCACCACGACTCGCACCCGCCCCGGCGCAGACGCCTGCCGCGGCACACCTCCAGGCACGACAACATGCCCACCGCGCACGGTCGCACGAGTGGGCCGGGGAGCGAATCGTCCAGCCACGGGTGAGTTCCTGGGGGTGTCGGGGACCTACGAGACTAGGCGGTACATACGACTGCCGGTGCGCCCAACGGCTTTTGGCTTTCAGGGGCGCGGGGCTGTGTCCGATGTGCGGCTCCGCCGCGTGGGCGCGACAAGCCCCCACTGATCCGCACTCGCGCGCGAGACCCCCGACGCCCAGAAACCATAGGCACCCGGCACGCCCGGCCAAATGTCACCGCACCTCGACAAAGCTCCCCGCATCCCGCTCAGCCCTCGGCCGCGGCTCCTCCGCCGGATGCCCGACAGCCACCGCCCCCATCGGATCCCACTCCGCCGGCAGCCCCAGCACCTCACGCACCACATCCCGGCAGAACATCGTCGACGACACCCACGCGGACCCCAGCCGCTCCCCGGCCAGCGCCACCAGGAAGTTCTGTACACCGGCCCCCGCGGCGACCACGAACATCTCCCGCTCGGCCCCGTCCCGCCGCGCGTCCCCGTACGTGTGCGACCCGTCCATGACCAGACAGGGCACCACCAGATACGGCGCATTCCGCAGCACATCACCTCGCCGCACCCGCTTGGCGATGGACTCCTCGCTCTTGCCGTCCCGCCGCAGATCGGCGATCCAGGCATCGCGCATCGCATCCAGCAGTTCGGTCCGCGCGCCCTCGGACTCCAGCAGCACGAACCGCCACGGCGTCGTGTGATGCGGCGCCGGCGCGGTCACGGCCGCGGCGACCGCCCGCCGTACGGCACCGGGATCGACGGGTTCGTCGGTGAACGCCCGTACGGTGCGCCGCTGGGTCACCGCCGTCCGGATCGCCTCGGACGTCCCGAGCCGGAACATGTCGTCGCGCCCGCCGCGCACCATGACCCGCGCCCCCTCGCCGTCCTCCTCGGCCACCAGGTGCGGCAGCCCGCGCACGACGGCGACGGGCAGCCCGGCGGCCTTGCCCTTGACCAGATCACCGGCGGCGGCCAGCTCGTCCGCCGTCGCCACGACCGTCGCGCTGAGCGGATTGCCGTACGCGTCCGTGCCCCCGCGCAGATCGTCGAGCACGTGCACTCCGGCGGCGCCGATCGCGACATCCGTGAGCCCCGAGCGCCAGGGCCGCCCGAAGGTGTCGGTGACGACGACGCCGACGTCGACGCCGAGGGCGTCCCGCACTCCGGCCCGGATCGCGCGCGCGGACGCGTCGGGATCCTCGGGCAGCAACAGCACCGTCCCGGAAGGGGTGTTGGAGGCGTCGACCCCGGCCGCGGCCATCACCAGGCCCTGCCGGTTCTCGACGATCCGGAGCGCCCCGCGCCGCGCCACGACCCGCACGGTCTCGGCGTCGATGGCGGCCTCCCGGTCGACCGCCCGGACGATCCGCCCCTCGGCCTTGGACACGATCTTCGAGGTGACGAGCAGTACGTCCCCGTCGACCAGCCCCGGCTCGGCGGCGGCGATCAGCTTGGCGAGATCGTCACCGCGTTGCACCTCGGGCATCCCGGGCACGGCCCAGACCCGGTAGCCGTCGACAGACGCTTCGCTCAAGACGCCCGCACCTCCTCCGCCAGCGCCAGCGCCTCGCGCGCCATCTGCGCGGTCGCGTCGAGGTCGGTCATCATCAGCGGCACGGCCCGGCACCGGATCCCGGCCGTCTCGATCCGCTCCACGACACCCGCGTCGACGGTGTCGACGAGCCAGCCGTCGAGCAGCCCCGAGCCGTAGTGCTCGGCGACCGCCGCGGCCGTGGACTCCACGCCGACCGCCGCGAGCACCTTGTCGGCCATCCCGCGCACGGGCGCGTCCCCGACGATCGGGGACAGGCCGACGACCGGCACCCCGGCCTCGGCGATCGCCTCGCGGATGCCGGGCACGGCAAGGATCGTGCCGACGGACACCACCGGATTCGACGGCGGGAAGAGCACGACGTCCGCCTCCGCGATCGCCTCCAGCACGCCCGGCGCCGGCTTCGCCTGCTCCGCACCGACCGGCACGACCGCCTCGGCCGGCACCGAGGCCCGCAGCCGTACCCAGTACTCCTGGAAGTGCACGGCCCTGCGCTCACCGTCCAGCTCCACGGCCACATGCGTCTCGACCCGGTCGTCGGTCATCGGGATCAGCCGCACCCCCGGCTTCCACCGGTCGCACAGCGCCTCCGTCACCGCGCTCAGCGGATATCCGGCACCGATCATCTGCGTCCGCACGATGTGCGTGGCGAAGTCCCGGTCGCCGAGCCCGAACCACTCCGGCCCCACGCCGTACGCCGCGAGCTCCTCCTTGAGATGGAAGGTCTCGTCGGCCCGGCCCCAGCCCTGCTCCTCGTTGATGCCGCCGCCGAGCGTGTACATCACCGTGTCGAGGTCCGGGCAGACCTTCAGTCCGAAGAGGTGGATGTCGTCCCCGGTGTTGCCGATGACCGTGACGTCCGCGTCCGGCACGGCCTGCTTCAGACCGCGCAGGAACCGGGCACCACCGATGCCGCCTGCCAGAACCACAATGCGCATGGACCAAGTCTTACAGGCGGGTACGACAACGCGTCAGGCGGTTACGGCGTCGACCTCGTCGTGCGTCGCGGGGGCCGCCGTGCAGGCCGTGTGCATCGGCATCTCGGTCAGGCCCGGGTAGTAGACGTGCAGGCTGACCGCCGGCTCCAGCGCGTCGTTGACGACCTCGTGCACATACCCCGGAGCGAACACCCGCTGCGTGCCCGCGCCCAACGCGCGCGTGCCCCGGCGGGTGCGTTCGGTCAGCGTGCCCTCCAGGACGGTCAGCACACCGGAGGAGCGGCCGTGGTCGTGCAGCCCGCTGCCCTGACCGGGCACCCAGGACAGCAGCCACACCTCGTAGCCCGGCCCCGTGCGCAGCCGGTGGTACCAGCGTGTCGTCGCGTCGTACTCGACGAGGTGCTCCCACTGCGAGCGGTCGGCGGCGATGGAGCGCGCCAGCCCGACGAACTCGGCCACGGTGGCCGGGTGCTCGCGCGGGGGCTGCAGCAGGTGCTGCACCTCGAGGATGTCGCCGGCGATCTGGAGGTCGTTGTCGCTGTTCATAAGGGGTGTGCGGTTCCTCAGTGAAAGAAGGTCAGAGGGAACGGAAACCGGGTCGGCAGGACGCGGTCTTCAGCTGGAGCGGGTATGGCTCAACAGCTGGAACAGCAACAACAGCTACGGCGAGCACGGGCAGCACCGTCGGACCCGGCGGAGCGGGTCGAGGTGAGTGCCGAGTTCGCGAGCATGCCCATAAGAACACCGGTTGACACCTTCGACTGTCAACTCGGCGCCCGGTATGTGGGACATGCTTCACCTCATCCGGTTCATGTCCGAGGCGAAAGGTTTGTTCTGACGCCCCCCGGGACACATGGCGCACAACCGGGCGCTCAAACCTCGATGCGATCTTGTGATCCGACTGTGATCCGGTTCGCTCCGAGGTGCGAGTGGAACGAGATCGAACCTCTGGGCGTCCTTCCCCGTACAGGCTCTGCGCGGGGTCGGAGGCCCTTGCGGGCCTCGTCTGCATGTCAAGGTTTATGCCGATTTGAACACTTTCCGCATGGCCTTGGTTCCGCAGAGTGAATAAGGGGCCCAATAGCAGATCTCGGCTTGACTCGCCCGGAGCAGCACACTTGTAATTTCACTCGTGTCGTTCAGCCGAAATCGGTAACGGCTACATCACGGGGACGCGAAAGACAGACGAGGGGCGCACATGACCGAGCTGGTGCAGCAACTGCTGGTCGACGACGCGGACGAGGAACTCGGCTGGCAGGAGCGCGCGCTGTGCGCCCAGACCGACCCCGAGTCCTTCTTCCCCGAGAAGGGCGGCTCCACCCGCGAGGCCAAGAAGGTCTGCCTGGCCTGCGAAGTCCGCTCCGAGTGCCTCGAATACGCCCTCGCCAACGACGAGCGCTTCGGCATCTGGGGCGGTTTGTCCGAACGCGAACGGCGCCGGCTGAAGAAGGCCGCCGTCTGACCGGACGGCCCGCACCTCGCACGTAGACACCCCACGGACACAACACGCACGGACACGCGCGCGTACACCCACACACACGTCACGAACGGCCCGTCGCAGGTGGGTTATCCACAGGCGGCGGGCCGTCGCCATGCCCAGCCGATAGTGTGGGCGCTCGTCCGAGACGCCTCGCTGCCCCCAGTGGGCACAGACGTCCACCGCAGTCCATCGAACCGGGGCCCGTACCTCGATGTCCGTGCACAGCCACACGGCAGCCCACCAAGACGTCGCTGCCACACCAGAGTTCCCGCGTCACGTGGTGACAGCGGTCGTCGTCTCGCACGACGGCGCCCGCTGGCTGCCCGACGCGCTCGCCGGGCTGCTCGGCCAGGAGCGCCCCGTCCAGTACGTCATGGCCGCCGACACCGGCAGCGCGGACGACTCGGCCCAGCTGGTCACCGGCGCCCTCGGCGCCGACCGCGTACTGCACCTCGCCCGGCGCACCGGCTTCGGCCAGGCCGTCGAGGAGGCGGCGCGGACCGCTCCCGTGCTGACCCCGGACGAGCTGCCGTACCTGAAGCGCCCGAGCGGCTGGGACCCGGTCACGCGCACGTGGCGCGACGACGCCTACGACATGCCCGAGCTCCCGCACGGCGAGCCGGTCCAGTGGCTGTGGCTGCTGCACGACGACTGCGCCCCCGAACCCGACGCCCTGGCCCAGCTGCTGCGGGTCGTGGAGAACGAACTGGAGCTCGGCCGCGACGACGTGGCCGTCGTCGGCCCCAAGCTGCGCGGCTGGTACGACAAGCGGCAGCTCCTCGAGGTCGGCGTCACCATCGCCAACTCCGGCCGCCGCTGGACCGGCCTGGACCGCCGCGAACAGGACCAGGGCCAGCACGACCACGTCCGCTCCGTGCTGTCGGTCTCCACCGCCGGCATGCTGATCCGCCGCGACATCTTCGAGCAGCTCGGCGGCTTCGACAAGCGGCTGCCCCTGATGCGTGACGACGTCGACCTGTGCTGGCGCGCCACCGCCGCCGGCCACCGCGTCCTCATCGCCCCCGAGGCAGTCGTACGACACGCCGAGGCCGCCTCCCGCGAGCGCCGCATGGTCGACTGCGTGGGCCGCACCGCCGCCTCCCCGCACAAGGTCGACAAGGCGGGCGCCGTCTACACCCTCCTCGTCAACAGCCGTACGGCCGTGCTGCCCTGGGTGCTGCTGCGCCTGGTGGTCGGCACGCTCCTGCGTACGGTCGCCTACCTCGTCGGCAAGGTCCCCGGACAGGCCGTCGACGAGATCCGTGGTCTGCTGGGCACGCTGCTGCGGCCCGAGCGGATCATCGCCGGACGGCGCAGGCGCGGAGTCCCGCAGATCGACAAGGGCGAGCTGCGTGCGCTGTTCCCGCCGCCGGGTGCGACCGTGCGGGCCACGGTCGAGCAGGTCGCGGGCAACTTCTTCAGCGACTCCGACCCCGACGCCACCACCGGAGCGGGACGGCACGGCGGCGCGGTCGAGTCCGGACCCGGCGGCGACGACGCCGAATTCCTGGAGATCGAGCAGTTCGCCCGCCTCAAGCGCATCGCCCGCAAGCCCGGCCCGATGCTCTTCCTGGTCCTGCTGTTCGTCTCGCTCGTCGCCTGCCGCGAACTGCTCGGCGGCGGCGCGCTCGCGGGCGGCGCCCTGCTGCCCGCCCCGGCCGACGCCAGTGAGCTCTGGTCGCGCTATCTGGACTCCTGGCACGCGGTGGGCGCCGGCGGCACCCCGTCCGCCCCGCCGTACCTCGCGGTCGTGGCACTGCTGGCCTCCGCGCTGTTCGGCTCGACCGGACTCGCGGTCACGATCCTGCTCGTCTGCTCGGTCCCGCTGGCCGGTGTCACCGCCTACTTCGTCTCCCGCCCGCTGGTCGAGTCGCGCCTGCTGCGCGCATGGGCGGCCGTCGTCTACGCCTTCCTGCCCGCCGCCACGGGCGCGCTCGCGGGCGGCCGCATCGGCACCGCCGTCCTGGCCGTCCTGCTGCCGCTCATCGCGCGCGCGGGCATCGCCGCGAGCGGCCTCGCGAACACCTCTGGCGCGCGCGGCAGTTGGCGCGCCACCTGGGCGTACGCGCTGCTGCTGACCATCACCACGGCGTTCACGCCGATCGTGTGGCCCATCGCGCTGGTCCTCGGCGTCGGCGTGCTGGCCGTGCGCCGCGCCGACATCACCGCCTACGGGCTGCGCTTCCTCGCCCAGTTCGGCGTGCCCCTGCTGGTCCTCGCGCCCTGGTCGCTCTCGCTGCTCCCGTTCGGCTTCTTCAAGGAGGCCGGCCTCGAGTACGGCCCCTCGGCCGCCTCCGCCCTCGACCTGCTCGGCGCGAGCCCCGGCGGCCCCGGCACGGTCAGCGGGCTGATGCTCATCGGCATCGTCCTGGCCGCGCTGGCCGCCCTGATGCGCTCGGAGCGTCAGTTCGGAATCTGGACGGCCTGGGCGGTCGCCCTGGTGGGCCTCGTCTTCGCGGTCCTGTCCAACAACTCCACCTGGGCCGGCCCGGCCACCCTCGTCTACGGCATCGCCCTCCTGGCGGCCGCCGCGCTCGGCGCCGACGGTGCACGCGCGCGCGTGGCCGAGCAGAGCTTCGGCTGGCGCCAGCCGGTGGCCGCACTGATCGCCTTCGCCTCGCTCGCGGGCCCGCTGCTCGTCGCCGCCGGCTGGATGATCCGCGGCGCCGACGGACCGGTCGAGCGGCGCGACCCCGTCCAGGTGCCCGCATTCGTCGCCGAGGAGAGCGGCACCCGCGACCAGGCACGCACGCTCGTGCTCGACAGCGACTCCACCGCCCGCGTCGGCTACACCCTGGTCCGCGGCTCCGGCGCCCGGCTCGGCGACGCCGAGATCGCGGGGGCCGACGGCGAGAACGCCAAGCTCGACAAGGTCGTGGCCAACCTCGTCGCCGGTTCCGGTGCCGACCAGGCCGACCAGCTCGGTGCGTTCGCCGTGCGCTACGTCCTCGTCCACAAGGGCGCACCGCGCGAGGTCACCCGCGTCCTGGACGCCACACCCGGCCTGAGCCGCCTGAGCCAGCAGAACGGCAGCGCCCTGTGGCGGGTCGACCAGGAGGTCGCCCGCGCCACCATCGTGTCCGCCTCCGGCTCCGGCACGGCGCAGCCCGTCGCCGCCGGACCCGTCGAGATCCACACCACGGTCCCGGCCGGTTCCGACGGCCGCATCCTGCGCCTCGCCGACACCGCGGCCGACGGCTGGACGGCCACCCTGGACGGCAAGCCGCTCACCCGCACCACCGTCGACGGCTGGGCCCAGGGCTTCCAACTCCCCTCCTCCGGCGGCAGGTTGGACGTCACCTACGACGACCCCACCCACACCGCCTGGCTGTGGGCGCAGGGCTCACTCGCCGTCGTCCTCGTCGTCATGGCCCTGCCGGGCAGGCGCCGCGACGTCGACGACGACCTCCCCGAGGAGCCCGCCGTCCCCGCTCAGGCCGTCGCCGGCGAGGGCCGTCGCGCCCGCCGCCTGCGCGCCCAGGCGGAGGGGGAGGCCGAAGAGGCGGGCCGGAGCGAGGAGTTCCCGTCTCAACCTGCGGAGGAGACACCCGTCGCCGTCCCGCAGCAGCAGTCCTACGGCGACTGGGACGCGACGGGTTACCAGAGCGCCGAGTACGGCGGCTACGGCAACGAGCAGTACCAGGGCACCCAGCAGTACCCGGCGGGCTCGTACGACCAGACGTACCAGGCGGACCCGTACCAGGGCGCCCAGTACGACCCGTACGCCTACGGCGGTTCCTCCCAGGGGACGTACGACCAGAGCGCGTACGACACCTCGTACCAGCAGGGCTACGACCCCGCGTACGACCCGGCGCAGCATGACCCGCACGCCCCTGAGCGCCCCGACGGGAGTCAGCAGTGAACCGCACCATCCTGTCCCTGATCGCCGGCACGGCCGCGCTCGCCGCCATCACCGGGGTCGCCTCGCTCACCGCCCCGGGCGCCTCCGGCGCGAACACCGCCAAGGCCGCCGCCGAACTGCCCGTGGAGCGCACCACCCTGCTGTGCCCGGCGCCCAGCACCTCCGACATCGCCGACACCTCGTACACGTCGTTCACGCCCGTCACGAAGGGCACGGGAAGCGACGGCAAGGCCGAACTCCAGTCCGTCACCGAGCAGTCGGCCGACGGGACGAGCGACGACGGGACGAGCGGCAAGGGCAAGACGGACGACAAGAAGAGCGACAAGAAGGCCGGCAAGAAGAAGGCCGACAAGCCCGTCCTCACCCCCGAGGATCCCGGCAAGCCGGTCACGGGTGACACCTCCGGCTCCGACACCCCCGCGCTCGTGGGCACCGCCGAGGGCAAGTTCGCGCCCGGCTGGTCGGTCCAGGAGACCACCGAGGTCGCCGCGGGCACGGGACGTGGCCTGCAGGGCGTCAACTGCACCGAGCCGGACACCGAGTTCTGGTTCCCGGGCGCCAGCACGGACGCCGCCCGCACCGACTACGTGCATCTGACCAACCCCGACGACTCCGCGGCCGTCGTCGACATCGAGCTCTACGGCAAGGACGGCGCCCTCAAGTCCACGGTGGGGGAGGGCATCACGGTCGCGCCGCACTCCAGCGACCCGGTCCTGCTGTCCACGCTCACCGACGAGAAGCAGACCAACCTCACCGTGCACGTGAACGTCCGCAGCGGCCGGGTGGGCGCCGCCGTGCAGGCCCTGGACGACAAGCTCGGCGGCGACTGGCTGGCCGCCTCCACGGACCCGTCCGGCAGCCTCGTCCTGCCCGGTATCCCGAAGGACGCCACCTCCGTACGACTGATCGCCTTCACACCCGGCGACGCGGATGCCGACCTCAAGGTGCGCCTCGCCTCCCCGTCCGGGCTGATCACGCCCGCGGGGAACGAGACGCTGCACGTGAAGGCGGGCATGACGACCGCCGTCGACCTCGGTGCCGTCACGCGCGGCGAGGCGGGCTCGCTGATCCTCACGCCCACCGACGACTCCGTGCCGGTCGTCGCCGCGCTGCGGGTCGTCCGCGGCAAGGGCGACAAGCAGGAGACGGCGTTCATCCCGGCCACGAGCCCGGTCGGCACGCGCGCGACCTCCGCCGACAACAGCGGCAAGGGCTCCACGCTGTCCCTCACGGCGCCCACCCGCACGGCCAAGGTGAAGGTCACCGCGTCGGCGGGCAGCGACGGCGGTACGGCGGTCTCCAAGACGTACACGATCAAGGCGGGCACCACCCAGGACGTCGAGGCCCCGGCCCCGAGCGGTTCGAAGGGCACGTACGCGCTGACGGTCGAGCCCCTGTCCGGCGGTCCGGTCTACGCGGCCCGGACCCTGGCGGCGACGGAGGAAGGCGTACCGGGCTTCACGGTGCAGACGCTGCCGGACGACCGGGGGATGGTGGCGGTGCCGCAGGCGGACCAGGATCTGTCGGTGCTGCAGAAGTAGCGGCGACCTGGGGACGCCCGGCGGGCCTCAGTCCTCGCCGTACCGCGGGTCCACCGTCTCCGGGGTCAGCCCCAGCAGTTCGGCGACCTGCTCGACGACGACCTCGTGCACCAGCGCCGCCCGCTCGTCGCGCCCCTTCGTGCGGATCTCCACCGGCCGCCGGTAAACGATCACCCGGGCCGGCCGTCCCTCCCGGGAGGGAATCGTGCCGCCCAGGGGGACCGCCTCGTCGTTCCAGGTCTGTCCCGGGCTGTCCAGGCGAGGCACCTCGAGGACCAGGAAATCGATGTCGGCGAGCTGCGGCCAGTGCCGTTCCAGGCGCTCCACGGAGTCCTGCACCAGATCCGCGAACGCCTCGGCACGGCTCGCGGCGAGCGGCACCTGGGGCGGCGCGATCGGGCCGCGCATGCCCCGGCCGTGGCGATCACGACGGCGGGGCCCGGGGCCGGCGGCACGGGGCGGTACGGGGTTGTCCATCACTGGTGAAGCGTAGTCCCCGCCGGGACCGCATGCCGTGCCCCACACGGCGTGCCGGACAGCCTCGAACAGCCCATCACGGCATGTCACAGGATGACCATTCCAGCCAAGGTTGGGCTCGTTTCCATATCTCTCCGAGACCGGCGATCACGAGGCAAATGACGGGGTTTGTACGGACTGTTGACCGGACGCGAGAGTGCCCGATGCCCTGTGAATGCGCATCCGTGCAGGTCAGCAGGGTGTTCCGCGGGAGGTGTGTGGGACGTTTCACACTACGACACGGTGGAGTGACCTGGGGGAGAGTCGTCGCGGCCCGCTCAAGAGTGCGGTACCGTCCAACGTCGTGAGCCCTGTACGTCGCTGTTCGCGCACCGCTTGCGGCCGCCCCGCCGTCGCGACGCTGACGTACGTCTACGCCGACTCGACCGCGGTCCTCGGCCCGCTCGCCACCTACGCCGAACCCCACTGCTACGACCTGTGCGCCGAGCACTCCGAGCGCCTCACCGCCCCGCGCGGCTGGGAGGTAGTCCGGCTTCTCGACGGCTCCGCTCCGGCCCGCCCCAGCGGCGACGACCTGGAAGCGCTTGCCAACGCGGTGCGTGAGGCGGCCCGTCCGCAGGAGCGGGCGGCCGGCGGCGGCGGGCGCACGGCGGACCCGATGGAGGTCGCGCGGCGCGGGCATCTGCGGGTACTGCGGTCGCCGGACAACTGAGAGCGTTCACCCCCTCACTCGTTCCACCCAGCGGTGCACGCCCATTGACGCGCCCTTGTCGCGGACACGACCATTCCGGGAGACCGGCGGGAAATCGCTTTCCGCATGCCGGAATCCGGGGAGGCGCCCGTGTACGTCCAGGAACTGGAACCCGTCGCCGACTCGCTCGGCCTGTCCGCCCTCGTCGCGACCCTGCCCCTGGTGATCGTCCTGGTCCTGCTCGGCGGAGTGCGCATGAAGGCGCATCTGGCGGGCGCCACAGGCCTCCTGGCGGCCGTTCTGGTCGCCTGGCTCGCCTACGGCATGCCGCTCGACCAGACGCTCTCCAGTGCCGCCCAGGGAGCCGTCTTCGGCCTCTTCCCCATCCTGTGGATCGTCGTCAACGCCCTGTGGGTGTACCGGATGACGGTCCGCACCCGGCACTTCGACATCCTGCGCCGCTCCTTCGGCCGGCTCTCGGACGACCCGCGCATCCAGGCGCTCGTCGTCGCCTTCTGTTTCGGCGCCCTCCTGGAGGCGCTCGCCGGATTCGGAGCGCCGGTCGCGATCTGCTCGGTCATGCTGGTCGCCCTCGGCTTCGACCCCGTGCGCGCCGCGGTCGTCGCGCTCGTCGCCAACACCGCGCCGGTCGCGTTCGGCGCGATGGGCACACCGGTCGTGACGCTCGCCCAGGTGACGGGGCTGCCGCTGGACTCCGTGGCCTCCGTGGTGGGACGTCAAACGCCCCTGCTGGCACTGGTGGTTCCGCTCGTCCTGGTCTGGCTGGTGGACGGCCGACGCGGCCTGCGCGAGACCTGGGTGCCCGCCCTGGTGTGCGGAATCGCCTTCGCCGTGGCCCAGTTCGCCGCCTCCAACTACGTGTCCGCGCAACTCGCCGACATCGGCGCCTCCTTGGCGGGCGCGGGCGCCCTGGTCGCCGTACCGCACGCGCGTGTGCCCGCCACCGAGTCCGTACGCGCGTCCGTGCTGACCGGCGTGCGCAGCGAGGAGTTGGACGAAGAGGACCCTCGACGCGAAGTCCTGCGCGCCTACGCCCCGTACGCGCTGATCGTCGCGATCTTCTCGGTCGCGCAGATCCCTGCCGTCAAGGACTGGCTGGCCGAAGCGACCCAGACGTACGACTGGCCGTTCCTGGACGTCGCGGGGCCGGACGGGAAGCCGGTCGGCGGCAACGTGTTCACCTGGCCGGTCGTGTCGACCGGCGGCACGCTCGTGCTGCTCGCCGGAGTGTGCACGGCGGTGGTACTCGGCGTGCACGCGCGCGTGGCCGTCAAGGAATGGCTCGCGACCGTACACGAGTTGAGGTTCGCGATCCTGACCGTGACCTCCGTACTGGCGCTCGCGTACGTCATGAATCTCTCCGGACAGGCGGGCACGATCGGCCACTTCGTGGCGGCGGCGGGAGCCGGACTGGCCTTCCTGTCACCCGTCCTGGGCTGGTTCGGGGTGGCGGTCTCCGGTTCGGACACGTCGGCCAACGCGCTGTTCGGCGCACTGCAGGTGACCGCGGCCCGTGAGTCGGGCCTGTCGCCCGAACTCCTGGCCGCCGCGAACAGTTCGGGTGGCGTCCTCGGCAAGATGATCTCGCCGCAGAACCTCACCATCGCGTGCGCGGCCGTGGGCCTCGCGGGCCGCGAAGGGGATCTGCTCCGCAAGGTGCTGCCCTGGAGCGTGGGCCTGCTGCTGGTGATGTGCCTGATCGTGGTGGGCCAGAGCTCACCCGTCCTGGACTGGATGCTGCCCTGACTCTTCCCGGTTTCTCACCCGGCTCTGACCTGTGAGGTTACGGCTGGGAGTCCAGTGGGGGATCACACGGCGCGCTGTCGGTCGGTACGGGTAGTTTGGGGCGACCGATAGGACTTCAGGAGGGTTGGCCGTGGCTGCTGATCTGTCGCAGATCGTGAAGGCGTACGACGTACGCGGAGTGGTCCCGGACCAGTGGGACGAGTCGCTGGCCGAACTCTTCGGGGCGGCCTTCGTCCGGGTGACCGGGGCGAACGCGATCGTGACCGGCCACGACATGCGACCGTCGTCCCCCGGCCTGTCGCGTGCCTTCGCGCGCGGGGCGGCCGCCCAGGGCGCCGACGTCACGGAGATCGGCCTGTGCTCGACGGACCAGCTCTACTACGCGTCCGGCGCTTTCGGCCTCCCGGGCGCGATGTTCACGGCCTCGCACAACCCGGCGCAGTACAACGGCATCAAGATGTGCCGGGCGGGCGCAGCGCCGGTGGGCCAGGACACCGGCCTGACGCAGATCCGCGAACTGGCCGAGCAGTGGACGGAGTCGGGCGCTCCGCAGCCCGCCGCACGGCAGGGAACGATCACGCAGCGCGACACGTTGTCGGACTACGCGGCGCACCTTCGCTCCCTCGTCGACCTGACCTCCATCCGCCCCCTGAAGGTCGTCGTCGACGCGGGCAACGGCATGGGCGGCCACACGGTCCCCACGGTGTTCGAGGGCCTCCCCCTGACCCTCGTCCCGATGTACTTCGAACTCGACGGCACCTTCCCGAACCACGAGGCGAACCCGCTGGACCCGGCGAACATCGTCGACCTGCAGAAGCGCGTGCGCGAAGAGGGCGCCGACCTGGGCCTCGCCTTCGACGGTGACGCGGACCGCTGCTTCGTGGTCGACGAGCACGGCGACCCCGTCTCGCCGTCCGCGATCACGGCCCTGGTGGCCGCGCGCGAACTTGCCCGCAACGGCGGCAAGGGCGTGATCATCCACAACCTGATCACGTCGTGGTCGGTCCCCGAAGTGGTCCGTGAGCACGGTGGCACACCGGCCCGCACCCGCGTCGGCCACTCCTTCATCAAGGCGGAGATGGCGAACTCGGGCGCGATCTTCGGCGGCGAACACTCCGCCCACTACTACTTCAAGGACTTCTGGAACGCCGACACGGGCATGCTCGCCGCCCTGCACGTCCTCGCGGCCCTCGGCGGCCAGGAGGGCCCGCTCTCCACCCTGACCGCCGAGTACGACCGCTACGTGGGCTCCGGCGAGATCAACTCCACGGTCACCGACCAGGCCGACCGCCTGGCGGCCGTCAAGTCGGCGTACGGCACCCGAGAGGACGTCACCCTCGACGAACTCGACGGCCTGACGGTCACGTCCACCGACTGGTGGTTCAACGTCCGCCCGTCCAACACGGAACCCCTGCTGCGCCTCAACGCGGAGGCAAGAGACGAGGCGACGATGGCAAAGATCCGGGACGAGGCCTTGGCGATCATCCGAGCCTGAGGGTTCCGCACTTCCAGCCCGTCCGGCGTTTGAGGACGAGGCCCCTCAAGGGCCGATCGGGGGTCTGGGGGCGGAGCCCCCAGCGGGGTCGAAGGGGCAGCGCACCTGGAGATGGGACGGGTAGGGGCGGCGGGGGCGACCCCTCCCACGGCCACCCTCACCCCACTCCCGCCCAACCCCGGCACCCCGCCCCCCACGGCGGTACCCTGACCAGGCACATCCGCAACCGCACACACAGGCACGCGCCCGCGTACCCGCCCGAAGGGACACCCCATGCCGCTCGAAGCCGGCCTCCTGGAGATCCTCGCCTGCCCGGCCTGCCACGCCCCCCTCAAGGAGCAGGACACCGAGCTGATCTGCACCGGCCAGGACTGCGGCCTGGCATACCCCGTCCGCGACGGCATCCCCGTCCTGCTCGTCGACGAGGCCCGCCGCCCCGCGTAACGCCGAGTCCCGCGCGCAAAGCCACTGCGCCCAGACCACCGCGCACACGGCCACCGCGCACAAAGCCCCCGGCGCGCGTACGACGCCGGCGCGCACCCAAGGAACCCCCGGCGATCGGAGGCTGCCGCCCATGCTCGACGAATCGCTGCTCGACACCCCCGAGGCCCTCTCGGAGGCCGACCGCCGCGGCCTGCTACGCGGCGCCGCCGAGGCAGGCGCCCGCGTCCGCACAGCGGCCCGGCACGCCGCCGAGGCAGGTGTCCACGACCTCAAGCCCGACGGCCGCCCCCGCGCCGTGCTCATCGCGGGCCCCGGCGCCGCAGCCATCTGCGCCGCCGACCTCCTCGGCACCCTCGCCGGCCCCGGCAGCCCCGTCATCCGCCTCGCCCCCACCGGTGTCGCCCCCGCCGCGGGCGCCCTGCGCTGGGAACTACCGGGCTGGGCCGGAAGCGTCGACCTGCTCCTGATCACCACCCCCGACGGCACCGAACCCGGCCTGTCCCTGCTCGCCGACGCGGCCTACCGCCGAGGCTGCACGGTCGTCGCAGTCGCCCCTGCCCGTACCCCGCTCACCGAGGCGGTGGAAAGCGCCCACGGCTTCTTCGTGCCGCTGGCGACGGCCCCGTACGAGCAGGACGAGGCGCTCGCCGCATCCGCCCCGGGAGTCCTGTGGGCCCTGCTCACCCCGCTCCTCGCTCTCCTCGACCGCACCGGCCTGCTCACCGCCCCGCCGGACGCCATCGAGAAGGTCGCCGACCGCCTCGACGACATCGCCGAGCGCTGCGGTCCCGCCATCGCGACCTACAGCAACCCCGCCAAGACGCTCGCCGCCGAACTCGCCGACGCGCTGCCGGTCGTATGGACCGAAGGCGTCTCGGCGGGCCCCGCAGGCCGCCGCTTCGCCGCCGCCCTCGCCGAACTCTCCGGCCGCCCGGCGGTCGTCGCGGAACTCCCCGAGGCACTCGCCGCGCACAGCGCCCTCCTCGCCGGCCCGCTCGCCGCCAGCGCCGACCCGGACGACTTCTTCCGTGACCGCGTAGAAGAAGCACCCGCGCTGCACGCACGCGTGGTGCTGCTCCGCGACCGCCCGATCGGCGGCCTCACGGCTGCTCCCGCCGCCCGTGACCTGGCCCTCAGCCACGACACGCCGATCAGTGAACTGGAGCCGGAGGAGGGTGGCGAACTGGAGACTCTCGCCGAACTGATCGCCATCACGGATTTCGCCGCCGTTTACCTGGCGCTCGCCTCGGGGGCCTGACGTTGACCCGCGCAACCCGCGCCCACTGACCAACGCCCGCCGAGCGGCGTACGTACGGAGACGAAGACACAGCATGGACCGCCTCGACAACACCATCCGCCCCTACGCCTGGGGTTCGACCACCGCGATCCCGCACCTGCTCGGCGTCGAACCGACCGGTGAACCGCAGGCGGAGATGTGGATGGGCGCCCACCCCGGCGCCCCCTCCCGGACGGAGCGCGGCACGCTCGTCGAGGTCATCGAGGCCGCTCCGGAGCGGGAGTTGGGCCCGCAGGCCGTCGCCAGGTTCGGCCCCCGACTGCCCTTCCTCCTCAAGATCCTCGCCGCGGGCGCCCCGCTCTCCCTCCAGGTGCACCCCAACCTGGCACAGGCGAAGGAGGGTTACGAGGACGAGGAGCGCCGGAACATCCCCGTCGACGCACCGCACCGCAACTACAAGGACGCCAACCACAAGCCCGAACTGATCTGCGCGCTCACCGAGTTCGACGGCCTGTGCGGCTTCCGCGACCCGCTCCGGGCGGCCGATCTGCTGGACGGCCTGGGCGTCGACTCCCTCAAGCCGTACGTCGACCTGCTGCACGCCCACCCCGAGGACGCCGCCCTGCGCGAGGTCCTCACGGCGATCCTCACCGCCGACCCCGAGGAGATGCACCACACGGTCGCCGCGGCCGCGGCCGCCTGCACCCGCCTCGGCGGCGACTACGCGCCGTACGCGGACATCGCCCACCACTACCCAGGCGACCCCGGTGTCATCGCGGCCATGCTCCTCAACTACGTGCGCCTGCAGCCCGGCGAGGCCCTGTTCCTCGGCGCGGGCATCCCGCACGCGTACCTGAACGGCCTCGGCGTCGAGATCATGGCCAACTCCGACAACGTCCTGCGCTGCGGCCTGACGCCCAAGCACGTCGACGTCCCCGAACTCCTGCGCATCGTCAACTTCGAGGCCAGTGACCCCGGAGTGCTGCGCCCCGAGGCGTCCCCGGACGGCGAGGAGGTCTACGAGACGCCGATCGACGAGTTCCGGCTGTCGCGTTACGTCCTCCCCGAGGGCACCTCCGCCCACGACCTCACCCGCGCCACCCCGCAGATCCTGCTCTGCACGGCCGGTACGGTGCGGGCCGGCGAGCACGAGTTCGGCCCCGGCCAGTCGGTCTTCGTACCGGCCGGCGAAAAGGCCGAAGTGTCCGGAACGGGTACGGTCTTCCGGGCCACTGTGATCGTATGACCGGGGTTGTGGATACCTGACGCGCCGTCGCCGGGCAGGGCTGCAAGAATGGCCCACCGGCAAAGGACGGGCAAAGCCGCGACGAGGCGGGGCCCCGGACGGCGTACGTACGAAGGCGAAGGGACAACGCGGACACATGAGCGCGTCAGGCGGCACCAGGGCGATCGTGGCGGCACTCGGCGCCAACCTCGCGATCGCGGCATCGAAGTTCGTGGCGTTCGCGTTCAGCGGCTCCTCGTCGATGCTCGCCGAGGGCGTGCACTCGCTCGCCGACTCCGGCAACCAGTTCCTGCTGCTGATCGGCGGCAAGAGGGCCGAGCGCGAGGCCACCCCGCAACACCCCTTCGGCTACGGCCGTGAGCGGTACATCTACGCCTTCCTCGTCTCGATCGTCCTCTTCTCCGTCGGCGGCATGTTCGCCATCTACGAGGGCTACGAGAAGATCCGCCACCCGCACGAGATCGAGCACTGGTACTGGCCGGTCGGTGTCCTCGTCTTCGCGATCATCGCCGAGGGTTTCTCGTTCCGCACGGCCATCAAGGAGTCGAACGAGCTGCGGGGCAAGCTGTCCTGGTCGCAGTTCATCCGCCGCGCCAAGGCGCCCGAGCTGCCCGTCGTACTCCTGGAGGACTTCGGCGCGCTCATCGGTCTGGTCCTCGCCCTCGGCGGCGTCGGCCTGGCCCTGCTCACCGATGACGGCGTCTGGGACGGCATCGGCACCGTCTGCATCGGCGTCCTGCTCGTCCTGATCGCGCTCGTCCTCGCCGTCGAGACCAAGTCCCTCCTCCTCGGCGAGGCCGCCGGCGCCGACGAGGTCAAGAAGATCGAGGCCGCCGTCGTCGACGGCGACACGGTCACCGGCATCATCCACATGCGCACGCTCCACCTCGGCCCCGAGGAGCTGCTCGTCGCCGCCAAGATCGCCGTCCAGCACGACGACACGGCCGCCGAGGTCGCCTCCGCCATCAACGCCGCCGAGGCCCGCATCCGCGAAGCCGTCCCCATCGCCCGCGTCATCTACCTCGAACCGGACATCTACAGCGAGGCCGAGGCGGCGAAGGGCCCGGACCGCGAGGCGACGCCCGGCGGACCGGCGCCGCACCCCGCCGGTCACTGACACCCCTTCGTCAGACCTGCACGGCCCAGGGCGGGGGCGGAGGTACGACGACACGCTTCCGTACGGCCACGGCCGCGATCCCCAGCCCGAGCCCGGTGAGCGCCAGCAGCAGCCCCACCAGCGCGGCCACCCCGAGCAGCGCCGGCACGGTGTAGTCGTCCGCCACGCGGCCCTGGACCGCGCTCACGGGCACCGTGCCTCCGTGGTCGTCGGGGAAGGCCCGCGAGTCCCGCGAGTTCGACCGGTGATCACCGAGCACGAAGAGCCGGCCCTCGGGCACCTGCACGTCGTACGACTGGTGCGTTCCGTCGGCGATGCCGTCCGGCACGTACGGCTCTTCGAGCGGCTTGCCGTTCACGAGGAGCCGCTCGTCCTTGTCTTCCCCCGTGCAGCACACGACGTGATCGCCGCCCACTCCGATGACGCGCTGCATGACGACGGCCCCCTGATAGCGGTCCGGTGCCAAGTAGAGGACCACGTCGCCCCGCCGCACCCCGGTCCCGTCCATACGCTCGTAGACCAGTTGCTGCCCCGGTGTGTACGTCGGCGACATGCTCTCACTGGCCACCGTGGTCCCGTGGTAGCCCGTCCACAGGCTCACCAGCGCCACGATCACCAGCACCAGCCCCAGCGGCCCCAGCACCCCCGCCCAGATCCCGAGCTTCCGCGCCCCGCTCATCGCCACTCCCTCCCCACACGGAACATCCGCGCCGCGCAGAGGGTAGCGGCACTCTGTGAACCAGCTGTGCGGGCCCGTGTCCGCCCCTGGACACGGGCCCTGAGCCGGCTAGCGGATCTCGCCCAGCGCGCCGAGGACCGCCCGCTCGTCCTCGGCCGCCAGCAGCCGCTCCCGGAACCCGGCGTCCATCAACTTCCGTGACAACAACGCCAGAATCCGCAGGTGTTCATCGCCCGCGGCCGCCTCCGGTACGGCGATCATGAACACCAGCCGCGCCTTCGTACCGTCCAACGAGCCCCATTCGACGCCCTCGTCGGACCGCGCGAACCCGACGACCGGCGCGGTCACCGCATCCGTCTTGGCGTGTGGAATCGCAATTTCCTCGCCGAGCCCGGTCGTGCCCTGCTCCTCGCGTCGCAGCGCCGTCCGCACCAACTCGTCCACATCCGCGACCTTGCCGCTGCGCGCCAGCAGTCCGGCCATCTCCCGGATGCCGGCCTCCTTGTCCCGCGCGTCGAGCCGAAGCTTCACGGTCTCGTCGGTGAGATGACCGGAGAGGACTTCGATCCGGGCGTCCGACGGCTCGTCCGACGAGCCCCCGGCAGTCGTCGTGGCGGGAGCAGAGGCTGCGGAGCCTGCACCGTCCGAGCCCGAGGCCGCGGGCCCGGATGCGCCCACTGCCTGCGCCGGTACGACAGCACTTCCGCCCGTCCCCGACAACACACCCACGCCCGCTCCGACCAGCGCCCGCTCGGCATCAGCCAGACCCGCGTCGGCCGCCGACGCGCCTCGCCGCCTCCGCTCACTGACATCGACAAGGGCGACCGTCGTGAGCGCGGTAACGACCGTGCCGATCACCACCGCCACGAAGAACATCGGCACGCCGCTCACCGCACCCAGCACCGCCACGATCGGCCCGCCGTGCGGCACCGCGTCCTCCACCCCGGCGACACCGGCGACCGCACCGGCCACCGCGCCGCCGAGCATGTTGGCCGGAATCACCTGCGCGGGCCGCGCCGCCGCGAACGGGATCGCGCCCTCGGAGATGCCGAAGCAGCCCATGAACAGCGCGGCCAGCCCGGTCTCCCGCTCCTGTTCGGTGTACAGCCGCTTCCGTATCAGCGTCGCCAGACCCTGACCCAGCGGCATGACCGGGATCGCGGCCGCACACATGCCCATGACCGTCTGGTTGCCGGTCGCGATGAGCCCGGCGCCGAACAGGAACGCCGTCTTGTTGACCGGCCCGCCCATGTCGAACGCGATCATCAGCCCCAGAATCGCACCGAGCAGAACCGCACTCGTACCCGTCATCCCGCTGAGCCAGCTGGTCAGGTGCTCGAACACCCACGAGATCGGCTTGCCGATGACGTAGATGAAGAACATCCCGAGCGCCGTCGTCGCCACGATCGGGATCACGATGATCGGCATGATCGGCTGCACGAACTTCGGCACCCGGACCTTCTTGATCCACAGCACCAGATACCCGGCCAGGAACCCGGTCACGATCGCCCCGATGAACCCGGCGCCCGCCTTCGAGTCGTACAACGACCCGGTGTTGGCGATCCAGCCACCGATCATGCCCGGCACGAGGGCGGGCCGATCGCCGATGGCGTACGCGATGTACCCGGACAGGATCGGCACCATCAGCGTGAAGCCGATGACCCCGATGTTGTTCACGTCCATCCAGAAGGAGTCCTTCGGGATGACCAGGCCGCCCGAGGGGTCCGTGTGCCCGCCGAGCGAGAGCGAGATGGCGATCAACAGCCCGCCGACCACCACGAACGGGATCATGTAACTGACCCCGTTCATCAGCGCCTTGTACGCGACGCTCCGCTCCTTCCCGCCAACTCCCGAGGAGGCTGCCGTCGTGCTCCCGGGCTCATGCACGGGCGCCGACCGCACCTGCTCGATCAGCCGGTCGGGGTGGTGAATGCCCTCCGCCACCCCGACCTTGAGAACCCGCAAGCCTGCGAAACGGCTCAGGTCCACGTCCTTGTCCGCGGCGACGATGACGCCGTCCGCGGTGCTGACATCGTTGTCATCGAGGACGTTTTCAGCCCCGATTGATCCTTGGGTCTCCACTTTCATCTCGATGCCGCGGCTCTCGGCAGCCTGCGCGAGCTTCTCCGCAGCCATGTACGTGTGTGCGATGCCGGTCGGGCATGCGGTCACCGCGAGCAGCTTCACACGCCTGCGCTCGCCGTTGCCGCCGCCCGTGGGGGGAGGGCCGGCCGGACTGGTCACGTCGATCTCCTAACGCCTTTGTTTGCGCGAAGCGCCGTCCCGGACGCCCCGCAAGATCGATCAGCAGTTCCCGATCTGCAGGGCATCCTGCACCACCACTCGACCGACTCAAAGATGCAAAAGTCCTGTTCACCCTGGTCTGTTGACTCCTGTTCTCCCGTTCGTACGTGTCTTGTTATCGCTCTCCCCGGCCTCCGCGAGCCCCACCCGTCGTGCGCCGCGATCGGCGCGATCTGTTCGGAGCCGGACTGGGGCGGTCGGGTCGGCCGGTGTAGCTTGGGGTGGAGCCAGACGTCGCTGCTGATGGCGGTCGGGCGGTCCCATCGCGGACCGACCGAGGGAGAGAGGGCCTCCGACGGACTGCGCTGCGCGCACCGGGCATGCCTGTGTCCTCTTCGGGCACCCCTGTGTCCGCCGCCGCGCAGACCAGCCGTACCCACCTCGACCCAACCCCGAGGAGCAGCTCGCAATGACGACTGTCGACAACCGACAGGACTTCAAGGTCGCCGACCTCTCCCTGGCCGAGTTCGGCCGCAAGGAGATCACCCTCGCCGAGCACGAGATGCCCGGCCTGATGGCGATCCGCAAGGAGTACGCCGAGACGCAGCCGCTGGCCGGCGCCCGCGTCACCGGCTCCCTGCACATGACCGTGCAGACCGCCGTCCTCATCGAGACCCTGGTCGCCCTGGGCGCCGAGGTCCGCTGGGCCTCCTGCAACATCTTCTCCACCCAGGACCACGCGGCCGCCGCCATCGCCGTCGGCCCGAACGGCACGCCCGAGAACCCGCAGGGCGTGCCGGTCTTCGCCTGGAAGGGCGAGACCCTGGAGGAGTACTGGTGGTGCACGGAGCAGGCGCTGACCTGGCCGAACACCCCCACCGGCGGCCCGAACATGATCCTCGACGACGGCGGTGACGCCACCCTCCTCGTCCACAAGGGCGTCGAGTACGAGAAGGACGGCAAGGTCCCCTCGGTCGACACCGCCGAGAACGAGGAGCACCGCGTCATCCTCGAACTCCTCAACCGCACCATCACCAATGGCTCGCAGAAGTGGACCCAGCTCGCCTCGGAGATCCGCGGCGTGACCGAGGAGACCACGACCGGCGTCCACCGCCTGTACGAGATGCAGCGCGACGGCGTCCTGCTGTTCCCGGCGATCAACGTGAACGACGCCGTCACCAAGTCGAAGTTCGACAACAAGTACGGCTGCCGCCACTCCCTGATCGACGGCATCAACCGCGCCACCGACGTCCTCATCGGCGGCAAGACCGCGGTCGTCTGCGGCTACGGCGACGTGGGCAAGGGCTGCGCGGAGTCCCTGCGCGGCCAGGGCGCCCGCGTCATCGTCACCGAGATCGACCCGATCTGCGCGCTGCAGGCGGCGATGGACGGCTACCAGGTCACGACCCTCGACGAGGTCATCGACAAGGCCGACATCTTCGTCACCACGACCGGCAACAAGGACATCATCATGGCCTCGGACATGGCCAAGATGAAGCACCAGGCCATCGTCGGGAACATCGGCCACTTCGACAACGAGATCGACATGGCCGGTCTCGCCAAGATCCCCGGCATCGTCAAGGACGAGGTCAAGCCGCAGGTCCACACGTGGACGTTCCCGGACGGCAAGGTGATCATCGTGCTGTCCGAGGGCCGCCTGCTGAACCTGGGCAACGCCACCGGCCACCCGTCCTTCGTGATGTCCAACTCGTTCGCGGACCAGACCCTGGCCCAGATCGAGCTGTTCACCAAGCAGTCCGAGTACCCGACCGGCGTCTACACGCTGCCCAAGCACCTCGACGAGAAGGTCGCCCGCCTGCACCTGGACTCGCTCGGCGTGAAGCTGACCACGCTCCGCCCCGAGCAGGCCTCGTACATCGGCGTGAAGGTCGAGGGCCCGTACAAGTCGGACCACTACCGCTACTGAGCGGCTCGGCGCCGCTGCGGTGAGCGCGTCGGTGCGCTGACACGCCCACCAGCAGCAGTTCCGCCAAGGCAGGCCCCCGCACCCCCGTGTCGGGGGCCTGCCCCTTTGGCCGCCGCGCCCGGATCAGCCCGTCAAGACCCAGGACCCCCATGCCCCGCGGCCGCTATTCGCTCCACGATCCGCACGATCACACCCCCCTCGCAGAAGAGCACTTCCACTGCGCCCCCGGCCCTTCCGGCTGGCGCTATGTCTCCCAACTGGCCACCCCGACGGGTGAGCACAGCGGTTCTGTCGACCTTGCCCTCGACGAACTCGGCCGCCCCATCCGCCTCGAACTCCACGCAGCCGGCTGGCAGGTGCGCGGTGCAGCCCTCGACGGTGTCACCTGGGTCCGTACGGACCCGACCGGGTCTCGTGCCACCGAAGGCAACGTCCACGCCCACGCCTTCACCGGCACGTCCCCCGCGTTCCTCATTGCCACCACCCGTCTCCTGCGCCTCACCCCTTCCGCCTCAGCAACCCGCGTACGCCTCGTCGCCTTCACAGACCCCGTCCTCGCCCCGCGCACCGTGGACCAGTCCTGGGCCTTGGTGAACAGAGAAACACACGCCACTGACAACGCCCCTCTGACCGTGGACGAATACCAGGTCACAGCCCTGGACACCGGCGAGCAGCACGCCGTGCACATCGCGGGCGACGTGGTGCTCTCGGCGCCCGGCATCGAACTCGAAGACCTCGAGTCACCGCCGTCCACCCTCGCCTGAGCCGGAGGGAGCCGAACTGGCAGGGAGGCGAACCGGGCGGCGAGGGCAGACGCGGCGTCGCCGCACGGATCCGACTGCTCGTGCGGCACACCACCGAAGCCGAGGCAGTGACTAGGCCGGCGGTACGAACCCCGTGGTCTGGTCAGCCTCGCTCGCCCCGGCAGGGGGACGATCGCTCGTCGGCACATCCCGCGACACGGCAGACGGGGAAGTCGCAACTCCGGGAGTCCCCGCCGGAGGCATGTAACCGCCCGGAGCTCCAGCCGTCGGCGCGCCATCCACAGGCTGTGGACTCGCGCCCAGGCCTGCCGCAACCGGCGCGCTCGCAGACGGGCCGTTCGCGAAGGTGCGACGCACCTCCCGGGCCTGCCGCTCCTGCACCACCGCCGCCAGATACGCCGTAGGCGGAACACCCTGCGGCACCGGCGTACCCGTACGAGCCGCGAGGTCCGAGGCGAGTTGTTCCGCCATGGTCCAGCCGACCTGCGGGTCCAGTTGTTGCATCCGCGACAGATACTGCCGGACAGCGAGCCACAGCCCGTCCGGCACCGCAGACAGATCAAGCTCCGCGAACCGCCCGGCCAGCCAGGGCGGAGGCGGAGGCAGAAAACCCGTCCGCGCGACAGGCAGCCTTTCCCGTACGACAAGAGTCCCGGCGAACACATCGCCGAGCCGCCGCCCGCGAGCGGACACGAAGGACGCGATGCAGGCGATGACCCCAAAGGTCATCAGGATCTCGACCACTCCGATTCCACCCCTGACCAGCGCATGCCGGAACCGGATCGGCCCACCGTCGTCCCGCACCACCCGCAGCCCGCAGGCCATCTTCCCCAGCGACCGCCCATGGCTGAGCGTCTCGACCGCGATCGGCCCGCCCACCAGTACCAGCACGAAGGTTGCGATCGACACCGCGACCTGCGCCGCCTCGTCCAGCGAAGACGTGGAAGCGATCAGCGCGATGGTCAGAGCGATGTAGACGACCACGGCCACGGCCAGGTCGAGCACTATCGCAAGCGCCCTGCTGGGCAGCCTCGCGGGGCGCAACTCCAACGCCACCGCCTCGCCCGTCACCAGCTCACTCACGCCCGTCGTCCTTCCCCTGGCCTGCCCTCAGAACGGCCAGTCTGCCAAGCTGAGGGCGCATTGCGCCGCAGTACGACAAGCTGACATCCATGACGAGCCGCCGACGAACAGCCGAGGAGCAGGCAAACCGATGGACCTCGACGTCTTCGTCACCACCCACCGGGCTGAGTGGGACCGCCTCGACGCCTTGCTCAGACGCCAACGTCGCCTCACCGGTGCCGAGGCCGACGAACTCGTCTCCCTTTACCAGCGCACGGCCACCCACCTCTCCTTGATCCAGTCCAGCGCTCCCGATCCCCAGCTGACCGGGCGGCTCAGCCAACTCGTCGCACGCGCGCGTAGTGCCGTGACAGGCACCCGGCGCGCCTCCTGGAGAGACGTCACACGCTTCCTTGCACACGGCTTCCCCGCCGCGGTCTACAGATCACGCCGCTGGTGGGTGCCCACCGCGCTTCTGTCCACCGTCGTTGCTGTCCTCCTTGGCTGGTGGATAGGCACCCATCCAGAAATGCAGGCCACCATCGCGGCCCCCAGTGAACTGCGCGAGCTCACTCGCCCCGGGGGTCAGTACGAGACGTACTACTCCAGCCACCCCGCAACCTCCTTCGCGGCCCAGGTCTGGACGAACAATGCCTGGGCAGCGGCCCAGTGCCTGATCCTGGGCGTCTTCCTCGGTCTGCCTGTCCTCTGGATCCTCTTCCAGAACATGCTCAATCTCGGCGTCGGCTTCGGTCTGATGTCCTCGGCCGGACGGCTCGACACCTTCCTCGGCCTCGTCCTGCCGCACGGTCTGCTCGAACTGACCGCCGTCTTTGTAGCCGCCGGCACCGGACTCCGCCTCGGCTGGACCGTCATCGACCCGGGACCGCGCTCCCGACGCACTGCCCTTGCCGAGGAGGGGCGCGCTGCCGTGGGCATGGCAATCGGCCTTGCGCTGGTCCTCTTCGTCTCCGGCGCCATCGAAGGTTTCGTGACCCCGTCGGGCCTGCCCACCTGGGCCCGAATAGGCATCGGAATCGCTGCCGAGCTGGCCTTCCTTATGTACGTCTTCGTCCTGGGCGGCCGAGCGGCCCGCGCCGGAGAGACGGGCGACGTCGATGCGGTCGAGCGCAGCGCCACGGTTCCGACGGCCGCCTGATGTGCGGACACACCCGCTGAGCTGTTAGTCTCTCCTTCGCCCCACGGGAGCCGTTGACACGGACCAAGTGGGGAGGTAGATTCGAACAGTTGCCTGGAACTGGATCTAGTCCGGTCGGCAACGGTGAGTGTCTGTCTGCTTCTCGGAACATGGATTTCGATGAAGCCACTTCCGATCAACCAGAAATGAGTGGCCGGTCAGTCCGGCTCGAAAGTTCTGATAAAGTCGGAGCCGCCGGAAAGGGAAACGCGAAAGCGGGAACCTGGAAAGCACCGAGGAAATCGGGCCGGGAAACGGTCTGATAGAGTCGGAAACGCAAGACCGAAGGGAAGCGCCCGGAGGAAAGCCCGTGAGGGTGAGTACGAAG